>CANQLL010000089.1 GCA_947624705.1 uncultured Bacilli bacterium | reverse complement strand
TATAGAAATAGAATGGAACATTGAATTTTAAGAAATAATGATATTTTTGGACTTTTCCTATTCCTGCACATGGAGGTAAAGATCCGGGAACTTCCTCTGGTCAAGTTAACGAAAAAGATATAAACTTAGCTATATCTTTAAAATTAGAAAAAGAATTAATTAAAAAGGGAGCTAATGTTGTTTTAACTAGAAATGGCGATTATGATTTAAGTAAACCAAATGCGGAAAGGCGTAAGAAAAGTGATTTTGATAATCGAATTAAAATTATTAATAATAGTAATGCTAATATGTATGTTTCAATCCATTTAAATTATTTAGAGCAAAAGAATTATTATGGACCTCAAGTATTTTATAATGATGTAAAAAAAGATAACAAAAAAATGGCTGAGGTAATGCAAAAAGAATTAAATAAAGTTTTAAAAACTGATCGAGAAATAAAAAAAATCCCCGCGTCTACTTATATGTATGATAAATTAAATGTTCGGGGAATTTTAATTGAATGTGGTTTTTTATCAAACGAAGAAGAAAAAACTAAATTAACAACGGATGAATATCAACAAAAATTAGCGGAAACAATCACCAAAGGAATAGTAACACTTATGTAATATTATTTCTTTTTTCTTTTTAAATAAATCAAGACAATTAAAACAATTAGAATAATACTTATTGCAATCGTTATATATTTATAAGCTATAAGAAAACCAAGAAGAGAAAATTTTATTTTATTATTTAAAATAATTGGTAATTCTTTAATTAATTCATTTTGATAAAAAACTTGAACAGTGCCAATTTTACCTTCTTTAGTTTGCGGAGTAATTATTTTTAAACCATTATACTTAATTTTAACATCATCTTGATTGTAAGTATTAATTAAATATTTTTGCACATTTTCTTGCGCTTTAAAAGCAACTTGTTTAGTTTTACTATACTTAGTTTTTAAAGTTAAAATTGGTTCATTCTTTTTAATTAAATCTTGATATTTATAATTTTGAAAGTAATAATCATAAATATTAATGGCATCAGTTAGATGATTAGGAACTTCAGCAGCTTTAGTAGTTACTAATAAATATTTAATATCATTTGCTTGGTCATAAGCAATAGAAGCTAAGGCTCTGCCGGCTTGGTTAGTAAACCCTGTTTTGCCACCTAGAATATTACTGGTATTTAAGTGATAGGCATTACCTGTTGCCCGCATAGAGCTTTTGACTGTAAATGATTTATCCGAAAAAAGATAGGAATCAGTTGTAAATATTTCTTGAAATTTGGGGTTTTCTAAAGCATACATTAACATTTGAGCTACTTCATTAACGGTGGAATAATGTTTAGGATTATCAAGACCAACAGTTCCGGTAAAATGAGTTTGAGTTAGTTTTAAGTCTTGCGCTTTTTGATTCATTAATTCGACAAAATCTTCCACATTTCCTGAAATGGCAACAGCTAAAGCATTAGCAGCATCAGCTCCACTGGCCAGTAAAACACCATATAGTAAATCATTAAAAGTTACAACTTGTCCTTCTTTTAAACCAATACATGCGGCACCTTGTTCTTTTAAACCTGCATACATGTCGGGCGTAATTGTAACTTTTTGATTAAAATCTTCAATTTTTTCAATCGCGACAATCGTCGTCATAATTTTAGTTAAACTAGCAATACTAGTAACTTCATCTTTATTTTTTTCATAAAGAATAGTCTTATCATTTAAATTATATAAAACGGCATATTGACTATTTATTTCTAAAGCTTTATAACTACTGATAAAAAGAAAAAATGTTAAAATTATAATTCCTATCTTTTTTTGCAAATTAATCACCTTCAAAATATTTTAATTGTTGTTTTTCGGCTAAATCTAAGCCAGTTCGATACGAAATATTGGGTATTATTTCTTGATTATTTCGAACTTCTAAATTATTAATAATATTTAAATATTTATCTTTAGCTATTTGTAGTAAATCATTTACACTAGCGGTTGAATAAATATTTTTATTACTAGGATTATACCATTTATGGTGATAAATATTTAAATCATTTTCGGTTATTTTTTCTAAACTTAAGGCATAAAATTCTAATCTTTTAGTAAATATATAATCATGGAAACGATATAAATATTTTTTAATTTTAAAATAATCTCTTTTTAAATACTTATGAGTAAAACGCCATTTTTTTAAACTTTTAAAATAATAATAACCAACATTATCTTGCTTAAAAGTCTTTTTAAAAACTTTGTTAATTAATATAATTAAATCTTGAGGAGGATTTTTAATATTATCATAAATTTTATAAAGTTTAGCTTGATAAAAGGGTTTAGAGTTTTCTAAATCATAATAATATTTATCAATTTGATTTTCGAGTTTTGTATGTAACCCATTATATTTATAAGTTTGAGGATTATCCTTTTTAAAAACTCCGGTTTTATAAAAAATATAAGGGTGCATCGTTGCATCAAGGATATAATGAGTTAAAAAACCATAGAAAAAACTTAAATGATAAGAATTGTTTAAATCCATTAATTCTAAAATATTTTGAAAAAAATCTTGAGTTTTTTGCCTATGAGCTAAATGACCTAATTTATTTAAATGTTTTTGGGAACCATAATTATAATAAAGAATGTCAAAACTTTGGGCAAAAAACAAGTAATATTCATAATTTATTTGCTTTTTTAAAGCAGGTTTAAAATCTTGATAAACTTGCTTCGCAAAATAACGATGAGTATAAAAAGCCGGCATAATTCACTTTCCTTTCACAATTTTTTAACAAGTAATTCACTTAAAAATTATATCATATAACTGTATTTTGTGATATAACCCGAGTTTCGTACTTTAATAATAGAAAAAAGTTTATTTTTTGTTGAAAATACGCTTTTCTTTTTAATTAAT
>CANQLL010000088.1 GCA_947624705.1 uncultured Bacilli bacterium | reverse complement strand
ATCTCTTATTAGTTATATGGAAAGAACTGCTAAAGAAAAAATTGTGAAAGCTCAAAATGATGGGGAAAAACGAGGAAAAAAACAAACAACTGATAATGCTGTAATTAATTTATTTAAAAATGGGATATCTAAAGAAATAATAAGTAAATCTTTAAATATCCCAATGGATGAATTAAATAGTATCTTGAAACAAAATAATCTTATTTAATAGTATATGTTTAAAAGCGTATACTATTTTATTTTACTAACTTCTAAAGATTTAATAGTTCGATCTAATTCTCTAAATCCATATTTTTGATAATTCGATTTTGTTAAAATAGTTTCTTCATCTAAATCTTTATTTTTTAAATTAATATATTGTTTAGCTACTTCTTTATTAACACTTTTAAACTCAATAACTTCATCTAAACGATTTAATATTTCTTTCGTTAATAAATCATTATTGGTAGTTTTACTGGCAAATCCTACTGTACTAGTGACATTAGCATTAGAAGTCATAAATATTATCGTATTATTAAATTTTATTTTTTCATTAGTTGAAGTAGTTATATAACCTTCATCTAAAATTTGTAAAAATAAATTAATTACTTTAGGAGAAGCTTTTTCAATTTCATCTAACAAAATTAAAGAATAAGGATTATCTAATACTTCTTTAAATAAATAATTATCATTATAACCAACATAACCCGCCGAAACTCCAATTAATTTATTGACAGATGTTTCTAGATTATATTCACTTCCATCAATTCTAATTAAATTAATATTTAAAGATTTAGCTATTGTTTTAACAGTATAAGTTTTACCAACTCCTGTTGGCCCAGTTAAAAGCAAAGACAATGGTTTATTACTATTACTTTTTTGTTTATTTAAAAAATTATTTAAAATTTTATTAAGAGCTTGATCTTGACCAATTATATTTTTAGTTAAATCTTTTTTTAAATTATTATATATTTTTGTTTTATTTTCCAATAAAGGAATATTACTTTTATTTTGAATAACTTTTAAAATATCACTTTTTAAAATGTGATATTTTAAAACTTCTGGCTTATTTATTTTTTGTAAAATATTATCAGCTTTAGTTTTTAATTTTAAAGCATTAACGTAATCTTGATTTATAATATATTCTTCTTTTTGTTTTTTTAATGTTTCTAATTCTTCTTCATAAGTTTGTTTTAAATTATCATTAATATTTTTAAGTTTAACTTTAGCACAAACTGAATCTAAAACATCAATACATTTATCAGGATTATTTTTATTATAAATATATTTATTAGCTAAATAAATTATATCTTTAATATTTTTATTCGTTATTTTTATTTTATGATGATCTTCGTATTCTTTTTTAATTGATTTTAAAATATATTCGGTTTCTTCTTCATTAGGTTCTTTAATCAAAATTTTTTGAAATCTTCTTTCTAAAGCTTTATCATGAGCAATATATTTATCAAATTCTTCCGTAGTAGTAGCTCCAATACATTTTATCTTTCCCCGCGCAAGATAAGGTTTTAAAATATTTGAAGCATCAATTGCGCCCTCAGCTCCGCCTGCATTAACTAAAGTATGAATTTCATCAATAAATAAAATAATATCTTCCTCAGCTATTACTTCTTCAATTATTTTATTTAATCTTTCTTCAAATTCCCCTCGATATTTAGTACCAGCGACTAAACTAGCCATTTCTAAAAGAATTATTTTTTTATTTTTAAGTTCTTCGGTAATATTACCTTTTTCAATTCTTCGCGCAACTTCTTCAACAATTGCAGTTTTACCAGTCCCCGCTTTACCAACTAGTAACGGATTATTTTTATTTTTTCTTAAAAGAGTTTCAATTAATAAATTTATTTCTTCTTCTCTACCTACTATTTTTTCATCTAAATCAACCGATTCATTTAAATTATGACCTATCTCATAAATAGTTAATTTTCCGTCTTTATGAATTTTTTTCTGATGTAATTCTTTATATAATTTATCTAAATTAATATTTAAACTTAATAAAATTCTAATAGCAATTCCTTCGGCTTCTTCTAATAAAGCTAAAAGTAAATGCGTAGTTGTGACTATGCCTTTATTATCTTCTTTAGCATCACATAAAGCGGTATCAATAACTCTTTTTAATAAAGGAGTATATAAATATAAATCACTTTTTTTCGAACCAATTCCTACTATTTCAATTAATTCATTTTTAAATTTATTATAAGTTATTCCATAAGTATTTAAAGTTTTACTAACTTTATCATTATTATTTAAAATAGCTAAAAAAAGATGTTCACTGCCAACATAAGGATGTCTTAATTCTGCCATTTCTCTTTCCGCTTGTTTAAAGATATGGGCAATTTCAAAATTAAAATTATCAAACATAATATCCTCCTTTTTATATTCTATGAATATCATGTTTATAATTTTAAACTTTTATTCAAAAAAAGGATGTCAAAATTTATTTTTCTTAATAAATATTATAACTTTCTTCCCAAGTATATTTTCATGTTCTCATTTATTTTTCTACTAGTATTGCCATATACCCTAAATATATTGTTAGTAGCATATTTAAATTACTCATACTTTTTAACGTTTTTACTTTCATATTTTCAAAATCATATTCTTTGTTTCCTTGAAAATGTTCCTCTATTTTTCATCTTGATAAATATAATCTTACTATTTTTAATCCTTTTTCTTTATTTTTTAATAAAACTTTTAATCCCATTTTTTTATTATTAATAATTTTTTTCTAAACTCAAATATATTACGCTTTTTAATAATTTATTTATTCATTATTTTGATTTTTTTACTTCTTCAGGTTTAACAGTATTCAATATTTCAGAATATTCCTTAATATTTAATACATCGCTCATAATTCTTAAATAGCTTTCATATCTGTCTATATTAATTAGTCCACTTAATACTCCTTGTTTAACTAAACAAGAATCATAAGGCTCGTTAAAGTGAAGACAATCATTATACTTACATTTATCTCTCCAATTTTCAAATTCAGGAA
>CANQLL010000087.1 GCA_947624705.1 uncultured Bacilli bacterium | reverse complement strand
CAAAAATTGTTTCCCACTGAATTAAAATAACTAATTATTTGCTAAATATAGTTATTTTTCCTTTTTTATCTATTACCAACAAACTTATATTTTCTAATTTTTTCTTATTTTCCTTTAAATAGTTATTTAACCAAGTTTTGGTTTTCTTCGCTTTTTTTAATTCTGTTTCATTTATAACTCCATCCACTATTATTTCATAATTTAAAGATTGTTTTAAATTATTTTTTTGCATACTATTTTTTAAATCTTTACTTGTAAGTGGTTGAGAATTTCCTTTTAATAATATAGAAACGTCTCCCGAAGCTTCTAAAACTGCACAATCTAGTTCATTTATATCAAAACATCCTTTTAAACGACAATTTTCTAAAACTTTAGCTACATTTAATTTAGCAACCTCTAGATTGTGATAATTAAAATTGCCATTTTCAAAGAGAATTAATGGTTGTCCATCTAGTATCTCTGAAACATTAGGATTGTTAAAAGAAATAACTGACATAATATAACCAATTAATCCAAACACCGCTAGGGCCATTAAACCATCATATAAAGGTGTGTCCAAACTTATAATAGAATCAGCAGCGATTGAACCAATCGCTATACTTAAAACATAATCATAAAAAGTTAAATTTTTAATTTGTTTTTTACCTTGTATTTTTACTATAATAAAAAGAGCTAAAAACATTACTACTGATCTGAATATAGTTTCCATTTATCTCACCATTACTTATTATTATCCTATTTGTTTTTTATTATGTAACAATTAATTACAAAAGTTACTTCAATTTTTTTAAATTTTATGATAATATTTTTTTGTGGTTAATATGAAGAAGTATATAAAATATTTATTATCTTTTATAATTCCTATCGGAATTTTTTGTATAGCTTTAGCAATTAATGATATTGCCCCTTTTGGGCACTATATCATTAATGCTTATGACTCAAAAGTACAATATCCTGGATTTTTTATGGCTCTTAAAAATTTTCATTTTTATCTATTTAATGTTGGTTTTGGCATTAATTTTTTAGGTACTGTTACTTATTATTTAATGAGCCCTTTAAATCTTTTAATTCATTTTTTTAGTATTTATCAGTATAATACTTTCTATTTTCTTTTAATAATTTTAAAAATAGGTTTATGTGGTCTTACTATGCAATACTTTTTATCTCATGAAGATAAACACGATAATTTATGGAGTACTATTTTTAGTGTTATTTATGCTTTAATAGGTTTTATTTCTACTTATTATTATAA
This sequence comes from uncultured Bacilli bacterium, assembly GCA_947624705.1. Classification (GTDB taxonomy): domain Bacteria; phylum Bacillota_I; class Bacilli_A; order RF39; family UBA660; genus HGM10766. Next base: position 2,004 of record CANQLL010000087.1, on the reverse strand, counting down.
TGTTTTTTGGCTAGATAGTATTATTCTCTTACCTCTTATTCTAGTGGGAATAAATAAAATAATTAAAAATAAATCTCCTTTATTTTATATTATATCTTTAAGTTTAACTATTATTATATCTTTTTATACAGGATATATGTGTTGTATCTTTAGTGTTATTTATTTTATTTATAAATTAGTAGAAACTAATAATTATAAAAATAAAAAAATAATTTTTAGATTTATTATAAGTTCTTTATTATCAGCTAGTATAGCTTGTATTGTTCTTTTACCATCATTTTATGCTTTAATGAATGGCAAAGCCAGTGGCTTTGCTGATGATTATACTAAATATATTGGTTTTAATAATAATATTAAATATTTCTTTTATTCATTAACACCTGGTAATTACCATTCTAGAGAAGTATCTAACGGCTTTGCGCAGATATACTGTTCTTTATTTATAGTTTGTTTATTCATTACATCATTTTTTAACAAAAAAATAGATATTAAAACTAAAAGTATAACAATAATTATTTTATTATTTTATATATTATCATTTAGTTTTAATTTAGTTGATTACTCTTGGCAATTTTTCCAAAAACCAGTATGGTGGCAACATCGTTATTCTTTTACTTTATCATTATTTATCATTATTATTGCTTACAAAAATTTAATGAATTTTTCTAAGCTAAATTTATCAACTATCAAAAAAGGTATTATATATTTAAGTTTAGCTTGTTTAATAATTATTAGTTTTATTCTCTTTTTCAATAAATTAAATGATAAAAGTATCTTTAGAATATTTATAATAGCATTTTCTATTTTATTACTTGTTAATTATTTATTTGTTTTTAATCTTAATAATAAAACAAAATATTTAATAATTCCTTTAATTATATTAGAATTAGGTTTAAATTGTTATATAAATGTTAAAGAAAATAATAAACATAATATGAATTCTTTTGAAGTTAAAACTCATCAAAGTAATATAAATTATCTTTCTCAAATTGATGATAATACTTTTTATCGTTTAGAAGCGACTACTAAAGATAATTATAATAAAGGCTTACTTTATAATTTTAATGGTTTAAATTATTTTAATTCTGTTCGTAATCAAAGTGTAGTAGATATTATGGAAAATTATTTTGATTTATATGTTGATAGTCATTGTAGTATAACTTTATATAAATATGACCCTTATATTTTATCTTTATTTAATATTAAATATTTAATTGGAGAAGAAGAAGTACCTTATTTAGAAAAAATAAATGAAAATGTATATCGAAATAATTATCCTTTAAGTTTAGGTTTTATGGTTAATAAAGATTTATTAAATATTGATTTAGAAAAAGATAAATATCATGATAATATGTCAAAAATATATAGTAAAATGTTAAATAAAGATTTAAATCTTTATTATAAACTTAAAGGAGCAAATATTACTTATGATAATGCTTATTATGATCAAGAAAATAATGTTTATCGAAAGATAAATGATAAAGAAGAAGGTAAAGTTTATTTAGAGTTTACAGCCAAAGAAGATATGATTATCATCGTAGATGATAATGAAATAGGTAATAAAACTTATATCAATAATAAAGAAGTAAAAAGAAATTATTTATATAAAAATGAATTTTATCCTTTTGTTAAAAAAGGAGATGTTGTTAAAATAGAAGTTCCTTTATTAAGTGCAAAGCAAAAAAGAAAAATAACAGATGTTCATTATATTAAAGAAGATGAATATGTAAGTATAATGGAAGAATTAGGAAAAAATACTTTAGAAAATATTGTAGTTAATGATAAACATACTTTACAAGGAACAGTTAATGCTAAAGAAAGTGGTTTGTTATTTACTAGTATGGCTTATGAAAAAGGAATGATTATTAAAGTTAATGGCAAAAAAATTAAACCAGAATTAATATTTAATGCCTTTATAGGAATTCATTTAAATAAAGGAAAAAATGTTATTACCATAGATTATATACCTCAAGGTTTAATTTTAGGTTCTATTATTAGTTTAAC
>CANQLL010000086.1 GCA_947624705.1 uncultured Bacilli bacterium | reverse complement strand
TTAACTCAAGAAGCTAAAAATTTAGGAATAGAAACTTTAGAAGATAAACAAATAAATGAAATGATAGAAGAGATGAACACATGATATTTGATGATTATGATATGAAGATTTTAAATAAAGCTATAGGAATAACCAAATATGACTATAGTAAACTAACTTCTATTGAAGATAAAATTATTGGAATAATAGAAGATTTAATAGACTGTTATGAAAATAAGGAAGAAGAACTTAATGATTTAAGGGCTAAAATTAATGAATATAATGAAAGTCATTATTAAGAAAGGAAATTTATAAATGAATAATGTATGTATAATAGGAAGAATTACAAAAGATATAGAACTTAAAACCACCAATAGTGGATTATCAGCGGTTAGTATGTTTATTGCGATTGATAATGGTAAAGACAAAAACGGAGAAAAAAGACCAGCTGATTTCCCTAAAATTTATGTTTACGAAAAACAAGCTGAAAATGTCAGTAAATTTTGTCATAAAGGAAGTTTAGTAGCTGTTATAGGGAAAATTAAAACTAGATCTTGGAGTAAAAAAGATGGAACTAAAGGTTATGAAACTTATATTTTAGCTAGCCGAGTTCAATTTTTAGATAGTAAACAAAACGATGGTGCTGGAATACCTGAACCAGATTATGTTCCAATTGAAACGCCAGCTGAACAACTAGAAGATCCATTTAAAGATTTTGGCGAGGAAGTAACAATTAATCCAGAAGATTTGCCATTTGAGAGTTATTAATAAATATTAAAAGCCACGATATACCAAGCTTTCTTTGCTAACCTCCAATATTAACTAAAATTAAGTCGAGTTTGTAGTGGCGAGTTTGGACTTAATTTTTATTATAGAAAGGAAAATAAAGATGCAAGGAGAATATTTAAGTATAGAAAATGCTAAAAAATTAGAAAATTATGATAAGTTAGTTGCTAAAAATCAAATGTTAGAGAGCAATGTATTAGCTTATGAGAATATTATAAATGATAAAAATAAAACAATAGATAAATTAAGAAATCAAATAAAAGAACAAAATAAATTAATTGATGAATTAAAAAATAATTCTAAGCAATTAGATATTTTTGGAGGTTAATATGGAAAATAAAGAAATAACAATAATTAAATTATTAAATGAAATTTCAAATGATAAAATTGTTCCCAAACAAATAAAATATCAAAATAAAATCTATACTTTTAATACAATAGATAAAACTTATTATGATGAAAATAATTATGATTTGTTTTGGGATTACAATTATTTAATTTTAAATGATACAGTTGAAATTCTACCAGAAGAAAATGATGAGTGGGAAGATATAGAAGAATATGATTTAAAACCTGATGATTGGTCTTTACCAAGTCAAGCAGATATAGAAATCCAAAAAAGATTGAATATTGTCATTAAAAACCAAAAACGCATAATAGAAAAGTTGGAGGAAAAATAAAATGATTAAATTTGACAAAAATGAATTTTTAGAGCCAATGATTTATTCAACAAATGATAAATATAAAACTAGAAGTAGAGTTAGCAAAGAAATAGTTGAAGATATTAAAAATTTACAAATTGAAAAACAACAACTAATTACTTGGCTTGAAGATAAGATAAAAAACCTTGAAAGTTATGCTATTAGTTTTGGCTTAACTATTGATAGAGAAATTGCACAAGAAATTGAAATAAAAAGAATTGTTTATAAAAATGTACTAGATTTTGTTAATATAGGTGGTAAAGAATGAAAAAATATAAATATATTAGACTTGAGGATATAGACGAATATGACGGGTGGGAATTGGTTGAAATTTTACCTAGACTTGATTATCATCACGTAGATTTGGCTGTAATTACAAAAGAAGATAAACCTATTCAAAATTATATTAAATTAAATGAAGCAACTAATGAGCAACTTATTGAAGAACTATTAAAAAGATTAAATAAAGGTGGTAAAGATGAATGATAAACAAATTATTGACTATGTTCAAGATATGATAGTGGATAATTTAGCAAAAAGAGATTTTTGGCGAGAAATATTTACTATAAAAAATGATAAAACAAATAAAGAATTATTGGCTCATATTGAGGGATTAATTGAATTATTTACTAAAGCAAAAGAAATTTTGGAAAATATAGGAGGCAAAAATGAATGATAAATACGAAATAAAAAAAGAAGATTATGAACAATATTGGCAAAAAGGCGGGACTTATGTAATGCCAATTGAGGTATTTAACGATTTATTCTATGATATTGAGCAATTGCAACAAGAAAATTATAATTTAAAGCAAATTGACGAAGAACATCAAAAATTAAATGGTGAATTAAGAAAAGAAAATAATATTTTAATTGAATTTGAGCATTGGCTTGAAGAAACAATAAATTATTTAGGACGAAACAAAGAAAGCTACGAAGATTATAGAGTTCAAATATTAACATATAAATATTGTTTAGATAAATTACAAGAATTGAAAGAAGGTAAGAAATAATGAATAAAGATATTACATTGGAAGATTTAGGATATTGTGGGTTATCTACCTCAAATTATTGCATTGAATATCGAAAATATAATGACGATGCAATAAGTAGAAACGTCGACTTTGATTTAAAAGGAAAAACAATAGATTTTTACCGATATAATAGTAGTGACGATGACTAATATCCATTAAATATAAATACGCAAGAGTTGCAAGCAATATATAACAAATGCAAAAAATTAAGGTGGTTTGATGAATAAAGAAATAATCAAAATTTTAAATGAATTATTAGAAATTCCACAATCAACAAATGGAACAATTAACTTTTATTCAATAGAAAGTAATAAATTTGAAGCAATAATTACATTAGTGAAAAAACAATTAGAGTATTTAGAAAGCCAATTAGAAGAAAAAGACAAGATTATTAATAAAATAAGAAAAGCTTTAACGATTTATAAAGATGTAATGACAGAAGGTAAAGTTGTTAACGAAATAAATTATATTTTAGAAATATTAGAAAGAGGTAAAAATGTTAATAGTAAATAAAACAGATTTATCATATCAGTATTTAGGGAATATAATAGATCAATTAATTGAAATGAGCCCAGGTAATACTTTTTATTATGGGAAGATAGAATATACAACTTTTGAAATGGAAGGTAATAGAGAAATTCAAGTAGAAATACATTATTTAAAGAAATATACAAAGTTTATATTTTGGTAAAGAGGTAAAAATGGAAAATGACAGGTTATTTATATAAAAATGATAAATTGCTTTTAATAGGATTATATGAAGATTTAATTAATTTTATAGAAGAACTAAAAAAATTAAATAATGATTTTATTGATAGAAGAGAATTTA
>CANQLL010000085.1 GCA_947624705.1 uncultured Bacilli bacterium | reverse complement strand
ACTAAGGAATCAATATAACTTTCAGGTAAATCATCATAACTAATATTTTCTCTTAATTCACTTCCAAGTTTTGCAAATTCTTTTCCATCACTATCATAAAGAATAGTTGATTGTTTTTCTTTTAATAACTCAGGTTTATATTTAGGTTCAGCTTCTCTTACAATATAAATTGCAAATGCTGAAACTCCTAATACGCCAATAATACAAAAAGTTAAGAAAATAATTAAGAAGATACGAACAATAATTCTACTTTTCTTATTTTTCTTACTTGCTCTTGAAATAGCTGTAAACCCAAAAATCATAATTAATCCTGCTAATGTTATAAGAGCAATAAACCAATCATAAATTAAATAAAAAACTAGAGTTATAATAATAGTTGCTAATAAAACTATTAAAAAAGTTGTTTTTAATTTAATTTTACCTGCTTCTTTTTTCTTTACTCTTGATTTAGTAGTTGTACTTGTACTTTTACCTTTCACTTTTTTATTTTTTACATTTTTTTTATTATCACTCATGATAACCTCCATACTTTATCAACAATTTCTAAATAATCAACTCGTTTTACATATTTTTCTTTAATCAAATATCCATATTCATCAATATAACTTAAAGGGATACTACTTTTTTTATTATTATCAATATAATCTAAAAAATATTTAGAAGGAAGTAAATAAGTTTTATTTAAAGTTGTAAATCTAATAATCAAAAAACAAATTCCTTTTTCTTTATCAATATGTCTTATATGTTTAATTTGATGTTCGTGAATATTAGCAAGAGGAAAATAACTTTTATTTTTAGTCTCTTTCGCTTCATAATCAATATAACAACCTTTATAAATTCCATTATAATCAGTTGTTGATGGCTCACTATAATAAGCTTCTTTAATTACTCGATATCCATTCTTATTATATTCTGCTTTAACTACTTTAATTGGAGTTGGCTTTTTATAAATATATGCTATATCATTATCAATATAATATTGATTAGTTTGATTTAAATCCTCTTCTAAAGTCATCCCTCGATTTTTATAGGTAATATTTTTAGTTGTAAGTTCCTTTTTTATACCATTCGGATAATTCATTCTATCACCTTGCACTAAATTATACTATATTTTTTATTTTTTTTCTACTGATTTTGTGAATTTTTAGAAAAAAGTTTTGACTTATTTGTAAGTTTTTGATATAATATCATACTTGTTAAGGGGTGAATGGTTAGATGAAAAAAGTTAAAACTATTTATGAGTTATTAAATTCTTATACTAAAGAAGAAATTGATGATGCTATTAAAATGCTAAATGAGTTTGATCGAAATTTAATTTATTTAAGATATGGTGAGTATTTAGAAAATCCTAATCCAAGTAATTGGGATAAAAAATACAATAATAGATTTTATATATGTGTAATTACTAAAATTAAAAATATAATAAATTCTAAACGAAAAGGTTGGTGTGTTGTTTCAGGTGGTAAAAGAGTTGTAACTCTTTATGAAAAATTTCGTGATTATAAAGAATCAGAAATCGATTATGTAATAAGTTTATTAGATCCTAAAGAACAAGATTTAATTTATTTAAGATTTGGGAATGATTTAAATAATCCTAATATAAGTAATTGGCAATCAAAGTATTTTCATGAATTATATAACGTATATAGAAAAATTCAAACAAAATTAAAAAATTTACAAGGTAAACAAATTAAAATATCAACGATTTATGAATTATTAAGTCCTTATTCAAAAGAAGAAATAGATTTAGTATTAAATAGTTTAGATGAAACGGATTCTAATTTAATTTATTTAAGATATGGTGCATATTTAGAAAATCCTTGTTCTAGTAATTGGAAAAAGGAATATAGAACAGATTTTTATCGCAGTTTAATTCCTAAAATTAGAGTAAAACTAAAAAATAATCGAAAAAAGGAAAAAGATGTTTATGAAAAATTTCGTGATACTTATTTAAAAGAAGTTAAGGATTTAACATTTAAAATAAATAGTTTAAATAATATTGATTTAGAATTAAATTATGATAATCCTAATTTAGCTTTATTAAAAAAAGTTTTAATCGTATTACAAAATATTAAAAATGAACATAAAGAATTATTTGATATGATTACTTTAAAAGAATATTTAATATTTGTAGTAACAATGAAAATGGATAAATATAACTTAAATGATGTTATGAAATTATTTAATGTAAATAAAGAAGAAATAGATAAAATTAAATATAATATATTAAGTTTATTAAAATATGGATATGTAGAAAATACTGTTGATGAATTAAACCAAGAGAGTTATTTTTTAAAACTTGTTAAAAATTTAAAAACTAAAATAAATAGTGATTATAAAGATTTACTTCAAGTATTTAAAGAAAGAGAAATATTAATTTTTATTTTAGTTAAATCTATAAATGATTCTTATAATTTAAAAGATATTGAAGATTATTTTAATATAAGTTCAGATGAAATAAGAAAAATAGTAACTAAGTTATTAAGTTATGTAAATTATCAAGAAAAAGGTTATTTTAATGACTTTTATGAATTAATTAAAAAGTAGGTATATATGGCAAAGTTAAAAACAATTTATGAAATTTTAAGTCCTTATACGAAAGAAGAAATTAATTTCGTTATTGAAAAATTAGAATATAAAGATAAATATTTAATTTATTTAAGGTATGGTAAGAATTTAGAAAATCCTAGTTCTAATAGTTGGAATAAAAAATATAATTATGAATTTTATAATAAGTTAATATTTAAAATGCGAAGATTATTAAAAAGTTTACAAAATGGTAAAAAGATAGCTATGGGAGGACGGGCTATTACAACAATTTATCAAAGATTTAGTGATTATAAAAAATCAGAAGTAGATTATATTATAAGTTTATTACCGAGTGATGATAAAAAAGTTTTATGGCTTAAGTATGGTAGTGATTTAGAAAACCCTGATACTAGAAATTGGAAAGTGGAATATGAAGATAAATTTGTAAGTATCTGTGAAAAAATGAATTTAAGACTTAAGAAAAGAAGAAATGGAGAAAAAGTTGAATTTAAAATAGATGGTGTTTTAACAATTTATCAGTTATTAGATGGATATTCAAAAGAAGATATTGATAATGTTTTAGAAAGTTTAAATTCGCATGATAAACATTTAATATTTTTAAGATATGGATGTGATTTAAATAATCCTGATACTAGGTATTGGAAAGGGGAATATAGTAGCGATTTTTATAAAAAATTATTGCCTAAAATAAGAAGAAGATTAGAAAATATTGTAAGAAGTAGAGTAGGAGTTAAAGAAGAAATAGTTATCAAAAAGCAAGATAATAAAGAATTATTAAAAATAGTTAGAGAAACTTTAGAAAAATTGAATAATGAAAGATATAGTATTTTATTAAAAAAATATTCTATAAAAGAAATATTAAGTTATGTTTTAATTCAAAAAATGGATGATAATTATAATATCGTTGATATT
>CANQLL010000084.1 GCA_947624705.1 uncultured Bacilli bacterium | reverse complement strand
TTGATACTACGCCTATTGTTTCAGATGAATATATAAGATTACAAGAAAAATTAAAATCTATGGGTGTTGAAAGTGAAATTGATCAAAGAAAAATTTTAAATTCACTTGATACAACTGGTATTTGTACTTATGCTGCATGTGCTAATGTAATTTTTGCAAGATATTTAAATAAACCTTTTGAATTCCAAAAAGATTTTGGCTTTTCTATGACAAGGACAATTAATGGTAAAGAATATTTAAATTCTTCAGAATTATTATTAGATATGTATTTATATTTTAATAGTGATGGAATGGGTGGAGATTTCTTTACTTTTGATGAATTTGGTAAACTTAGAATTAGTGATTATTATCAAAGTAATAATGGTACACATATTGATACTGAAAATCAATTTTATTTATCCAATTATGATAGTGGGGTAGAAGTAGCAGAATTAAATAAATATTTTGCAGATAAGGAAATTGATTTGGAATTCTCAAATAGCCATTTTACCTTTGAGTATGATAATGATGTTGATATTAAAGGCTCAGATTCATTAGAATTAGCCAAAAGTTTTATTATTAAAAATTTGCAAGAAGGAAATTTAGTTACATTAGGCATTTGTAGAACCCCCAAGGAATTTAAATTGATTTCAACTATTAATGAAAAGAAAATTAAAACTACTAATACTTGGAATGAAGGTGAGGGGCACGAAGTTTTAGTAACAGGAATTGATAATGAATATGTATATGTTGCAAGTTGGGGTCAAGAATATAAAATTTCTTTAGAAAATTTTGCTAATAATACATTTGATATTAATGCTCTTGCAATCACAAATTCATCTCACGAATCTACAAATAATGCCTTAGAAGAAGCAATTCAGTTTAATCAAGATATAAGTCGTTCAGGATTAAATAAAAGTTTAGTTTTAGTAAAAGTTAAAGAATTAGTTGAAAAATTAACTCAAGATGATTCAACAGTACCACTTCCTGAAAAATTATCTAATAGGACTATAAAAAAATATGAGATAGATACTAAACCTTTTACTTTAGAAAATGTTGCGGATATATATATTAGATTGAAAGATGATGGTTTTGATGTTTCAATACCTAGATTATATGCTTTAATGCTAAAAATTAATAATGAGAAAAATATTTAAAGTTTATTGTAATTAAATAATTCTTATTATATAATAATATTAAACGGAGGAGTTATGATTAAAATAAATGATTATTTAACTAAAGCACCTTATAGTAACAATCTTGAATATTTTTTAGACTTAAATGATAACCAAAAAGAAAATTATTTAAATTTATATCAATTATATTCTAATCTTTTATATGAATATTTAATTGATAAATTAAAACTAAATGTATATGATAAAATGATGGTTGATGCTAGAAATCATTTTGAAATGGTTAAGTTAGAAAATATGGATTTTTATCAATATTTAGCTAAAGATTATTTAAAATACTTTTATATAAGAAATAATTTATATATAGAAAGATTAGATATTGAAGAATTAGCTTTCTTAAAAAAGAAATATGAAAGTAAAGATTATAAATTAGATCAAGATACTATTAAATTTATTAGAAAAACATATCCGAAAGTTATAGCTGAAAAACTAACTGATAGTAATATAAAAGTAAATTATGGACCTGATAATTATCAATTTTATCAGGATAGTAAAGCTTTAATAATTGGAGTTAGATTTGATGAATATTATTTACAAAATGGTGAAACTGAAGAAGAATGGGATAAAAAATATGATAATAGAGAAATGGAATTAGATACTATTACTTATTGTCTTAAAAAATCTTTAGAAAACTTTGAAGTTAAAGGTTCTGTTGTTAGGTATAATGATTTTAGTGTTAAAAAATTATTTAATTCTAATGAAGAAAAAAAAATTAATTAAGCGAGTAAAATTACTCGTTTTTAATTTACATAATTTGGTTTACATGATATACTTATTTAGAAAGAGATGATTAAGATGGATTCAGAGATTAAAAACGAAATAACTAATTTATTAAGTGATAAAAAAGCAAGAGATGCTATTGATATAATAAAAAGTTTAGGTTATCCGAAAGATAAAGATAGTTTAATTATGGAAATAATTACAGAAATGGCTAACGAATATGATTTATATATAACTAAACATGGTAAATATATGAATTTTCAAGATTCTGATTTAGCTAAATCAATGTATAAAGGAATATTTGAAGAAACTAAAGGCGAATATGGATTTGTAATTGTTTCTAATTTAGATGAAGATATATTTGTACCAGGAGACTATAAAAATGGAGCTATGGATGGGGATTTAGTTTTAGTTAATATTATGAAAGGTAAAACTAATACTAGTAAATGTGAAGGAAAAATAATTAAAGTTTTAAAAAGAAATCCTAAAAGTAAGGTTGCAGAAGTAGTAATTGAAAATGATATTTATTTTTGTATCTTAAATAATGATAATAAGATGACTAAGTTGTTATTAGAAGGAGATGGTATTGAAAAGCTAGTTCCTGGGGATTTAATCACAATTACTTTAAAAAATGAAGTTAAAAAGAAAATGCCTGTTGCAATTTTTAAGAAAAGAATTGGTCATAAAAACGATCCAGGAATTGATATTGTAGTAGTTCTTGCTGAACATGATTTTGATGTTTCTTTTCCAAAAGATGTAATTGAACAATTAAAAACAATTCCAAGTGAAGTAAAGGAATCAGAATTAAAAGGAAGAACCGATTTAAGAGACATGGAAATATTCACGATAGATGGGGATGATACTAAAGATATTGATGATGCAATTAGTTTAAAAATACTTTCAAATGGAAACTATGAATTAGGAGTTCATATCGCAGATGTTAGCTATTATGTAAAAGAAAACTCTCCACTTGATTTGGAAGCTAGAAAAAGGGGAACCAGTGTTTATTTAGCTGATAGAGTTGTTCCAATGCTTCCTCATCAATTATCAAATGGAATATGTTCATTAAATCCTAATGTTGATAGATTAAGTATTTCTTGTGTTATGGAAATTGATAAGAATGGTAAAATTGTTGATTATAGAATTTTTCCATCGGTTATAAGATCAAGAATTCAAATGACTTATAATAAAGTAAATGATATTTTAGAAAGAGATACGATTGACCCTAAATATCTAGAATTTGCAGATACTTTAAAGAAAATGAAGGAGCTTGCTGATATCATTAGAAAAAGAAAAATAAATCAAGGTTATATTGATTTTGATGTTGATGAAGCGAAAATCATTGTCGATAAGGATGGAAACGTCTTAGATATTAAGAAAAGATATCGAGGGGCAGGAGAAAAGTTAATTGAAGACTTTATGATTGCAGCAAACGAATGTGTTGCATCCTACATCGATAATATGGGTTTACCTGGAATATATAGAGTTCATGGCGATGTAAACGTTGAAAGACTAAGAACATTTATAAATCGTTTAAGTTTACTTGGCATTCGGATACAAGAAAATTTAAACGGTAATATTAACCAAAAAATGATTCAGAGAATTCTTGATAAGTTAAAAG
>CANQLL010000083.1 GCA_947624705.1 uncultured Bacilli bacterium | reverse complement strand
AGTTATGCCTTTGATGTAAGTATTCAAATAAATATAAATAATTTTAACTTTAAAGAAGATGACAAAGTAATAAGAACCTTTTATTTAAAAGATGAAGAATATATCTTAACGGATAAAATAAAAATAATATATATCTCTCTATCCAAAATAAGAGAAAAATATTATAATAAAGAAAAGTTAAGCAAATTAGAAGAGATATTATTAATCTATAATGGCGAGGAAGGAAAAGATTTAGAAGAAGAGATTAAAAAAGAAAAAATATTAGAAGATTATAGGAGGCATGCCATGAATGCAAGTGAAATAGAAGAATTATGTGAATACATGTCATATAACAAAAAAGAAGAAGATGAATGGTTAAAAAAAGTCGATTTACATTATGCAGAGGAAAGAGGATTTGAATTAGGAGTTAAAAGAGGAACAAGAAAACAATTAGAAGAAAGTGTTATTAATTTTCATGAAAATGGAGCCAGTGATGAGCTAATATGCAAATCCTTACATATCACTTTAAAAAGACTAAATAGAATTTTAAATAAAAACAAATAGTTATATATTTCTATTTGTTTTTCAATCTTTAAAAATCTTCTTACATATTATATAATATTATTGAATTAAGGTGTAAGAATGGAAGAGATAAAATTTAATAATATTGAAGATTTATATAAACGAGTTAAACCGGCTTTAGATTGTAAAGTTCATGAATTATTTAAAAGAGGAATTACATATATAAATAGTAATGATATTTGGAATGCTTTAAAATCAAAGAAATGGAATAAAGCTAGCGATTTAGTTTTATCAGATATTATTGATGATATTTTAAATACTGATGATGAATTTTTTATATCTTTTATGCAAAATTATTTTAAAAATGTTAAAAGAGACATAAATTTGAATGATGAAATTTTATAGAAGGTGGTACCATGCAAGAAGAAAATGAAATTATTTCGTATAGTGATTTAGAAAAAAAGATTAAAAAATTTATAAAAGATGAAGATGAATTACAACAAATAAGAAAAGCTTATGAGTTTGCTAAAGAAAAACATCAAGGTAAAAAAAGAATTTCGGGTGAAGATTTTATTAATCATCCTTTAAATGTTGCTAATATCTTAGCAGATTTAAATGTTGATAGTACTACTTTAGTTGCGGCTTTACTACATGAAACAATTAATCATGGGAAGACAACTAAAGAAGAAATAGCAGCTGAATTTGGGGAAGAAGTAGCTAATATTGTTGCTTCTATTAGTAAAATTAATAAATTAACTTTAAATGATGATAGTGAATCATCAGCTATTTATTTAAGAAAAGTTTTAGTTGGCCTTTCAGAAGATGTGCGAGTTTTATTTATTAAACTAGCCGATCGTTTGCATAATATGCGAACAATCTGGGCTTTATCAACCGAATCGCAAAAAAGGAAGGTTCACGAAACAGAAACAGTTTTAATTCCAATTGCTCATCGCTTAGGAATTAATTCTTTAAAAAGTGAATTAGAAAATTTATGTTTAAAATATTCTCGACCTGATATTTATCAAGATGTATTAGATAAATTAAATGATTCAATTGAAGATTTAAATGCTTATCTTTTAGAAATGAAAGAAAGTATTAGTGATATTTTAACCGAAAACGGCGTCAAATTTGAAATTAAAGGTCGCGTTAAGAGTGTGCATAGTATTTATAAAAAGCTTTCGAAAGGGAAAAAATTTAGTGAAATTCATGATATTTTAGCTTTAAGAGTTTTTGTAGAAAAGGAAAGTGATTGTTATTTAGTAGTTGGTTTAATTCATGCTAAATATCGTCCCGTTCCCGGTCGTTTTAAAGATTATATAGCCATGCCAAAAGAAAATATGTATCAAAGTTTACATACAACTGTTTTTGGACGCAATGGTTATCATTTTGAAATTCAAATTAGAACTTATGAAATGGATGAAATTGCGGAAAAGGGTATGGCTGCGCACTGGACTTATAAAGAAAAAGGAACCGTTAAAATTCAAAAAATAATGGAACAAAAATTAGAAATGTTTCGAAATTTAATCGAAGCTAGTAACACCACTAGTGATGCCGAATTTGCCAGCAATGTTAGTAATGAATTTTTGTCGCCAATGATTTATGTCTTTACGCCTAAAGGCGATGTTGTAGAACTTCCTATCGATGCTACACCTATTGATTTTGCCTATCGAATTCATTCCGAAGTAGGAGATAAAACAGTTGGAGCTATTGTCAATGAAAAAATTGTTCCTTTAGATTATGCTTTAGAAGATGGTGACATTGTTAAAATTAATACATCTAATACATCAACTCCTAAACAAGAATGGTTAAGTTTTGTAAAAACAACCCAAGCTAAAAATAAAATTAAAGCTTTCTTTTCCAAACAAGATCGTCTTTCCTATATAACTAAAGGTAAAAATATTTTAGAAAAAGAAATAAGAAGAAAAAAATTAGCAATAAATGAAATATGTAGTGAAGAAAATATTAAAAAAGTTATAACTGAATTAAAATTAAAAGATTTAGATGATTTATATTTAGCAATTGGTTCTTTACGCTATACGCCAACTTATATTATTAATTTAATTAAACAAGATAAAAAAAGTGTTTCTGATGCTTTATTAGATAAAGTTAAAACTTATAATTATTCTGCTAAGAATGATTATAAGAATGATATTTTAGTAGCCGGAACTAATGATATTAAAGTAACAATTGCTAAATGTTGTAAACCAGTTTTTGGTGATGAAATAGTAGGATATGTAACAAAAGGAGATGGCGTTTCTGTTCATTTAAAATCTTGTAAAAATGTTTTAAAAACGGCTCGTTTAATTGATGTGAGTTGGAATCAAAATACAGATAAGACTTATTTAACGGATTTAAAAATAGAAACACTTCCTAGTAAAAATGCTTTATTAGAAATAATTACAAAAGCATCACTACGTAATGTTTATGTTGAAGCTATAAAAAATAATGATTTTGAAGATTATACATTATTTGAAATAACGGTTAAGATAAAAAATAAAGATGATTTAGATAATTTTATTAATGATTTAGAAATATTACCTTTTATAAAGAAAGTAACGAGAATTAATCGATGAAAGTAGTTATCCAAAGAGTTAAAGAAGCTTCTGTATCAGTTAATAATAAATTATTTAATGAAATTAAACAGGGTTATTTAATTTTAGTAGGTTTTACTCATGATGATACAATAGAAGATATAGATAAAATCGTTAAAAAAATTATTAATTTAAGAGTATTTGCTGATGAAGAGGGAAAAATGAATAAAAATATTATTGAAGTAAATGGTAGTATATTATCTATTTCTCAATTCACTTTATACGCTAATACTAAAAAAGGAAATAGACCTTCTTTTGTTAAAGCTATGGCTCCAACCAAAGCTTTAAAATTATATAATTTATTTAATCGAGAATTAAATAAAGAAGTAAATACTTTACCAGGTATGTTTGGGGCAGATATGCAAATAAATTTAATAAATGATGGTCCTGTAACTATCATATTAGATTCGCAAGAAATGAATAAATAAGGTTAAAATAACCTTGTTTTTTTCAGCCAAAAGTGTCAAGTGTAAATAAAAATAAATTTATACTTGACAAATGTTCGGGGGG
>CANQLL010000082.1 GCA_947624705.1 uncultured Bacilli bacterium | reverse complement strand
ATACTTTATATAAAATAGCTAATAACTATGGAGTTACCGTTGATGAATTAATTGATTTAAATAACTTAGAATCAACTTTACTTAATATAGGAGATACTTTACTAATTCCTAATCGGACAACTGATTATTAAGATAAACTATGTAAGAATTAAATATCTTGCATAGTTTTATTTACTTTTAAATCATAGCCAAAAATATTGATTTAATTTTTAAATTTAGTATAATAAATAATGTTTTAATAAAGGAGAAATTTAGTATGGAAAAATTAACTGCGGCAATTTTAACAGATAAAGGTATCTGTCCAACTTGTTATGATAAAGAGCATAATGGAATAGTATTTGGAGATAATACTGATAAAATTTTATATCAAAATGAAGATTTTACTTGCATGTTAGTTGCTAATCCAAGAGCAGATGGTCATGCAATTATAATTAGTAACAAACATTATAAAGATATGATGGAGATTCCTGATGAGTTATGTGAAAAGGCTTTTGTTTTGGCTAAAAAATTAATGAATATTATAAAGAAGGTATATGGAGCCGAAAGTGTTTATTTATGTACTATGTGCGATGGCGCGATGAATCATTTTCATTTACAATTAATACCTAGATATGCAAATGAAAAAAGAGGTTCTAAAAACTTTGTTAAACCAAGATTTGAATACAAAGAAGATAAAGAAAAAATAAATGAATTAAGGCAATTGCTTAAGAAATAAGAATTATTACATAAAATTATTGAAAATTTATATAAAATCTTAGAGCTGAAGAAAATGAACGGTGACAAATTGTCACCAGTTGAGTGTAAACATAAAACATTTGGTTATTAAAATAAATTATGTAAGGATCAAATATCTTACTTAGTTTTTATTTATAATTAAGATTTTTAAAAAAATGAATAAATAATTGCTAAAAATAATTGACATTTAATGTAAAATAATATTTAATGTTATTAAAACATTAAATATTTTGTATATTTCAATTAAATAATAACAAAATATAGTTAGGAGGATTATATGAATTATAATGAAATTTTAATTAAATATATAGATGATTATCCATATGATGAACCTATTTTTATTGAAGAAATAAAAGAATATTTTAAAAAATATATTAAAGATAATTTTGATAATATATTTAAAAATATCTATGTATATATTAATAGACTTGTAAAAGAAAACAAAATTGTGCAATTTATTAAAGGAGTTTATTATAAACCATTAAAGGGGTTTTTTGGAAATAAACCTTTAAATATTAATAAAGTTATTGAAAAAAAATATATACATGATAGTAATGGTCAAAAAGGATATTTTTCAGGTGCATATTTATTTAATAAAATAGGATTAACTACTCAAATACCAAAAGAAATATTAATTGTTACTAATGAGTGCCCAAATATTAATGATTACAATAATAAAAATTTAGGAGTAATTATTAGAAAACCTAAAATTAAAATAAATGATGATAATTATAAATATTTACAACTTTTTGATATTTTAATTAATAAAGATAATATTAAAATAGAAGCAGATAATGAAAAAGAAATTATTTATAAATTTATTAAAGATAATAATTTAAAATTTGAAAAAATATTTGAATATGCTAATAAAATAAATAGTTTAAAACCAATAGAACGATTATATGAGTTAGGAAGTGATAATATTGACTAAAGAAATACTTGAAGAAATTATTTTAAATGTTAATGAGAGAACTAAAATTAGAAATGATATTTTAGAAAAAGATTATTATGTTTGTTTAGTTTTAAAAGAATTAGCATCCAAGCAAAAAGAATGGCAAGCTTATTTTAAAGGAGGAGCAGCAGTTTATAAAATATTAGATCATATGAATAGATTTTCAGAAGATATTGATTTAACTGTTAAGGTAAATGAAAATGAATCTAATAATAGTAATAAGACTAGATTAAAAAAATCAGCCCTTGGATATAATATAGATGGTTTAGAATTATTAAATGAAGAAACTATTGATAAAAAGGGGAGTATTACATCATTTTATAAATATGATTCATTATTTAGTTTAAATGAGCTTTTTAAATCAGAAAGAATTCAAATAAAGGTAACATCATTTACTATTTCCGAGCCAGTTTCTACTTATACAATTGAACCACTAATTTATAAATATGCAACGAAAGATGAAAAAGAAATTTTAAAAAATAAATATAATATATCAGAATTTGATATCGAAATTATTAAATTAGAAAGAATTTTTATAGATAAGATATTTGCAGCAGAGTTTTATTATGAAAGAGAAATGTATGAAGATGTTTCAAAACATTTATATGATATTACGGTTATGATTAAAAATGATGATATTAAGAATTTATTAAATAATAAAGAAGAATTAAAAAGATTAATTGCTTATAAAAGAAAAGAAGAAAAAGTTAGATTAGGTGGAATAGATGAAAATTTAGATATAATAGATTTTAATTATATGAAACTAGATTTTAATGATAACTTAGTTAATGCTTTTAATAAGATGCAAAGAATATATGTATTAGATTCTGATAGTATAATAACTATTGAGGAAATTAAAGATGCTATTAAAAAGTTATTAGAAGTATTTAAAAATATATAAGAGTTTGCGTGATTGCAGGCTCTTTTAGTATTAAAAAGTGAATTTGAAAATAATTATAAATCAAATAATCGAATTTTGCTGATAATTATGATATAATGTTTTATATGATTAATTCATTTTATAAAATTGAAAATAATGTTGGAGGTAGTTGAAATGAATAATAAGAAAGAGTATGAAAGAGATGAATTACATAAAGCAATATGGAAGATTGCTAATGATTTAAGAGGCTCTGTAGATGGATGGGATTTTAAACAATATGTATTAGGTTTTCTATTTTATAGGTTTATTTCGGAAAATTTAACTGATTACATTAATAAGTTAGAACCAGATGATAATTTTGATTATGCAAAGTTGTCTGATAGCCAAGCAGAATATGGTAGAGAAGAAACTTTAAAAGAAAAAGGTTTTTATATATTACCTAGTGAATTATTTTGTAATGTAAGAAAGAAGGCTAAGCAAGATGAAAATCTTAATGTAACTTTAAATAATGTCTTTAATAACATAGAAAATTCTGCTAAAGGAACTGATTCAGAAGATGATATGAAAGGATTATTTGATGACATAGATGTTAATAGTAATAAGTTAGGTAATACAGTAAAAGAACGTAATGATAAGTTAGTTAAGATTCTTGATTCTATTGGTGATTTACCTTTAGGAAATTATCAAGATAATACAATCGATGTGTTTGGTGATGCATATGAATTTTTAATGACTATGTATGCTTCTAATGCAGGTAAATCTGGAGGAGAATTTTTTACCCCACAAGAAGTTGGAGAATTACTTGCTAAGATTACTTTAATTGACAAGACAGGAGTTAATAAGGTTTACGATCCTTGTTGTGGTTCTGGAGGATTATTATTAAAGTTTGCTAAGATACTTGGTAAGGATAATGTTAAAGAAGGCTTCTATGGTCAAGAAATAAATCTTACAACCTATAACTTAGCTAGAATTAATATGTTTTTACATGATATTAACTATAATAAATTTAGTATTGCAAGAGGGGATACCTTGATAGATCCTAAACATTGGGATGATGAACCATTTGATGCTATTGTTTCTAATCCACCTTATTCTATTAAATGGGCTGGTAAGTCTAATCCTTTACTTATCAATGATGAAAGATTCTCGCCTGCTGGTATTCTTGCTCCTGAATCTAAGGCAGATTTAGCTTTTACAATGCATATGTTATCTTGGCTAAGTGCTAAAGGTACTGCTGCTATCGTTGAGTTTCCAGGTGTTCTTTACCGAGGTGGTGCAGAAGGAAAGATTAGAAAGTATTTAATTGATAATAACTTTGTAGATACAGTTATCCAACTTCCTAGTGATTTATTTTTTGGTACATCTATTGCTACATGTATTTTAGTATTAAAGAAGAATAAGA
>CANQLL010000081.1 GCA_947624705.1 uncultured Bacilli bacterium | reverse complement strand
AATAAAAAGAATATATTAGTTTTAACTGAAAGAATTGAACATTTAAATTATTTTAAAGAAAAATTAGAAG
The DNA here is from genome assembly GCA_947624705.1 of uncultured Bacilli bacterium. Classification (GTDB taxonomy): domain Bacteria; phylum Bacillota_I; class Bacilli_A; order RF39; family UBA660; genus HGM10766. The sequence goes on along the minus strand of CANQLL010000081.1, from coordinate 3,901 downwards.
GATTAACGAATAATTTACTGATTTATCAAGGTGGCATAGGAAAGAAAAAATTAAGAGAATATGATAAAATACGGGCGGAAATTGCTAAAAGAGAAGAGAATAAAATAATAATTGCAACAGGTTCCTGTCTTGGAGAAGGTTTTGATGATTCGAATTTAGATGTTTTATTTATAACTATGCCTATTTCCGGAATAGTAAAAGTTAAACAATATACCGGAAGACTTCATCGAAAGAATGCTACTAAAAAAGAAATAATTGTCTACGATTATGTTGATGATAACTTTAATATAACAAGAAGTATGTTTGAAAAACGAAAGAAAACTTATATTAAATTAGGATATGATGTAATTGAAAAATTTGAACAATGTTCGTTTCAAATTGATAACTTATAACATTAAAAATCTTGTATTAATATCAAAAATAATTTATAATAGAAATATAAAAAAGTTAGTTAATAACTAAAATTAATGAGGTAAAAATATGATAACAGTAGTAGCAGCCTTAATTGAAATAGATGGTAAAGTTTTAATAGCTAGAAGGTCAACTGGGGATTCTAACACATTAGGAAAATGGGAATTTCCAGGTGGAAAAGTAAATAAAAACGAAACAGAAATGAAGGCTATTGAAAGAGAAATAAAAGAAGAATTTGAAATTACAATTAAAGCTAAGAAATTTTTAACTAATAATATTTTTAAATATCCAAATAAAGAAATAGATTTAAGACTATATAAATGTGATTACATATCAGGAAATATAAATTTACATGATCACTTTGAATATAAATTTGTAAATAAAAAAGATTTATTAAATTATGATTTAGCAGATGCAGATATTCTTTTAGCAAAATATGTACAGGAGGATAATTAATGGAAGATGGTATTTATGAACAACTTTTAAATAATGAATTAAAAGATAAATTAAATGATTCTATTTATTATTATAAAACTAATACAATTATAAAGTCACCTGAAAAAGCTAAAAATTTAATAACGGAATATCTAAAAGAAGTAACAAGAAAAGCAATGGATTGCATAAATGAAAGTGAAATTGATTTAGAAGAAAGTGAAATAGTATTAAAAGAAATTAAAATTTGCAATGAAATATTAGATTTATTAAGAGAAAAATTAAATTTTGATGAATATAAAAGTTTAGATTTATCACTTGATGCTCAAGTTTTAGAATATGCTTTTAAAAAATTAAACAATAATTCTTTTGACGGCAAAAACATAATTAGACCTCTTACTTCTTTAGTAGAACCAACCTTATTTACAAATAGTTCAAAAGAAATATCATTATTATCAGAATTAAGAAAAGAAATATTATCATCTGATGAAGTTTATTTATTAGTTTCATTTATAAAAATGACAGGTTTAATGCCTATTTATAATGATTTAAAAGAATTTACTAATCAAGGTAAAAAATTAAAAATAATTACAACAACTTATATTCAAGCAACTGAATATAAAGCAATTGAAAAATTATTAGAATTACCTAATACTTTAATTAAAATTTCTTATGAAAATAATGAACAAAGATTGCATGCTAAAGCTTATATATTTAAAAGAAATAATGGATTTTCAACATTCTATATTGGTTCATCTAATTTATCAAAAGCAGCTTTAGTATCAGGAGATGAATGGAATGTTAAATTAACTGAGAAAAGTTCTCCGAATATTTTTAAAAACGTTATATCTGAGTTTGAAACCTATTGGAATTCTGATGATTATAAACTATTAAATAACACCGAAGAAGATAAATTAATCTTAAAAGCAGCTTTAGAATCTAAAAATAAAAGAATTAATTTTTATCAAGATTTAATGGTATATAAGCCCTTTGATTATCAAAAAAAAATATTAGAAAAATTAAGTGTTGAAAGAACTATATATTACCGAAAGAGAAATTTAATTGTTGCTGCAACAGGAGTTGGAAAAACTGTGCTAGCTGCTTTTGATTTTAAAAACTTTTTAGAAGAAAATCCTTTTGCTAAGTTTTTATATGTAGTTAATAGACAAGAAATATTGAAAAAAAGCTGTGATACTTTTAGACAGATATTAAGAGATGCTAATTTTGGAGAGTTATATGTTGGAGGAAATAAACCTAAAAATATTGAAAGATTATTTACAACGCCCCAAGGACTTGAAAAAATCATGATGAAAGTTGCTCCTGATTATTATGACTATATAGTAGCTGATGAAATTCATCATGCATCTGCTAAAACTTATGATAAATATTTAAATTACTTTAAGCCAAAATTATTATTAGGATTAACAGCAACGCCGGAAAGAATGGATGGCAAAGATATCAAAAAATATTTTGGAGGAGTAATAGCATCTGAAATACGATTGCCAGAAGCTATCAATAAAAAATTACTAGTTCCATTTCAATATTATGGTATTACTGACCCAACAGATTTAAAAAATGTCAGATGGTCATCACTTGGATATAATAATAATGATTTAGATAAATTATTTGTTGAAGATGAAAAGGTGGCTAATTTAAGAGCTAATACAATTATTGATAATTTATTCAAGTATATTAATGATCTTGATGAAGTACATGGATTAGGTTTTTGTTCTTCTATTAGACATGCTAAATATATGGCTCAAAAATTTAATGAAAATAATATTCCAGCAATTTATCTAACTAGTGATTCTAATAGTAATTTAAGAGATAATGCCATTAAAGAACTTGAATCAGGAAAAATAAAATTTATTTTCACAGTTGATTTATACAATGAAGGCATTGATATTCCATGTATAAATGTTGAATTATTATTAAGGCCAACGGATTCTTTAACAATATTTTTACAACAATTAGGAAGAGGACTTCGGAAAAATGATAATAAAGATTCACTTCTTGTTTTAGATTTTATTGGAGAATGCAATAAACATTTTGATTGTGCTTTAAAATTTAAAGCTTTAATTGGAGAAGAAAAGGTAAGTGTTAAAGATGCAATTATAAATGGATTTCCAATTTTACCACTTGATTGCTCAGTTACTTTAGAAAGAGTAGCTCAAGAATATATTCTTTCAAATATTAAAGTAAACACGAATACTAGAAAAGCTATAATTGAAAAACTACAAAAATTTGAAGAAACTACTAAACAAAAATTAACATTATATAATTTTATTAATTATTATAACTTAAATATTAATGATATTTATAAAAAAGATATATCATTTTATAGATTATTAACGGAAGCTGGTATTAAAAAATTTACAGAAAATACTAAAGAAGAAATTAAGGTTGTTGGAAGACTCAAGAATTTATTAGCAATCAATTCATTAAAGTTTATTAATTATATAAAGATGTTATTAAATAATGAAGTTATAAATCATGATGAATTATTAGATCGAATGACATATTACACATTATTTAATGAAATACCTAAAAAAGAAGGATTTAAAAACATAAATGAAGCTTTAGAATTTATTAAAAATTCTAACTGTTTAAATTTTGAAATAAATGAAATATGTGATTATCTTTATAATTCCTTAGAAGTATTACCAATAAATAATGATTTAAACTTTTATTCCCCTTTAGAAGTTTATGGAGTTTATACCCAAGCTCAATTATATTCTGGATTAGGAGTTTTTAATTCTGAATATGCTGGACCAATGTTACAAGGTGTATGGTATTTAAAAGAACAAAAACATGATATTTTTTTAGTAACTATAAATAAAGAAGAAAGTCATTTTGGAGAATCAATTGCTTATGATGATTATGCTATAAATGATCAATTGTTTTATTGGGAAACTCAAAATACCGCAAGTGAAACCAGTGATACTTTAAATAGATATATTAATTCTAATGGAAGAGTAAGTTTATTTGTTAGGATAAATAGAAAAGAAAATAATAGAACTAGTCCTTATATTTATTTAGGAGAAGCTTCTTATGTTTC
>CANQLL010000080.1 GCA_947624705.1 uncultured Bacilli bacterium | reverse complement strand
CCATCATAATCTACTTCTGGATCATTATCCATAGTAAGTATATACTTGGGATAATGATCTTTTATAGCTTGTAAAGAAGCTAATTCTTTTTTTAAAGTTTTTTCATCGCGCAATGTATAGGCTACTTGAATATACATAGTGCCCTTTTTATTTTCACAAACAAAATCAACTTCTTTATTTTCATTTTTGCCAATATATACTTTATATCCTCTTCTAATAAGTTCTAAGTAAACTATATTTTCTAAAATATGACCTAAATCAATATTTCTTCGTCCTAATAAAGCATAACGCATCGCCACATCAGTGGCATAATATTTATCACCCGTTTTTAAATATTGTTTTCCTTTAATATCATATTTTGATACTTTATGAAAAATATAACTTTCGGTTAAAGCTTCTAAATAACTTTCAATTGTATGGACGGAGACTTTCCGACCATTAGAATTTAAAGTATCAGTTATTTTTTTAACGGATAAAATAGAACCAGTTGTTGAAAATAGAAATTGGACCAAACTTTTTAAAATGCTTGGATCCGAAACTTTTTTTCGAGCTAAGATATCTTTAACTAAAATAGTATTATATAAACTATCTAAATAAGTATCAATTTGTTCTTCATCATCCAAATTAATTGTATAGGGAAAAGAACTATTATTAATATATTTAACATATAAATTTTCTAAGGATTCATTAGAATAAAAACTAGCATATTCTTTAAAAGATAGAGGCAACATTTTTATTTCAATATGTCGACCCGAAAGTAAAGTAGCAAGTTCACCCGAAAGTAAATAGGCATTAGAACCAGTAAGATAAATATCAATATTTTTATTTAAATAAAGACCGTCAACAGCTTTTTCCCAATTTTTTACATTCTGAATTTCATCTAAAAACAAATAATATTTTTTGTTAGCTTTTAATTTCTTTTTTACGTAATCATATAACTCTTGATAATCATTAAAATTATTTTCCGGAGATTCTAAGTTAATAGAAATAATTTGATTAGCTTTTATTCCCTCTTTTTGTAAATATTCAATATATAAAGCAAATAAAGTTGATTTACCACAACGTCTAATCCCTGTAATAATCTTAATTAAATCTTTATCTTGCCATTTTTTTAATTGATTTAAATATATTGATCTATCCAACATAAAACTTTCCTCCTTACTATTAAAATAATTATAACTCTTAGGATTTAAAAATGCAATAGTTTGCATATTTTAACTTAAAATAAAATAAAAATGCATTATTTTGCATTTTTATTTTCGATAATATTAATTAATTTTTGGATTCGCTTTTCATTTATTTTAGCAAAATCTAAGTGATAATTAACTTTCGTTTGGGAAAAATTACTTAATACTTTTGCTATTTTTTCTTCTTCAAAAGGAATTTTTATAATATAATCTTTTAAATCAATTTCCGAATCACTAACGCTAATAGTAGAAATAATAGGAACATTTAAAACTAAAGCTTCTACTAAAACAACAGGAAATCCCTCATAATTTGAAGTAAGAAGAAAAGCATCACAATGTTTAAAATATTGATAAGGATCTTTAATAGCTCCTAACATAAAAACATGATTTTTTAAATTATATTCTTTAATTAAATCATCACATAATTTTTGATCTTTACCTGAACCGATTAAATATAAATTTAAATTATTATTTTTCTTAAGGGCTAAGCTAAAACTTTTAAGCATCCGTTTAAAATTTTTAGAATCATTATCTAAACGGCCCTCATATAAAAAATTAATTTTATTTTTTTGATAAGGTAAATTTATTTTTTCCTGAGCTTTAGTTTGAATATAGTTATAATCAATTAAATTGTTAATAACTATTGTTTTTACCTTTAAATCAGGATAAATTTTATTAAAAGAATCCTTGCTTTCATTCGAAACAAATATAATATTTTGAAAATCAGCAATATTTAAACTATTAAAGAAGCCTTTAAATGCTTCAACATTATGCTTAAAAGCTTCATAATAATTGGAATGAACATATAAAGCATTATTGGTTGAAGCAACTTTAGCTAGATAAGCTCCTATTAAAGAATAAGTTGCAAAATTACAAGCAAAATCATATTTATTTTTATTTTTTAATTTCCAAAGAGTTTTATGAATTAAATTAATACTTCTTCTAAGTAGAGTAAATTTACTTGTTGATAATTTATATTCTTCTACTTTAATTTGGGAATTTAAATCTTGAAAAAACATTCCTTTTTTTTCTTCTAAAATTAAAGTTATATCATACTTTTTAACTAATTCATTTAAAAGAATTACTAAAGCTTTTTCCATTCCACCCATTTCTAAGTTTTTTGAAATAAATAAAAGCTTTTTCATTATTCATTTACTCCCATAAATTCTAAATATTTATCTAAAACTTCATCAGTTTTGCCAATCATTTGGACTTCGCCATGTTCAATCCAAACTACGCGATTGCAAAGTTTACGAATTGATTCAATTGAGTGGGAAACGTACAATACTGTTGTCCCGCCCCCAATCATACTTTTCATTTTATTTTCACTTTTAGCTTGGAAAGCAATATCACCAACTGATAAGATTTCATCAACAATTAAAATTTCGGGTTCAACAATAGTGGCGACACTAAAAGCTAAACGAGCGACCATACCAGATGAAAAGTTTTTGACCGGAACATCTAAAAAGTCATGTAATTCGGAAAAATCAACAATATCTTGAAATTTGCGATCTAGTAATTCTTCACTATAGCCCATAACTGCCCCATTTAAATAAATATTTTCACGCGCAGTTAAATCAGGGTCGAATCCCGCTCCAAGTTCAATCATTGGACAAATAGAACCATAGGCATCAACTTTACCTTTAGTGGGTTTCATAACTCCAGCCACAATTTTAAGTAAAGTTGATTTCCCGGCCCCATTACTACCAACAAAGCCCATAACTTCGCCAGACTTAATTTCAAAATTTAAATTTTTTAAAGCCCAAAATTCTTCTTTTTTCTTTTTTTTCTTTTTAAAACTTAATACATCAACAAAGAATTGTTTTAAAGAAAAATTTTTTTCAACTCCTAAATTAAAACGCATTGAAACATTTTTAACTTCAATCATATTATTTTTTTCCATAAAGTCACCTCTAGACATAATAGATAAATTTATCTTGGTTCTTTTTAAAGACAACTAAACCAATAATAAATACAACTATGGCCCAAAATCCGCAAGCTCCAAATTGAAATAAAGTTGGAATGTTATGATATAAAATTATAGTTCTGGCAAAGTTAATAAATTGATATAAAGGATTTAATTTGAAAATTTTAATAAATACTGAAGTAATCATATTAATATCATACATAATTGGAGTTAAATAAGTCCAAATCATAATAATTATGCCATAGATATAAAACATATCTCGTAAGAAAACTGAAACAGTAGCTAAGATTAAACCCATACCTACCGTAAATAAGAATAAACATAAAAAGGCAAAGGGCAATAAAATATGTTGCCAACATAAACCTGTTCCAGTAGCAATAATTACGACATATAAAGGAATTAAAGTTAATAAAAAGTTAATACCTACAAATAAACATTTTGATAAAGGAAAGATGTATTTTGGTATATAAACTTTATTTATTAGGGAAAAGTTACCAACTACAGATGACATAGCTAAATTAGAAGCTTCACTAAAGTAGTTAAACATAACTAAACCTGTCAATAAATAAACTAAATAATTAACTCCTTCCATACTAAATTTAAAGACATTAGAAAAAACTATTGCCATTACAACCATTTGTAAAACAGGATTTAATAAACTCCATAGAACTCCTAAAACACTTCTTTTGTATTTTACTTTAAAATCTCGTGAAACTAATTGTTTTAATAAAAATTGATATTTTTTAAAATTAGTCCATATATTTTTAATAGCCATATAATTGCTCCTTTTTTACTAGGACTATTATAGCATGACTTTCCTAAAATTAATAGTCTAACTAATTAATAAAACTAGAGTTGGCTCTCTAGTTTCTTTTTTAAGTTCCTTTTATGGTAGGAATCACCGCTTTTTTAAGTTCCTCTT
>CANQLL010000079.1 GCA_947624705.1 uncultured Bacilli bacterium | reverse complement strand
AAAAAAATCCTTATTTTAGCCAGCGTTCATAGGGCTTTATAAGGATTTTTCTTCTTCACAACTGACAAATTCAAGATAGAATATATTTTTGCAAAATTAGAAAAGGGTAAATTTACACTTATTCTTTACATATAATTATTGATTAAAAAATTAGAAGTATTAGAGAAAATGAAGAAAGGAAAGTTTATACTAGTTTTTCTTTATGCGAGGATTTTATTGAATTTTTAAAAATAGTTGATTAAAAAGTTTTATAGAATATTGAATAAAAAATAGTTGAATATTAAAATTTATTTTAATATAATATTAACAAGCGAAGAAAAAAGAGTAGTAATATAAAAATTTATTTAAAGAAAGTTAGTGGTTGATGAAAACTAATAATAAATTTTATATGAACTTGCTTTTGGATGTGATGGGTTAGTCTCCCTTATGGATTTCAAGCTAGAATTATACTAGGAATTAAGGTGGTACCACGCGTTTTAACACGTCCTTTAGAAAGGACGTGTTTTTTTAAAGGAGGATTATTTATGTTATTTAATTTAGGTTTTTTTCTCGGGCTTTTTATTTTAGCTTGGTTAGTTTTTTTCCTCATGAATAAAAATAAATTGAAAAAGAATAAAAAACCAATATGGGAAATAAATTATGTTGTTAATAAATTTAGATTAAATAAACAATTAATTGATAAGCAAAAAATTATTAGAATAACTAATATTATAAATGCTTTTATTATCTCATTTGTTTGTACAATTATTAGTATTTTACCACTTTCATTTATGTGGCAAATGTTAATTGCTTTTGTAATTTTATTTGTTATGATGTATTTATGTTATGAGTTAGTAGGTATTTATTGTGTTAAGAAAGGTTGGAAGAAAAATGGAACTAGATCATCAAAAAATTGAAAAAAAATGGCAAGAAAGGTGGGAAAAGGAACAAACTTTTAAAACAGATATTCATGATTTTTCAAAACCAAAATATTATGTTTTAGATATGTTTCCTTATCCTTCAGGAGTTGGTCTACATGCGGGGCATGTAGAAGGTTATACCGCAACTGATGTTATATCTAGAATGAAAAGAATGCAGGGGTTTAATGTCTTACATCCAATGGGTTATGATTCTTTTGGTTTGCCAGCAGAGCAATATGCGGTGCAAACCGGTAATAATCCTAATGGCTTTACGCAAAAGAATGTGGAATATTTTACTAAACAATTAAAAGCCTTAGGTTTTGATTATGATTGGAGTAAAATGGTTTTAACCAGTGATCCAAAATTTTATAAATGGACCCAATGGATATTTAAACAATTATATCTTGATGGCTATGCTAAATATATTGATATGCCAGTTAATTGGTGTGAAGAATTGGGTACCGTTTTATCAAATGATGAAGTAATTGATGGCAAAAGCGAACGAGGAGGATTTCCGGTTGTTCGTAAAAATATGAAACAATTATGTATTAATCAAGTAGCTTTTGCGGAGGAGTTACTTGCCGGTTTAGAAGAAATTGATTGGCCGGAATCAACTAAAGAAATTCAACGGAATTGGATTGGCAAAAGCTTAGGAGCTTTAGTTAATTTTAAAGTTGCCGATACAGAATTTAATTTTGATGTTTTTACAACGCGTTGTGATACTCTTTATGGTGCGACATACTGTGTCTTAGCTCCTGAACATGAACTTATTTCCAAAATAACTAGTCTAGATAAAAAAGCGGAGGTAGAACAATATCAAAAAGAATGTGCTTCTAAAAGTGATTTAGAAAGAACCGAATTAAATAAAGATAAAACAGGTGTTTTTATTGGGGCTTATGCCATTAATCCGGTTAATGAGGAAAAAATTCCTATTTATATTAGTGATTATGTTTTAGCCAGTTATGGAACGGGAGCGATTATGGCTGTTCCTGCTCACGACGAGCGTGATTATGAATTTGCTCAAAAATTTAATATTCCGATAATTCAAGTTTTAGAGGAAGTAACAGGAACACCTCAGGAAAATGAAACTAAGAAAAATTCGATTGTTGCTGTTGTTTATAATCCCGAAAATAATCAATATTTAACTCTTAATTGGCAAAAATTAGGGGGACGCTTATTTATTGGGGGGACTATTAAAGATCAAGAAACACCTTTAGATTGTGCTTTAAGAGAAATTAAAGAAGAAACAGGTTATGTTGATTTAGAATTAATAAGTGAACTTCCGAAAATAAATCATCATTACTATGCTTATAATAAAGATAAATATTTTAACATTGAAAGTACCGGATTTTTCTTTAAATTAAAAAGCTCTAAACAAGAAAAAACAAACTTAGAAGCTGATGAAAAGTTTAAAGTGGAATGGGTAGATCAAGAAACAATTGAAAAAGAAGTTTTAGATGAACTTCATGCTAAAACTTTTGCTTATGCTTTAAAACCAGGAGCAATGATAGGTGATGGCATTCATATTAATTCCCAAAATTTAAATGGTATGAATAAAGAAGAGGCTATTAATACCATGCTTAAATATTTAGAAGAAAAACATTGTGGTAAAAAACAAGTTAATTATAAATTTCGGGAATGGATTTTTGCTAGACAAAGATATTGGGGTGAACCAGTACCAATAGTTCATTTTGATGATGATAATATCTATATCTTAGATGATAGTGAATTACCCTTAGTTTTACCAGAGTTAGATGACTATAAAGGTCATAATGGTCAAGCTCCGCTTGAAAATGCCAAAGAGTGGAAAAGATATGAAAAAAATGGTAAAGTTGGAAAAAGGGAAACTTCAACTATGCCAGGATCAGCTGGTTCTAGTTGGTACTATTTAAGATATATTGATCCTGATAATGATAAATCTTTAGCTGATTTAAAGCTTTTAAAACATTGGTTACCAGTTGATTTATATATGGGAGGACCAGAACATGCCGTAGGTCATTTAATTTATTCACGAGTTTGGAATCATTATCTTTATAATAAAGGAATATCTCCTGTTAAAGAACCATTTAAAAGATTAGTTCATCAAGGGATGATTTTAGGTGAAAATGGGATTAAAATGGGAAAAAGATATCCTGAATATGTTATAGACCCAATGGATATCGTTAAAGAGTATGGAGCCGATACAATTAGACTTTATGAAATGTTTATGGGACCAATTGAAGCTTCTAAACCATGGAGTGCTACCGGTGTTGCCGGAGCAAGAAAATTTATTGAAAGAGTCTGGCGTTTTTTCACTGATCAAAATAATATAGTCAAAAATGAAGTTAAAGAATTAGATAAAGTTTATAATGAAACAGTTAAAAAAGTAACTAATGATTATGAAAATTTAGCTTTTAATACCGCTATTAGTCAAATGATGATTTTTGTTAATGAATGTTATAAAGTTGGCAAATGTTCTTTAAATCAAGCTGAAGGTTTTATTAAATTAATAAGTTGTGTAATTCCTCATGTTGGGGAAGAATTATGGGAAATTTTAGGTCATGATAAAACTATTGCTTATGAAAAATGGCCAACTTATGATGAAAGTAAAATGGTTGAAGAAGAAGTAAACATCGCTATTTCTGTTAATGGTAAACTTCGTAATACGATTAAAGTAAAAATAGATAGTTCCAAAGAAGAATTAGAAAAATTAGCTTTAGCTGATGAAAAGATAAAAAAATATATTGAAAATAAAGAAATAACAAAAGTTATAGTTGTTCCTAATAAAATTGTCAATATTGTTGTCAAATAAAGGGGCTGTCGAGAAATTAGATAATTAATTTCTTGACAGTTTCTTTTTTTATAAATAAGAAAAAAGCCTTGAAGTTATAGGACTTCAAGGCAAATTTTGTGACACAATAATCTTGCTTAAGGAGTTGTATCACATGAACCATTTTACAATAAAGTCATCTTTTTTTATAGTTTCCTCAAAGCAGTGTAGTGAGGAAACCGGAAAAATGTATAAAATTGTGAGATTATCAGAAAATTTTGCTATTTTTAAAATTAAAAAATCCCTATTGTAAAGCAAAAGAAAAGAGGTTGTCGTGAAAAACTAGTTATTTAATTTCTCGACAGCCCCTTTATTTTTGCATTTTAAAACTTAAAAGTGTCAAGTGTAAAGAAAAATAAATTTATACTTGACAAATGTTCGGGGGGGGTTATAATGCTATTATGTAAAC
>CANQLL010000078.1 GCA_947624705.1 uncultured Bacilli bacterium | reverse complement strand
TTGGTTTTAAACAAAGCTTGCCTTTGTTTGTTACCTGTTATCTTAAATCGGTAACATTTTAACTAATGATTAACATATGCCGATTTGGTCGAATTTTAATTTCGTGCTATAATATTTATACCTTAATTTAAGGAGGAAATTATGAGTAAATTAAAAAAAATTAGAGATTATCAAAAATTACATGGAACAGTAAAAACAATCAATTGGTTAGGTAATAATGTAAAATATCGAATGCAAAAATTAAAAAGTAAACCAATTGAATATGATTACTTATCAATAAGTGAAGAAGAAAAAAATTATGTTATTCCTAAAAACAAAGGTAATATATTCATTTTTGCATCTGTTGCTTTTTATGATATTGGCGGAGGACAAAGAAGTGCGCAGTTGGCTAAAATATATAATAAATTAGGTTATCAAGTATTTTATATTTTTGCTTTTGATTCTAGTGAAACTAAAAAATTTAAAATGGACATTCCTTGTGTTTTACATAAACATATTAAAAATGTTAATTTAGAAAAACTTATGGCTTATGTTAATGAAGATGATATAGCAATTTTTGAAGCACCTTATAAATTATTTAAAGATTATATAAAACCCTTAAAAGATAAAAAAGTTAAAATAGTTTATGAAAATATTGATAATTGGGAAAGTCATTTAGGAAATCAAGTTTTTGATCCTGATACTTTGAAATTAATTTTAGAGAACGCTGATTTATTAACAGCAACAGCTCTTCCTTTAATCGATCAACTTAATGTTTATTTAAATCGTTTTGAAATAAAGCCCAAAAAACCTTTATATTTACCTAATGCCGTTGATGATGAATTATTTAATCCTCATAAAGAATATGATAAACCAACTGATTTAATGAAAGGAACTAAAACTTTATTATATTATGGAACATTATGGGGAAATTGGTTTGATTGGGATTTACTTATTAATTTAGCTAATTCTAATCCCGATATAACTATTAATTTAATTGGTGATGCTTCTTCTTTAGATAAAAGTCAAATGCCAAATAATATATATTTTTTAGGACTAAAAAAACAAATAGATTTACCAGCTTATTTAGCTCATAGTGATTTTGCTATTTTGCCTTTTAAAGTAGATGCTGTTGGTAAATATGTTTCTCCTTTAAAAGTTTTTGAATATATTTCGATGTATAAAAAAATTATTGCTACACCTTTACCCGATATAATTGGTTATCCTAATTTAGAAACAGGTAATACTTATAAAGAATGGCAAAAAATTTTAAATAGTAAAAAGAAAGTTAATGAAACAAATTCCTCTTTATTTATTAAAGAAAATAATTGGTATGAAAGATGTTTTAATATTTTAGAACATTTAAAAGTAAAAGGATTAAAAAAATGTTTAAATAAATTTTATGATAATATATCAATTATTGTTTTAAATCATAACAATGAAAAAGTAATTTTTCATTGTGTAGATACTTTGTTAGAAAATAGAGAAAGATACAATTATGAAATAATTGTGGTTGATAATCAAAGTACAGATGGTTCTTTAGAAAAATTACAAAAGACATATAAAAATAATAAAATAGTAAAAATAGTTAGTAATAATAAAAATGGTTGTTCTTCTGGGCGTAATTTAGGAGTAGAAAAGGCAACAAAAGATTATATCTTCTTTTTAGATAGTGATCAGTGGATATTCCATAAATATTGGTTAGATGTTTATTTAGATATTTTTGCTTCAACCAAAGATATCGGTGCTTTAGCTTGGGGAGCCGGTTGGTTTAATGATTATGGCCTTTCTTATCGTTTTGTCGATAATTATCCGTATCGTTCTATGCCTCCCCAACTTCTAGCTCGTAAAGATATCGGTTATTTAGCCACATGTGGTTTTATGATGAAGAAAAAATTATTTAATGAAGTAAAAGGATTTGATGAGGCTTATGATCCAACTTGTTATGAAGATACAGATTTAGCTTTAAAGGTACGAAATAGTGGTTTAGAAATTTATTACTCTCCTTATTTAGGCGTAGGACACATTCCACACCAAACAACTAAAGCGGGAAGTAATAAACATGATGAATTAATTTTAGAAAAAGGTAATTATTTTGTGCATAAATGGAAAGAAATTAATCCTGATTTATTAAAATATAAAAAGTAATTTTGGGGCAAATTACTTTTTTTATAAAAAAAAAAATTCCGAAAAAATTAAAAAAATTGATTTTTTCGGAATAGAAAATTATTAAAATGTTTTTTCAGAATAAGCATGTGAATAATTTATTCTTTCATCAAATTCTACATAATTTAAATAAATCATTAAAATTAAATACCAGTTTCCATTAGTAGGATCACTAATAATTAAATGATCTCGACCTGCTTCTTCAATAATTCCTGTAAAAATTCGATCTTTCCATTCATTAGAGTCAGGAAATGAGACAAAAGCTCTAACTCTTTTTCCTTTATTTAAACGTAAAATATTTTCAATATAGCTTTGTTCCATTGGTAAACTACTTGGTCCTGCACTTTCAATATTAGCTTGATAATTGTTAGCAACAGGATTGGGATTTGTGGAAATATTAGGATTTGTTGCAGTTGGAAATGTCGGATTTTGATAGAAATTTCCGTTCATTTTTTCTCTTCACCTCTTAATAATTTATATGCAAATAAAAAATATTATAGTATAATTATTTATGGTGATAATAAATGTTTTTCAATCTTAATAAAATAATGGAAGCAGTTAAACGTAAAAATCGAGTTTTTAGAGTAATAGTTTTAATTTTAGGAACTTTTTTATTAGCTGTTGCTTATAATATTTTCTTAGATGCTAATAATTTAGTTACTGGCGGTGTATCGGGTTTAGCAATTATTTGCCAAAAATTATTTAGTATTAATTCTACCTTTTTTATTTATATTTTTACTTTTATAATTTTAATAGTTTCGTTTTTTACTTTAGGAGAAAAAGAAACTTTAAAAAGTGCTTTTGGGGCTATTTTATATCCGTTAATGGTTACATTTACTAAACCATTATGTGATTATATAATTAGATATTATACGTTAGATAGTTTTATTATTGAAGTTTTAATGGGCAGTTTATTATTAGGTTTTGCTAGTGGAATAGTTTATAAAGTTGGTTATTCAACAGGTGGAAATGACACAATTGTTCAAATTATAAATAAATATGCCAAAATTCCCGTTGGTAAAGCTGTGTTTGCTTCTAATTTAGTTATTATTTTATTAGGTGGGGCTATATTTGGTATTAATAATGTTGCTTATGCTATTATTATTGTTTATATTGAAAGTATGGTTGTTGATAAAATTTTATTAGGTATTTCTGATAGTAAACAATTCTTTATTCATACTAAAGAGTTAAATAAAGTAAAAGAATTAATTATAAAAAAACTTAATACAGGTGTAACTGTTATAGAAACAATGGGCGGGTTTACTGAAAGGAAGAATAAAATGTTAATGTGTGTTGTGGCAACTAAGGATTATTATTTATTTAAAGAAGCAGTTTTAGAAATTGATCCTGAAGCTTTCTTTGTTATAAATGATTGTTATGAAGTTTCGGGTGGTGTAAAAAGAAGTACTTTACCATTTGTTTAAAAATAAATTAGTTAATCCAATAAAAGAGCTTTCTTTAAATTCTCATTATGTAAGATATTAATTTTAGTTGCTTATTTTAAAATATTTTCTATTAGGTTTGAATTAACTACTTCAAAAGGAATATTATCTTTTTAATGATTTAGTTAGTTTTCTTAATACTACATATTACATATATTATATTAAATTTTACTAAAATATATTCATCTATTTATCATCTTCTTTAAATAATAAACTTATATCTATATCAAGAACTAAAGCAATTCGCCAAAGTGTACCTAAACTAAAAGTTTGATGATTTTTACTTTCAATATTAGAGATGAATTGAGTAGAATAACTCATTTTTTCGGCTAATTGCTTTTGAGTTAATTTTTTAGCTTTACGCTGTTTTTTTATATTTTTAGAAACTAATTGATATACATAATTTTCATCGTTTCGGTCAAACATAGTTTCACCACATTTCTATTACTATTTGCTAATTTAATTTTCTCACTATTAAACTTTAAAAAAGTTACTCTATTCGAGTAAGTTTATGCTATAACCCGAGTTTCGTACTTTAATAATAGAAAAAAGTTTATTTTTTGTTGAAAATACGCTTTTCTTTTTAATTAAT
>CANQLL010000077.1 GCA_947624705.1 uncultured Bacilli bacterium | reverse complement strand
TTTAATCGTACTTTAAAGTATTATTATCGTCCTAAAGGTGGTTTTTCTTCTCTTGATAATGCCAACTCTTATATGGTCCTATTTGCTACTTATAATAACTTCTTAAGACCTAATAAAGTTTTAGATTGGAAAACTCCTGTTGAACTTGATGAACTTAATAATATCTCCAACATGCCTAACAAATGGATTGAACTTCTTAATCTTGGCTATAAATACTATGATATTTACGTTTAAGCTTAAAATTTACTTTTTTACTTCTTTTCATCATGTCTTTTTTTATTAATTACTATTTTCAAAGAACTATTTTTCTATCTTTTTTTGATAGATTTATATTAAAATTTTCATTTTAATATCTTTTTCTTCTAGTATGACTTCGTTTCCATAAAACTTTTCACACTATCAACTAAAGTACCAACGTCACTACATCCCGAAAAAATTTTAGATTCTGCTATTTGTTCACTAGTTCTAGTAAATTTTTTAATTACATTATTTTTATCTCTATGAAATTCATTTTTAAAAATAGAATATAATTTTTCTATATCTTCAATATCTTTAATTTCTGGAATAATGCTTGCAAACTTCTTTAATGCCGATCCAACTTCGTTTTGTCCACTATTTGCTAAATAAATATCTATATTTTTTCTAACTATATTTGTTACTATCATCAAATCACTCCTCATTTAGAATTAGACCGTTAAATATACTTTTTTATGTTATATCTCCTATTGATTTGATTTTATATTATCCTTCATTAAAACACAAGCAACATGCTAATAAAACGTAAATATAAATATTTAAATGCTACAATTTGTTTTGTCGCACTAATGTATCTTTATAGTCATTATAATTTCCATAGTATTCTTTTAAATTTTGATTTTCAATAACTATTATTTTATTAGCTAATTTATTTATAAAGGTTCGATCATGAGAGACAAATAAAATTGTTCCTTTAAATTCTTCTAAAGTATCTTCTAAAACTTCACGAGTGTTAATATCTATATGATTAGTTGGTTCATCTAATAGTAAAAAATTAATTTCTTTTTGCATTAAACAAAATAATTTTAAACGAACTTTTTCGCCACCAGATAATTTTGTAACTTTTTTAAATATATCATTTTTAGAAAACATAAATTTATTTAAAGCACTTCTTAAATGAGTTTCTTCTCCCTTAAAACTTTGCCGAGCAATTTCATAAATAGTTTTACTTTGATCAAAAATAATTTCTTGAGGAATATAACCAATATTTATATTAGATCCTAATTTTATTTTAGGATTATTATTTAATATTTCTTTTATTAAAGTAGTTTTACCTGAACCATTTTTACCCATTAAACAAACGCAATCTTGATATTTAATTGTCATATTAGCTTTAGCTAAAAGCTGTTGAGAATTAATCATTAAAGATAAATCTTTAATGATTAATACATCTTCTCCTGAGCGAGCATTCATATTAAATTGTAAAGGTAAACTTTTCTTAGTTTTAGGTTTTGCTAATTTTTCCATTTTTTCTAATCTTTTTTCAATTGCTTTTGCTCTTTTAAAGAAACGTCCGTCATCTCCCAAATAACCAAATTGCCGTAGTTTTTTTATACTATTTTGCATAGCTATAATTTGTTTTTGTTGATCTTTATATTCTTTAAATTCTAACATAGCTTTTTTTTCATCTTCTTCTAAAAAATATGAATAATTACCATTATATATATCAATTTTTCCATTATTTAAATATATTATTTTATTAGCTACTTGATCTAAAAAATAACGATCATGAGAAACTAAAAGAACAGTTTCTTTATAATTATTTAAATATTCTTCTAACCACTCTAATGTGTCTATATCTAAATAATTAGTAGGTTCATCTAATAATAAAACATCAGGATTTTTTATCATAATAGCAGCAAAAGAAACTATTCTTTTTTCTCCACCGGATAAATCATTATAATTTTTATTTAATAAATCTTTAATATTAAAACCATTTACAATTTTTCCGATTCTACTATTTATTTCATAGCCGCCAGAATTAATAAATTGTTCTTGTAAATTTGTGTATTTGCTTATAAGTTTATTTAATTCATTAGAGTTTGCTAAAGCCATTTTATTTTCATAATCTTCTAAAGTTTTTTCCATTTTTAGTATTTTATCTAAACTTTGATATAAAATATCTTTAACTCGCATATTTTGATTATTAATATCAGTAGTTTGACTTAAATAACCAATTGAAATATTTCTACGCAAGTTAATACTTCCACTTGTGGGCTTTTCTAAGCCCATAATAATTTTTAAAACTGTTGATTTACCTGAACCATTATCTCCCACTAAACAAATTTTTTCACCATGTTTTATTTCCAAAGAAATATTATTTAAAATTTCACCAAAACCAAAATTTAAACTTATATTATTTAAATTAATATCAATCATCGTTATCTCTCCTTTAATTTCATTAAAAAACCATACGATGCATCCGTATGGCGGGATGCAGGCATGACAAAAACTCACACCTGCTAACGATTTTTTTACGTTTTAAACAGGTGTGATTACTAGATTATACATGATAACATGATCTTTACTAAACATAGTAATCAACTCCTCAATTACATTATAATGGCTAATATTAATTATTGCAACTATTTATTTGTTAATTAATACTTTCTAAGTTATAATATGTTTGGTGGTAGTAATGTTGTATAATTATAAAGATTTAAGAAAAATTTATAATTCAAGTTTAAAAATAAAGAAATTATTAGAAAACAATGAATTATTTAAAATAGAAAAAGGCATTTATAGCAATCAAGCTAATATAAGTTATTTAGAATTTATCAACTTCAAATATCCAAATGCTATAATTACTTTAGATAGCGCGTTTTATTATTATAAATTAACTGATATTAAACCAAATAAAACTTATTTGGCCATAAAAAGAGATAGTTATCAAGCAAATGATGTAAAAGTAAAATTTATAACATGTATAGACAAATATTTTAATCTAGGTCTAACTAATTTAAATGTGGAAGGAGTAAAAATTAAAATATATGATAAAGAGCGCTTGTTGATTGAATTAATCAGAAATAGAAATTCTTATGATTTTGATTATTATAAAGAAATAATTAATAATTATCGAAAAATAAAAAATGATTTAGATATGAAGAAACTAAATTACTATATAAGCAATTTTCCTAACAAAGAACATATTTTAGATGTAATAAGAAGAGAAGTATTTTAAATACTTCTCCTTTATTATGTAAGAAAAACCAATGACGTTAGTCATTGGCATAAATGTGAATATTTCAAATTAACCTAAAATAGTTTTTTTGAAAGTAACGAATAATCCAGCTACACTTGCAACAGCCATACTGATTAAACCATAAACATTATCACTAGTGTCAGGGTTTTTAGCATCAGCTGTATTTCCTTGAGATTCAGGAGCTGTTACTTCGCCATTGTTTTCACCTTCAGTAGCACCTGGTTCAGTTGTTTTTTCACCTTCACCAACTACTTTATATCCATCAGCTGTAGTAATTGCTACACCTTCTGCTACTAATTGTGTTGATACATCCATCATAGCACCTGTTTTATTATTTTCAATTTCAGCTACGATTTTATTTAGGTATGATCCACCATTGATGAAACCAACGTTTACTAGTTTACCGTCTGCATCTTGGAAAGCAGCTCCTAAAGTAATAGCAGCTAAATCTTTAGCACCTTTACTTTCAACAACACCGCCATTTAAAGCATAAGTAGCTTCAGCATTTTCAAGATCTAATGCAGTAGTTGCAGAACCTGTAGATGAAATGTTACCACCATTAATTGTTAATGAAGCTTCATCACCGCCTGTAGCATTTGTATAAATAGTATATGTTTTTGAATTAATAGTACCATTATTTATGGTAACAGCACCTTTAACTAAATGAATACCGTTTCCAGTAGCATTAATAGTACCACCATTAATTGTTAAATCGCCACTTCCTAAATAAAATGCAGCTGAATCAGCAGTATATTTACCAGATTCAACAATAATTTTAGGAGCAACATCAGCATAAGCAATAGAATTAGTTTTTACTATAGTACCAGCAGTCATTTCTTCAGCATTTAAAGTAACAACAGCATTTGCACCTGCTTCTATAGCATTTACTGTATTTCCAGCAGTAACTTTAGAACCAGCTTCAATTACAACTTCACCATTAGTTGTAGCTAATTTACTTGTAGCATTAACAGTACCATTAAGAACAAGTTTTGCACCTTCGTTAACAACAATAGCATTATTAACAGAAATATTATCTCCTTTAACTGTTAAAGATGCACCGTCAGCAATAGTATTTGTACCATCAAATTCAAAATTATAATTACCAGCTTCAACAATTACATTTTTATCAAAAGTAACATTATATGAAGTTAAATTATCTTTTAATTCAATAGTACCACCATAAGTTCTAACAGCATTCCAAGCACTTACCATATTAGTATAGTTACCATTAGCAATAGCTTCATCAGAACCACTAACAACTGCAACAACAGTATCCGCCTTGGCTCCTCCTATCATTAGTACCATAGCAAGTACTCCAAAAACAATTGACATTAATGTCTTTTTCATTTCA
>CANQLL010000076.1 GCA_947624705.1 uncultured Bacilli bacterium | reverse complement strand
TTTTATATTAAAATTTCCATTTTAATATCTTTTTCTTAAGTGTAACTAGTTTTCCATAAAACTTTTCACACTATCTTATTAATTAATTTCATTGACTCTTTCCAATCAACTTGAGCTTGTAATCCAGGTATTGTTTCAAATCTGATTGTTGCTTTTTTAATTTGTAAATTTTTGTGTTCTTTTACATATTTTTTTACTAGTCCATATCCTCCTGTATAACCTTGCTTTTTTATAAATTTGTAAACATTCATTGCTTTACTTTTATATTTATCTACTTTTGTATCTATTATCTCTTTATATGGATCTAGTTTACTTGTTCTTTTAACTGGTTCTTTTTTCTTGTTATCTTTTAATCTCTTTTTGCGATTATAAATAGTTTGCCTTGAACATTGCAATGTTCTAGCCAATTCACTTTTATTAATATTATCACCTCCAATTCTTATTATTTCATTTCTTACATCTTTTCTCATTAATATCACTCCTTTACTATCTTTAGAAAAGATAGTTTAATTATATCAAATTAATGAAAAAAGAATTGGTACAAAACTGTCCAATTCCTAGATTGACTTTTTTGTCCAATTCTATATTACCATTTACAATTGCTTTATTTACAATACAAATAATAGGTTTTTCTTACTATAATAGTATTTTAAATTTTTGGAAAAACTTTACTAGTAATTCTTATGATTTTAATGTTGTCGTTGTTGATAATTCTTATTATAATTCGGAAATGTTAGAAAAATTACAATTAGATAAACATGTCAGAGATGTATTTACTTATACAGAACATTCTGCATTTGCAACTTTTAATGATTTTATAAATGAAAATACTGATGGAAGTGTAGGGTTAATAGGTACAATACCTAATACAAAAAAAATATTATATGGACAAGATTTAGTAGAAGCAGGCGATATCATTTGCCCTAGTACATTTTTTCCAGATAGCTTAATAAATTCAAAAAAATATAATTCTAATAAAACTATTGATTTAAAAAAATACCTTAATAACAATTTAGATATTAATTTTATTGGTTTAGATAATGCTCAAGAAAGTCTTAAATTAGTAGGCATTTTTGATGCTAGCTACGATTATTCTGAACCAAACGTTTGTTATGTCACACATGAAACTTTAAAAAATCTAAACAAAAAATATCAGTCAAAACTAAATGATTCAAATTTTCCGATTTTTATTTTATTGGATAATATTACAAATGCAGATGAAATTTTATCTAATCTTGGCATAATAAGTTATATGCCCATGAAAACAATAAAAACTGAAGTGGGTACCAAAGTTTTAAATATTATCAGTGGTAGTAGCATAGTTTTAATATCTCTATTGTTTTTGTTCTGTTATATAATTAATAACCGAAAAATAACTAAGGAATATCAAAATATTGGAATATTTAAAATAGTTGGATATACTGATAAACAGATAAAAAAAATAATTTATTGCGAAAATATATTAATAGTAATTATTTCATTTATATTTTCAATTTTAGTATCTTTATTTATCTTATATAATTTTAATAATTGGTTTTTAAAATATGATTCTGTTTTATCAATGATGCCGATTAAAGCAAACGTTTATGTAATCATATTAAGTTTGATTTTTATAATTCTAATAACATTATTATCTACAACTTTTAGCTTAAAAAAAATAAATAATCTGGAAGTAAATGAAATAGTACATGAATAAAATTATTAAACTAAATATTAGATCTTTTGCTAATAAAAGAACATTTAAAAATTATTTACTAATTAATATATTAATTTTCTTAATTTGCTTTCTAATTTTGATTACAGATAGTTATTCACAGAATCAAATAAAAAAAATAATTAATGATGAATCTAACAAAAACATAAATATAAGTAAGTACAATAATTTTAATGATGTAAAAAAATTCTTTGAATTAAATAATGCAAATATTGAAAGTATATATTTTGATGCTCGTTTATTAGATTTCAAAATAGATAACTCTAATTATGATTTGCTTTCAAAATCTGAAGATTTTGATTATGAACATTTTTCGATAATAATTAACTCTAAGCATTACTTTGAATCATTCAAAATTAATAATATATCTGTTGAAAATATTATTTACGATGATTCAATAAGTGTAAATAATATATATATAAATCAAAAAATTTCAAAAAAATTATGTGAGGAAAATGTAGCTAATGTATGTTATATATCTTTTAATATTAAAGATTATTTTACAATAGATAAGATATTAAATAGCTTAAAAGATAATAATATAGATGCAAATTTAAATAATAATGCATCATATACTTTATCTTCATATATAAATATCTTTAAAATAGTAAATATATTCTTTATATTTTTCATTATTGCTTTTATAATTATCACTTTTTTTACAATTATCACTTTTTTGTCAGAACAAAAAGATAATATAAAAATCTATGTTATTGTAGGGTATAATTTTTTTAATATATTTACTATATATTTAATAAATTTTGTTGTTTTTACTATAATTTCGTTCCTTTTTTCTGTATTTATATTTTCATTATTTTGTTTAGTCTTATTTATATTTGGATTAAATCTTTTTAGCGAATTAATTAAAATAATTTTTTTACCATTATTAATTATTATGATTTTTAATATAATTATTACTTTTTTATCTATTAGTTTTATAATAAAAAAATTCACTAGCAATAAATAAAAATTTTGGTAGCAAGATAAATGTAAAATTTAAATTAATTCTATTAAAAAATAATGTTAAAAAGCAGATTGCTTGCTTTTTTAACTTTTTAGAATATTTTCTATTGTATTATAAAATTCCTCAAGACTATTTTTATTATTTTCATCAATATTATCATCTTTATTATAAGTAAAACTATTTTTTAGATTATTATTATTATCATCATATTCACTAAACTCTATATATTCAAAATTCATATAATATAACCATTCTTTTCTTTGATTTTTTTCTATAATCTGTAAATATATTGAATCTGTATCAGGAAAATATACTAAATTAATGTTTTGATTTTCCCCTTTTATATTATAAGTATTATTGTTAGAGTTAAGTTTAGAAACAAGTTTGCGAAAATCATTACTTTCTATATTAGTTGTGATTTTATTATTATTTTCTTTAGAACGTGAAATACTTATCTTATTGTTAGAAAAATCCTTTTTTAAATTTAATTTTACTATTTCAAAGTTATTTTCATACTCAATTTTTAAATATAAATTGTTAATTATATTAGAAATATTTTTATATTCAAAAAAACTAGAGTATTCATAAAAATCATACAATATTATATTTTTGCCATCAGTTCTATAAATCAAATTTTCATCATTAACATTATCATAATATAGAGATAAACCAGTAATATCATAATTTGTTTCGATATTACTAATATTAAAATATAATTTATTTTTAGTAGTTACAAATAAGCCATCACGTATTGTTATATTTTTTTCATTAGAGCTGATAGTATATACTTTAATTGAATTGTAAGTATTAATAAAATAATACGTTAAAAAAATTAAAATTATAAAAGTTGTAATTGTTAAAACTAAAAAAGCATATTTTTTTAGCAATAAATTTTTTTCATATATAACTAAACTAACATTTTCTATTTCTGATTCATTATTTTTATTTTTCTTTTCACCATATAAGATTTCATTTATACTGACATTAAAAATTTCACTTAATCTTAATAAGCTTGAATTATCAGCACCATTTTTTCCACGTTCCCACTTACTTATAGCTTCTCGAGAAATAGGTATTAAATCGGCGAGTTCCTGCTGACTCAAGTTTTTTTCTTTACGAAGCTCCGCGATAAATTTCCCAGTTTTTTCTAAATCCATAATATCCACCACTTTTTAGGATATTATATAGTAATTTAATAATTTTTTCCATATAATTTTTAAATTATAGCTTATTTTTTAAAAAGTCACTAACAAATAGTGACTTTTATAATATTTTTAACTTTTTTTGATAAAATGAAAATATAAAGGACGAATTTAAATGAGAATTAATCTTAAAGATTACAGAAATTTTGAAATAATTAAATTTATAAGACAATCAACAGGATTAACGCAGCAAAAATTTGCTAATATAACTGGAAAATCCAAAAGGACAATAGAACAACATGAGGAACCGTATGTTACAATATGAATTATTTATTAAATATAGCAAAAATATTTGATTTAAATATTATAATAGAATCAAATAATATTAATAAAAAATAAATGTGAGTATTTGTTCCTTTCATTTTTTTAAAACTATTAATATAATCAAATTAATTAAAACATGTTTTAATTAGATGGAGGAATTTATGAAAAAAAACGAACAAATTACAACTGCGAGTAGTGGAGACCAAATGATTAAAGCTACTCAATACTGGCTTAACAAAACGTATAAAGAATTTGAATCAACTGGTAGATATACTAGAATAAGTGAAGATGGATATTTTGGGGAAGGTACTTTAGGAGCATTAATTAAAGGCTTACAAATTGAACTAGGAATTCAAAATACATCATCAAATTTTGGCTCTGGAACAGAAAATGCTTTTAAAGAACATGGAAATGTAGAAAGACAAGATGGCAAAACTGATCATATATTTGGAATAATTCAAGGTGCATTATGGTGTAAAGGGTAC
>CANQLL010000075.1 GCA_947624705.1 uncultured Bacilli bacterium | reverse complement strand
TAAGCATATGATACACTTAGTAACATTACTAAAGCAATTGATGCAAATGCTAAAGCTACTACTCTTCCATTCCATTTAAATTTTATTTTTTTCACGATTATCTTTCCTTTCTATTATGTAAAGTATATTTTCTAGGTTTACATAATAGCATTATAACCCCCCCCGAACATTTGTCAAGTATAAATTTATTTTTCTTTACACTTGACACTTTTTTCTTTCAGCAAATGTTAATATTATGGTGATAAATTTGAAAAACAAAGGTTGCAGAAAGGGTGATGAAAGTACTTTACAAAGTGCGCTTAGAGGGGGTGTTTTATGTATAAAAGAAAAGAATGAAAAAACCATATAGTAATTATATGGATTTTTTATTTAATGTTTTTCTCTTAATTATGGGAATTAATTACTTCCTCAATAATTTTTTTATTATTAATAATTCTTTGATTATAAGGATTTTTTTCTAAAGCCCGATTAACAAAAGTTAATGCTAAATCATAATTATTTAAATGAGCATAAGCAACTGATAATAAATCATCTATTGTACTATCCCAACTAGTTGGTTCATTAACATAAGATTTATATTTAGTTGTTATATCTAAAGCTTGTAAACAATATTCTTTAACTTTATTAAAGTTATTGTAATCATATTCAAGTTGCGCAAGTTCAACATAAGGTTCGCGCAGATAAGGTGTTTCCTCTATTGCTTTTTGATACCACATTCGGGCTTCATCTACCCTTTTTAAATTTAAATAGGAACGAGCTATATAACGCATAGAAGCACTGCGTTCATCTTTCCAAGTGGCTTTTTTTAATTGTAAATGTTTAAGTAAAGTATCAATACATTTTTCATACATTCCATAAAACATATATTCTCTTCCTAAATAGTGCATATTGCGATCATCAGTTGAATCTTCTTGAACCGATAGTTCCAAAAGGCTTAGATATTGACCACGAGACTTATTAGGATCAGGATAATGATTTAAAGTAATATTTTCAGTTGTTACAATTTTTTCTTTAAAATCACAAGTTAAAACTTCATGAACAGGATGGGTCCATTTATAACCATTTCTTTGATGAATTTTATCTAGATAAAAATTAACTAAAGGTTTATTATTTTCATCTAAAGACCAATTATAATTATATCTAACTCGGGTATTATCAGACCAAATATTTTCTAATTCCTGACGCCAACCTTTTTCAAAAACTTCGTCTAAATCGGTACAAACGCAAATATCAGTATCATCAGGAACTAAATCTAAAGATAAATTTCGGGCTACATCAAAACGCCAAGGATTAACTTTTTTAACAGTCACTTTAACGCCTAACTCTTTTAATAATTTTACTGTTTTATCAGTAGAACCCGTATCTAAAACATATATATCATCAGCTTCTTGCATTGATTCATACCAACGTTTAACAAATTTTTCTTCATTTTTAGTTATTGCATAAACACAAACTTTATATTTATTCATAGTCCACCTCAATTTTATATATGAAAAAAGAACCAAAATAGTTCTTTTTTAAGCATCTAATTTCTTAACAATTAGGGTTGTATTAGAGAAATTAGTTGCTAAAGTTGCTTCTGTTGCCGTTTGACCAACTAATGTTATAAGTGATCCAGCATCTAGATCGGCAATTATTTGTCCATCAATAGCTAATTGGTTATTAGCCGTAATTGATCCACTTTTTGATGATCCAGCAATTGGAGTCCCATCATCTTCCAAAGTTAATGTAATTGTATCACTATTGCCAGTTGTTGTAATATTAGTGCTATAAGTTATTTCATAAACCCCTGCATCTGTTACGGTGATACCATTACTTCCGTAAGTTACGCCAACTCCAGGAACTGATGATTCAATTGTAACTGTTGTTCCTCCTGTGTTAGTTAAGGTTACAGCATCAGCATTGGCATCATATATAGCTCCATAAGCAGATAAACCTGCGGCTGGACCAGTTGGACCCGTAGCTCCGGTTGGACCTTGAGGTCCTGCTATACCTTGCGGACCAGTTTCACCAGTTGCTCCGGTTGCTCCTGTAGGACCGATTGGACCTTGAATTCCTTGCGGACCGGTTGGACCAATTGCTCCAACTAATCCTTGAATTCCTTGAGCTCCAGTTGGGCCAGTTGGGCCAGTTGGACCGGTTGGTCCGGTTGGACCCATTACGCCAGTTGGACCTTGCGGACCAGCTACACCTTGGGGACCAGCAGCTCCGGTTGAACCAACAGGTCCTTGAATTCCTTGAATTCCTTGAACACCTTGAGGACCAGTGGGACCAAAAGGACCTTGAGGACCGGTTGGACCAGTTGGGCCGGTTGGACCATTTACTGGACCAGTTGAACCAGTGGGTCCTGTTGGACAACAATTTTGGCGATTATAAATTAAACCACTATTCATTTATTTTCCTCCATTCTATAATACTTTATGTTAATCCATAAAAAATAGTTAATAAAAAAATCTAGATTAATCTAGTCATTTAAACTTTGCAATTAAAACTATTATGCATAATGTATAGTAAAGAAGTTAAAGACTTCTTTAAATACACTATCCATAATTCATATTTATTCCTACCCTTTTTTAATCCTTTATACTATATAATATGATATTTAACTTTTTTTGTTAAATATCATATTTTTTTGACTTTTAAAGAAAAAATAGTAAAATAGAAACTCAAGGAGAAAAAAGTATGAAACCTAAAGATTTAAATTATATTAAAAATTTAATTGATCAAGAAGTAATTAATAATAATAAAAAAGATTTAATTTTAATTAAAAATTATTTAAATGAAAAAATAAAAAAATTAAATTATCACCAAAATATCTTAAATAATAATTTAAAATATTTTTTAGAGACTGAAAAATCATTAACTAATTTTAAAGGAAGACTATATACCGAAGATATTATTAATGCCGTTGCTACTTTTCGCCATAAGCCTAATAATTTAGTGATAGTTAATGATTTATTAGGTATTGATTTAAATTGGTTTTTAAATCAATACCATATTGGTCGCCAAACTATAGGTTATTTAGAAAATTTTTTACAGTCTTACGGTTATAGTTTATATATAGTTGATACCCAAATATTAAAAAAGTCGAACAATAATAATTTTAAAAATATTTTAGATTTATCATTAGAATATTTTCTGAAAAGTCATTTACCTGCTTATGAACAAAATACTATTACTTATCAATTAGAAATTTTAAAAAAGGAAATAAGTTTTCTTATCAAAAAACCAAGTAATGAAATTACCATACGAGATGCAATTAAAGTTTTAAATTCTTTACCAAATAATTATACTTTATATTATTTAAAAAAAGCTTTAGAACGTTATATAGATGTTTTACCTGAAATTAAACCTTATCTTTTAACGAAATAATTGCCCACCCATATTTTTAAACACTTCATAACCTAAATTAGGAGGTTTAGAAAGTGATAGATTTAGTTGATCATCTTAATCCAGTTTTATCAGCCTTACTTGCTACATTATTTACATATGGAATTACCGTTTTAGGAGCAGCATTAGTTTTTTTCTTTAAAAAAATTAATAAAAATTTTATGGATGCTATGCTTGGCTTTGCTGCTGGAGTAATGGTAGCTGCTTCATTTTTTTCCCTTTTAGCCCCAGCAATTGAAATGGCAAATAATTTACATATGATTGCTTGGCTAGTTGCTTTTATTGGCTTTTTTAGTGGAGGAGTTTTACTATTTATTGGCGATAAGATATATGATGTTTTAATTTCGCGAAAGTCAAAAGAATTAAGTAAACAAAATAATAGTTTAAAACGTTGTTTAATGCTTGTTTTATCAATTAGTCTCCATAATATTCCCGAGGGAATGGCTGTAGGAGTTGCTTTTGGCTCTCTAGCTTATAATTTAAATGGAGCTACTCCTTTGGCTGCCATACTTCTAGCATTTGGTATAGGTTTACAGAATTTTCCAGAAGGAACAGCGGTTAGTGTACCTTTAAGACGCGAAGGATTCTCACGTCGAAAAGCCTTTTTTTGGGGTCAATTTAGCGGGATTGTTGAACCGATTGCAGGAGTTATTGGTGCCATTTTAGTCTTAAAGGTCCGAATAATTTTACCTTTTTTATTAGCCTTTGCTGCCGGAGCAATGATCTATGTTGTAGTTCAAGAACTAATTCCTGAAAGTCAAACTAATGAAAAAAAGGACTTAATGGCCTTATTTACATTAATTGGATTTTCTATTATGATGATTTTAGATGTAGCATTAGGATAAAATAAAATCACCCTTAGGTGATTTTATTGACATAAATTATATTCAAGTTGGCAAATTTGTTTTCTTTGATAAATCATTTTACTATCTTAATTATTAGCAAGTATTCTTAAAGCTAAAAATAACTAATTTTACAATCTATTTTAGATTTTAGCAAAAATTGAATTGACAAAAATTTAAATTCATTATATTATGGATATAGCATGATACAACATCATGCTGATCACTCTTACGATTTTAATAGATGAGAGTGTATCAACCAAAACCCCCTGAAGGAGCGCATTAGCGCTCCATTTTTTGTAAAACCCTTTATTTATAAGGGTTTGCGAGACAACCAAATTTTAAAAATTCATTTTAGGTAGCATTTAGGTAGCATTTTTATGATTTTTTTGTATTTTAAGACATAAAAAAACAATGGAGCTTGAGAAATCAAACTCCATTATTTTATATATTACATACTTATTTCAAAATCATCTTTATCA
>CANQLL010000074.1 GCA_947624705.1 uncultured Bacilli bacterium | reverse complement strand
GAAATGGATAATTATGAACAAATGCAAGAGCAACTAGAAAAAAATCAAGAAAAGTTAGAAATAGCAAGTAAAAAAGCTATAGAACTAGATAATTCTTCTAAAGAAGTAAAAGATATTATAAATGATTTAAAAACTACTCTAACTTCTAAAGAAAAATATGTGTTAAAACAAGAAGACAAAGATAAATTAGTATCTTATATTAATTCAGTTAGTAAAATAAATGAAGAATTTAAACAAATTCAAACTTTATCGGTTACATTAAGTAATGTTGATGGAGAATTAAAAGAAAATCGTGAAAAGATTAAATTACTAACTGAAAACAATGATGCACTTACTTTAAGAGTAGAAACTCTTAATAAAAATATTAAAACCAAAGATAAAGAGCTAGATGATTTAAGGGAAGAAAATCATTCTTTAAAGATTAGTCTTGAACATTGGGTAAATAAGTTTACTAATCTTATTAAACTAATTAAAAACAAAATATTCTCTAAAAAAGAAACAAGAGAAAAATATATAGAATTTTCAAGAGATTTATATACTCATGGAGTTATTGATGATAAAGAAATAACTACTATTAAAGAAGATTATGATTATTGTAAAAATCGTGACAATGGCAAATATAAAGATGATTATGAGATAGAAATGTAGAAATTCCAAGTGTAAAATTTGACAATAATAAGAATTTATGCTATTATACTAAGCAATTCTTAAAAAAGGGGAAGATAATATGGGAAAAATAAATATTTATGAAAATCAAATAAATGAATCAAATATTAATTCAGCTTTATTTTTACAGTATATTCAAGCATACGGATTTGATCCAGATAATTACTTGTATATGTTGGAATTATTTCAATCTGCTAGAGGATCAATTTCACAATTTTTAAAGCCATATAGACAATATTTGCTATCAAAACAAGTAGAATATGATGAATTAGATCAATTGGGTATTGATGGAGCATACGGGTACTTTCATGAAGATGGAATATTAGTTCCAAAAACAATAGTTAATGATAATAGATTTTTATATGCACCAGTAAAAAGATTATATACTCCACATAGTTATGGATGTCCAACAATGGATGATTTTGATGTAATTATAGCAAATGGAACTTCACCTTATATGAATAATACAGCTAATTTTGATCAGGATAAATATTTAGGATTTTGTATGGATGATACTGATGAAAATTTAGATATTTCAGTCGAACGATATAAGCAATTAGTTGATTTAATAAATAAAAAAAGTAGAGATGAATATGTTTTTGAGCACGATCGATTATCTTCAAAAGGCAAAGAATTGTGTCTTATAAGAAAAAGATAGATATTTAATGTTATTAAGTAGCAGAATAATGAGCATAATTATTGCTACTTTTTTATTTTTTTGATAAACTATATTTAGTGATTGATTCATAAATCAATAACCTTTGGAAAAAGTTGTAGATAACTTTCTCAACCGCACCATTGACGTTTCTGTTCGAACTTTTATAGTTTGAACTTAACCTATATAATCAATCCTTTCGGGTTGTTTTTTGTTTTTATGTAGAATTCTACATAATTATTTTACAAAAAAAATAATAAAAGAAAGGGCGGTGTTTTATGATAAAGTTTACGACGCAAAAGTTAGTAAAAAACCTTAGCTCACAAGGTGATTTTGATGATACGTCAAAATATCTAGGGTTAAGTATTTTTTTATTGTAAATGTCTAAAACTTTAGCTTTATGATAAATTTATTGGTTGCCAAAAAGTGACCAAAAGTTTAAATATTAGGATTAAAAATGTATGCGAAATTACAAAATACCATCCAATTTTTGACAGATTAGTGTGAATATGCTACAATTTAACTAGTTTGGAAAGGAAAAGATTATTATGTTAAAACAAGTAATTAAATTTAATCATCATTATAATAGTCTGCACTTGTTAATACGACATTAAAAATTGTTGTAGGTACAAGTGCTGTTTGTAGTGCTTGTATCTAACATAATAAATAACTATTATGCTATACAGGTACTACTGTATAGCATTTTTTAATATTTAAAAAATATAAAAAAGTGAGGTTATTATGAAAGAGATAAATAAAGGAATTGTATTTAGTTATGATATTAAAAGAATTTTAAATGGTATAAATGCTTTTGATTATAAATATGAATTTATACCAAACGATAGTATTATTAAAGATTTAAGAGATGATTTTAAAACTGAGGTTAAGAAAATCTTTAAAGGTAATGTTACAATTATTTCTGAAGAAGAAATGATGCAGATTAATACTTTAATTAATGGTGATTGTCCCCATTGTTACTTTAGATAAGATTTATATAACCCCTAATGAAAAAGATATTTGTTTTTTAGACTGTACTAGAATTAATGGAACAAATGAAATAATATCTAGAAATAGCGAAACATTAGATTCTCAAATAAAGAGAATATCACGTCAACTAGCTAATAAAGAAATAATATTAGCTGATGATGTAGTGTTTACGGGAAATGTATTAAAAAATATTATTAATAGATTTAATAAATTTAATATTCAAGTAGTAGGAGTAATTGCTTCAATATGTACAAGCGAAGCATATAAATATTTCAATTTAAATTTAAAATATGGTATTAAAACAAATTATATAATGTCTTCGGATGTTTTAGATCAAATATGTGAAAGAGATTTTTACTTTGGTATTGCTGGATCTGGTATTATGATTGATACTAAAGAGGGATTATCTAAAGCCCCATATTTTAAGCCATATGGTAATCCTTATGAAAGAGCTTCTATACCGCTTGAATATGAAAATTATTTTTCTAAAGGGTGCTTGAATCGAAGTATTTATTTATGGGAAACGATTGATAATCTAAAAAAATTAAAAACTAAAATTAGTGAATTACCGGAAAGAATAGTTAATACAGATAAAAATGAAGAGGTTGTTAAGACCTTAAAAAAGGAGTTGAAAAAAATATGAAAAAATTACAAATTGGAATAATGGGTTCCGCTGCTGATTTAAATTATAGTAATGATGCTTTAAAATTTGCCAAAAACTTAGGAAAATTAATTGCAAAATCAGGAAATATACTAGTTTATGGAGCTGAAAAAGAATATACTTCTTTATCAACTGAAGCAGCTAAAGAAGCAAGCAAAAATAACGGAGTAACTATAGGTGTTGCGGCTGGCAAAGATAAAAATGTTTTTGGCGAGTTTAGACCCACTGTTTTAATTAATTCAGGATTAGAAATAGGCGGCGGCAGAGAATTTACTTTAGTTTTATCATGTGATGTCTTAATTGCCATATCCGGCGGTTCGGGAACTTTAAATGAAATGACTATTGCTTACCAAGTGGGTATACCAATAATAGTAATAAATCGCTTTTGTGGCTGGGCCAAAGATTTATCTGATAAGTTTATTGATAATAGAAAAAGACTTAAGTGTATCGGTGTAAAAACCGAAGAAGAAGCTTTAAATAAAGCACTTGAGGAAGGATTAAAAAGGAAGTAATTTATTATGAAAATCCAAAATGTTAAAGGGGGTTATGATTTTTTACCCAAAGAACAAAAAATCAGAAATTATATAAATGATATTTTAAAAGAAATATTTGAACAATATGGTTTTGAATCAATCGAAACGCCAATATTATGTTACTATGATATTTTAAGTGATAAATATGATGAAGAAAACGACATCTTGAATGAAATATATAAATTAAGTGATCAAGGAAAAAGAAAATTAGGATTAAGATATGATCTTACCGTGCCTTTTGCAAAATTTATTGCTCTTAATAAAAATCAAATTAAATTTCCCTTTAAAAGATATGAAATGGCTAAGGTTTTTAGAGATGGACCTGTTAGAGTAGGCCGCGATAGAGAATTTACACAGTGTGATGTTGATGTTGTAGGTCTATCTGGACAACTAATTGAAGCAGAATTGTTATCTTTATTTGTTAAAGCATTTAACAGGTTAAATATTGATATTCTAATCAAATATAATAGTCGAAATTTAATGACCGGTTTAATTTTAGAAAGTGGTGTTGATAGTACTCTTATCCAAAATATTGCAACAATTATTGATAAAAAAGATAAAATATCAGAAATTGAATTTAAAGATAAATTAATTGAATTAGGATTAACTCAAAAACAAATTAATAATATTGTTAATTACTTTAGTTTATCTTTAGAAGAACTTAATAATATATTTGCAAATACTTCTAATGAAAAAATTAAAATTGGTTTACAAGAATTAAATAATTTGCAAAAATACTTAAAAGATATAAATATAAGTTCAGTATGTTATTTTTCATCCTCACTTGCTAGAGGTCAAAATTATTATACCGGTAACGTGTTTGAAGTATATGATCAAAAGGGTATCATTAATGGAAGTATTGGGGCTGGTGGAAGATATGATAAAATGATT
Source organism: uncultured Bacilli bacterium (assembly GCA_947624705.1). GTDB lineage: Bacteria > Bacillota_I > Bacilli_A > RF39 > UBA660 > HGM10766. Next base: position 604 of record CANQLL010000074.1, on the reverse strand, counting down.
ACGGAATTTATTAATGATGGTAATGAATATCCAACGGTAGGAATTAGTTTTGGTTTATCTGCTATTTACGAATTATTAAAAGATAATACTATGTTTAATGATAAATCAAATGTTGATATTTATATTATTCCTATCGGTACGGAAATTGAGAGTTTAATGTTAGCAAATAATTTAAGAGATTTAGGTTATAATGTTGAAATAGAATGGGAAACTAAAAAATTAAAGAAAAGTTTAGATTATGCAAATAAAGAAAAAATACCTTATGTCATTATCTTAGGAGAAAATGAAATAAAAAATAATACTATAATTATTAAAAACATGTTTAATAATTATAGTATTGAACTAGAATTAAATAATTTAATAAAAATAAAAGAATATATCTAAAATCGGTTAAACTAATAGATTTGGAAATATATGAAGATTAATTTCGGTTAATCTTTTTATATAAATTAATGTTATAAAGTGGTATACTATGAACATAGGAGATTACTATGGAACTTTTAGATATTTATGATGATAATGGTAATATTACCGGAAAAACAATGGTTAGAGGGGATAAAAATACAAAGTTGGAAATAAATGAGCATATTGCCCTTGCTACAAT
>CANQLL010000073.1 GCA_947624705.1 uncultured Bacilli bacterium | reverse complement strand
AATGTTTAGTATTATAGGAGTATCTATATTAAGTATATTTATATATAGAAGTATGGCTATGTATTCCTTTTCCTCAGAAAGATATTCAGCATTTAAAACAACTACCAGTAAAAAAATAAAAATAACAGTAAGTAGTTTAAAGGATAAAATATTAGCATCTCATAGTGTAACAAATCCGATTACAACGCCAGGAACAGCAGTAAGTGCAAGTAATGAAGCAGTATTAGCAAGTGCTGAAGATGATTATGGAACAAGTTATTACTTTCGTGGAGCTATAACAGATAATTATGTAAGTTTAGCAGGATTTACATGGCGAATTGTAAGAATAAATGGGGATGGAAGTGTTAGATTAATATTAAATGATAACTATGAAAAAGCATGGTACAATACAATATATAATGCTAATAAATATGTAGGGTATTCATATGATGCAAGTAGTGATAATGCCAATGCAAAAGTTACAAAAAATAGTACAGATAGTACAATAAAAAAAGTAGTAGATAAATTTTATGAAGATAACTTAAAAAATTATGAAAATTTACTATCAGATACATTATTTTGTAATGATAGGAGCTTATATAGTGGAAGCGGGATAGGGACTACCCCAACAAAATATGGAGCACTTGGACGAAGAATAAATAAAACGACAAGTTTAAAATGTGAACAAAAAAATGATCGATATACAGTAAATGACACTACCATAGGAAATGGAGCTTTAAAATATCCAATAGGATTACTTACTTATGATGAATTAGTAAATGCCGGAGCAAATTATCAGAGTACTAATCAAAGTTATTACTTATATAGAAATACAGCAAATAGAGGAGATTTGTTTTTTACAATGAGTCCAGGAGATTATACAGCATTAACATCAGATGGTGGAGGAGTAACGATACATTATTCAGAAGCCAATTGGTCTCAGAATGAAGGAAATGTAATTCATGGAGAAAGAGGAGTCAGACCAGTTATTAATTTAAAGAGTGGAACAATAGTAAGTGGAAGTGGAACAAACAGTGCTCCATATGAAGTAATTGGAGCAGCAGAAACAGGAGAAAAAACAACAGATTATAAAACAACGACTACAATTAAAGTAAATCCAAATTCTGGCTATGTATATGATACAAGTAAAGGAGTAACATGTACAAATGGACAAAATGGAAGTTATAATGAAGCAAATAATACATTAACCATAACAAGTCCAAGTAAAGATACTGAATGTACAGTTAATTTTGTAAAAATAGGGAATCTAAATGTCATATTACCAGGACATTTTGCCTATGATTTAAATGATATAAAAAGTATATTTGGTACAAATATAGGTTTAGAAAATTTTGAAATTTATGATGAATTATATATTAAAATGACAGTACCATTAAATAAAAAGTTAATAAATAATAATATTGGAATTAAAGTTTATAATTCTCAAATAAAACCATACAGACAATCAAATATTTCACTATTTTCATTAAAATTTATTAATGATAGCGATTGTTCTAGTATAAAAGATCAAAATGGTGAATTACAGGGAAGTGTAACATGTGGAAATGGCAATGATGTGATAAATATAAAAGCAAATAGCAATATGCATTTAGATCAAGATTATACTTTAAATTTGTCTGATGCTTATTATTCATATTCTATAGGAGTTTGGCATTCTTATGGTGTATTGGGTTCATCCAGACAGCAATGGACTACCTCAACTGCTGTTGCAAAACAAATGATGCAAGAAGGAATAATTTTAATGGATATACAAGTTAATTCTTCAACAACTACTAGTGAAGGAGATTATACATATTTTAGATTAGTAAGTTCTAATCAAGATGAACTTGATGAAAAAGAAGCAAAATTTTACACGCGAATTACTAGTTTTAACTTCCAAATTGATGATTATATATATGAGGCTAATGGAATAGGAACAACAATTATGGCTGTAAAATTTAATAATCGAAAAACATTTAAATTAGCTAATTTAACTACAAATAATAATAGAATTCAAGCTAATTATGTAAATCAATATGTATATGAAAATTATTATGATGTAGGTGAAATGTATGTTCAAATAGATTCTGATTATTAATTAAAATATTTACTTTACAAAACCGCTATTATACCCTATAATAAAACTCCATAAAGGAGTGATTATGTGGCTGCTTTTATAGTTGATCGTCAAGATGTCTATGCCGGTTTTGTAATGAATAATTCTAAATTTTGTCGGAGTATGCTTTTTACGATTGATGAAAATAATTTAGCTAATGATTTAATTTATACAACTCATGGGAGATATGCAGTGGAGGGTTATGAACCTTTAGAAGAAAATGATGAAGAATTTATTTTAAAAGAAACAATTAATTTAAATTTAATTTTAAAATATATGGGTTATGAGAGTGAATTATCCCAAAAAGATTTAAATAAAATATTTAGAAAATTAATTGTTTCACCTTGGTGGTTAAAAAGACAAAATATTTTATATCGTCATAACTTAAATTATCAAGAAGAATTATCTAAATTAAATAAAATTCATGATTTAAATTATTATAAACCTTATATTGAAGAACCTTATTACACATTAATTGAAAAAAGAAGAAAATAAATGTTTAAAAAGCATTTTTTTCTTTTGAATAAAATTTACTAAAACTTCTCAGTATAAAACTAAGGAGGAGTTATGAGCAAATATAAAGTTGATATAACAGGTATTAATACAAGTGATATTAAAGTATTAACCAATGAAGAACAAATGGAATTATTTAAAAAATTAAAAGAAGGAGATCAAGAAGCTAAACAATTATTAGCAGAAGGAAATTTGAAATTAGTTTTAAGTATTTTAAGAAGATTTAATAATCAAAAATATGATATGAATGACTTATTTCAAATTGGTTGTGTTGGTTTACTTAAAGCAATTGATAATTTTGATATTAGTTATGGCGTGATGTTTTCAACTTATGCTGTTCCTTTAATTTTAGGAGAAGTTAAACGCTACGTGCGCGATAATAGTCCTTTAAGAGTAAGTCGAAGTATTAAAGATATGGCTTATAAGATTTTAAAATTTAAAGAAAGTTATTTTGCTAAATATGGTAAAGAACCAACTAATGAAGAAATAGCAAAGAATTTAGAGATTGAAGAATATCAAATCGCCTCAGCTATGGATGCTTTAAAAGATCCAATGAGTATTTTTGAACCAATTTATAATGACGGCGGGGATACCATTTATTTATTAGATCAAATTGCTGATAAAAAAGAAACTCATAAAGATAAAGATATGTTAATATCTTTAAATAAAGCTTTAAAACAAATAAAAAAAAGAGAAAGAGATATTTTAGTAAGTCGTTATATTATTGGTAAAACCCAAATGGAAATAGCTAAATCTTTAGATATTTCCCAAGCCCAAGTATCAAGGATTGAAAAAAATGCTATTAATAATGTCAAAAGATTAATTAAATAAAGCATATAATTTAGTATTGAGGTGGTATTTTGAACTTATCTGATATTCAGGCAAAAGAAATTATAAGTATTGTCGACGGACGCAAATTAGGGAGAGTTGTCGATGTTGATATTAATATTGATGAGGGCAAAGTTAATTATTTTGTGGCGGAGACTAAACATTTCTTTCGCCGTATTTTAGGACGAGAAGTCGAAACTAAATTTACATTTGCTAACATTGAAAAAATTGGAAAAGATGTAATCTTGATTAAACTATGATATAATCCTTTACGAAAGAGGACTTAATTATGAATAAAAAAATTTTATTAATTTCGACCATTGTTTTAGCTTTAGATCAAATAAGTAAAGCTATTATTGATATTACGATGAAAACTACCCAAAGTATAGAAATAATTAAAAATTTTTTTGCTCTTACTTATTATCAAAATAATGGGGCAGGTTGGGGTATTTTTTCCGGTCGCGTTTCTCTTTTAATTTTATTAACTTTTTTAGTTTTAATTATTCTTTATCGTTATATGTATAGTTTTAAATCTAATAAAAGAAATATTTTAGCATTTGGTTTATTAATAGGAGGAATAGTAGGAAATTTATTAGATCGTTTAATCTTTGGTTTTGTTCGTGATTTTTTAGATTTTACGATTTTTGGTTATGATTTTCCTATTTTTAATATAAGTGATATGGCAATAGTCGTCGGAATATTTTTATTAATTGTTGCTATATTTAAAGGAGAAGAAGTAAATGAAAGAAATAAAAGTCGAAAAAAATTATCCTAGAATAGATAAATATTTAGCTGCGACTTTAGACGAAAGTCGGGCAGTTATAAGTAAAATGATTGAGCAAAAATTTATTTTAGTTAATAATCAACCTACTAAAAGTAGTAAAGCTTTAAAAGAAAATGATTTAATAACTATTAAAGATGGTTATCAAGAAGAAATTGATATTATTCCTACCAAAATGGATTTAGATATTGTTTATGAAGATGAAAATGTAATTTTAATTAATAAACCCAGTGGTTTAACAGTTCATCCGGGAAGCGGTAATTATCAAAATACTTTAGTAAATGGGTTATTATATTACACTAAGAATTTAAGTGATGTTAATGGGGATGAACGCCCGGGAATTGTTCATCGGATTGATAAAGATACAACTGGTTTAATCTTAGTAGCTAAAAATAATAAAGCTCATCAAATCTTAGCAGAAGATTTTAAAAATAAAAAAGTTAAAAGAGAATATATTGCTTTATTAAATGGGGTCTTTCCTCATAACCAAGCCACAATCGATGCTCCCATTGGTCGTGATGAAGTAAATCGTAAACAAATGAAGGTTACAGATAAAAATTCTAAAAAAGCCATTACCCATTTAACCGTTTTAAAAAGATATAAAAATTATACCTTAGTTAAACTTAATTTAGATACGGGTCGAACTCATCAAATCAGAGTTCATATGCAATACATAGGTTATCCAGTTTTTAATGATCCAGTATATAGTAATAAAAAATGTAGTGAATTTGGTCAATTTCTACATTCAACTAAAATTAGTTTTACGGAACCAATTACCAAAGAAAAATTAGAATTTGAAGTACCTCTTCCTAAAGAATTTCAAGAATACTTGGATACTTTAGAAGAACTATGAAAACAGAGTAAACACTTTGTTTTTTTCATTCAAAAGTGTAAAGTGTAAAGAAAAATAAATTTATACTTGACAAATGTTCGGGGGGGGTTATAATGCTATTATGTAAACCTAGAAAAT
>CANQLL010000072.1 GCA_947624705.1 uncultured Bacilli bacterium | reverse complement strand
TTATTTTACATCGTTTTTATATTGCATTTACTTTTAGACTTAATTTACTTGATTTGTTGGTTGCATTTACTTTTAGACTTAATTTACTTGATTTGTTGGTTGCATTTACTTTTAGAATTCACCTGGTAAATAATTTTTGGTTATAAAACAATGGCAATTAAATTACTAGCCCCTTTATTAACAATTTTGGTAACGGTTTGGGATAATTTATAACGAGTATTTTCTGGCATAATGGAAAGTTTAGCTTGAATACCTTCTTTGACAATATCATCTAAACTCCGACCAAAAATTTCACTTTTCCAAATGCTAGCTGGATCTGTTTCAAAATCTTTCATAATATAATTAATTAATTCCTTACTTTGCAGTTCACTACCAATAATTGGTTCAAAGGTACTTTCCACATCTACACGCATTAAATGAATTGATGAAGCTACAGCCTTTAATTTGACCCCATAACGTGAACCTTGTTTAATAATTTCTGGGGTATCTAATTTCATATCTTTTAAAGTTGGATAGACAATACCATAACCAGTACTCTTGGCCATTTTTAAAGCGTTTTTAATTTGATCATATTCTTCTTTACCCTCTTTATAATCAGCAAACATTTTTAAAAGACTAGCTTTAGTTGTAACAGAAGAACCCATCATTTCTTTTAAAACTTCATTATAAAGATTTTCCGGACTTTCTAAATTAAGCGTAACTATACCCGTGGAAGCATCAACCTGGCTAATATAAGATTTAGAAATATATTCACTATTTTCAAAATTAGTTATGATATTATCAATATCTTTAATTTTATCTACAGTTGTTACACTTTCTTTAATTTTTTCTAAATAATGTTCTTTAACATAATGTTTATTATTTAAAACATGAACCCAACTTGGAATATTAACTTTAATATCTAAAACAGGAAATTCATATAAAGCTTTTTTCAAGATTTCATAAATATCTTGTTCACTCATCGACTCTACACTAACAGGCATAACCTCAACATCATAATCTTCACTAATCTGCCGCGCTAAAGAAATGGTTTCCGTATTAGTTGGATGTATTGTATTTAAGATAACAATAAATGGTTTACCTAAAGATTTAAGTTCATTTATTACTTTATCTTCGGCTTCTAAGTAGTCATTACGAGTAAGTTCACCATAGGAACCATCTGAGGTTACAACTATGCCAATCGTTGAATGATCTTCAATAACTTTTTGGGTTCCAATCTCTGCGGCTTCAACAAAAGGAACAGGATCAGAATACCATGGTGTATTTACCATGCGAGGGTTACCATCTTCATCTAAATAACCAGTAGCATTTGGTATAACATAACCCACACAATCAATTAAACGAATATTAGCACTAAACTCATCAATTTTAATATTGGCCCCATTACTTGGCACAAACTTAGGTTCAGTTGTCATAATCGTTTTACCTTGAGCACTTTGCGGAATTTCATCTAAACATCTTTTTTTCTCATACTCATCTTCAATGTTGGGAACTACTAAATTTTCAATAAATCTTTTTATAAAAGTTGATTTACCAGTTCTTACTGCTCCTACAATCCCAATGTATATTTCACCATTACCTCTTTTGGCAATGGACGAAATGATTTCATTTTTATCCATCTTTTCCACCTTCTTTTTCTTTCTTAGTAAATATCTATGCTAAATAATTAAAAAAATTCTAAAATTTATAATTTTAGAATAATTTATCGACATCTTTAGGAACATTATCTTTTAAAATAGTATTAATTATCTTATCTTCTTTTTCCGGACTTACTTTTTTATTAGTCATACTACTTAAAGTTCTTATTACTTCTCTTAAAGTTTTTTCATCTTTCATATTTCCATCTTGCAACTTTTGGGCTAAGTTGATGATTGTATCTTTATCAACTTTAGTTTTTTTCTCAACTTTTTTAAAAAAGTCATCATTAAATTTCATGAAAAAAATCCTCCTACTTTAATATATGCAAGATTAAATTAAAGTTTTATTTTTCATAAAAGATATCATCAGGTTTTAAGTTAAAATAGCTCGCTATTTTAACGGCTAAATTATAATACAAATTTTTCTTTTTATTTTCTATTTGCCAGTAATAACTTGTACTTAAATTTAATTCTTCGGCTATCTTCGCATAAGATAAACCTTTACTTTCTCTTAATTTTCTTAATTTCTCATAATATTTAATATTTTCCATACATTTTTTACCTCACAAGATTATAATAGATGATAAAAACAAATAAGTCAAATGTTATCGTCTATAAGAGCGGTGGACATAATTTAACTAATTGTTAATAATAAACATGAGGACGTGATTAGCAGTGCCAACATTAAGAGAAATTCTCGGGATTAATTTACGTTACTATCGATTTTTAGAAAATGAATCACAAGAACAATTTTATACGACCAGAAAACTTGATCATAAATATTGTGCTAAATTAGAAAGAGGTCAAAAAAACGTACGGATAGATGAAATTGAAAAATTATCTAAAGCTATTAATGTCAGTGCAAATGAATTACTCTTATTTGATGAAAATCATATTATTAAGAAAAAAAGAATAGATCAAAAAAGCGAGAATTAGTTATTTCTCGCTTTTATTTTTAAATTGAAAAATTATAGGGGTTCCACTTAAATCAAAATTTTCTCTAATTTTATTTTCTAAATATCTTTCATAACTAAAATGAATTAATTTTTTATTATTAACTTGAAAAGTAAATTTAGGTGGTTTTGTATCTGTTTGGGAAACAAAATATATTTTTAATCTCTTTCCTTTATATGAAGGAGGATTATGTAAATTAACAGCATCAATAATAACATTATTTAGTAAAGATGTTTTAATTTGTTTTTTAGTATTTTCATAAGCAGATATAACCTCTGGCATTAAAGAAGTTATTCTTTTTTTAGTTTTAGCTGATAAAAATACAACTTTTGCATAAGGAATGAATTGAAATTCATTAGCAATTTTAGCTTTCCATTTTTTGATTTCTTGATTAGGGTCTGTAATCATATCCCATTTATTAACGACTAAAACTATAGCTTTCCCCGCTTCAATAGCATAAGAAACGATATGTTTATCATGCTCTATAATTCCCTCTTCAGCATTAATAACCACGACACAAACATCACTTCGTTCAATTGATTTTAAAGAACGAATTAAACTATATTTTTCAATATTTTCATATATTTTACCTTTTTTTCTTAAACCTGCTGTATCAATGACAATATAATCTTCATTGTGATAGCGAAAAGTTGTATCAATGGCATCACGAGTCGTTCCGGCAATATTTGAAACAATACTGCGCTCTTCATTAAGTAAAGCATTAATTAAACTACTTTTCCCGACATTAGGTCGACCAATTACACAAAATTTTAAAATATCATTATCTTTTTCAACTGTTTCATTAATGTCTTTGGTTATTTCCGTTAGTAATTCTGTAAAGCCAAGATTATGAGAAGCACTTAAGGGTAAAACAATTTCAAAACCTAATTCATAGTAACGATATATTTCTTCCGTTCTTTTGGCATTATCTAATTTATTAACAGCGACGATAACTTTTTTATTGGTTTTAATTAACATATCTCGGACTAAATAATCACTACTAGTTAACTCTTCTTTGCCATCTACAACAAAAACTATAATATCAGCTTCATCTACGGCAATCATAGCTTGCGTTTTTATATCTTCATTAAAGTTATCATGACCAAGTTCAATTCCCCCCGTATCAATTAATAAGAAAGATTTATCTTGATAATTGCCTGTGCCATAAATGCGATCTCTAGTAATTCCGGGAGTATCAGCAATTATCGATTTAGCTTCACCAATTAAACGATTAAAAATAGTACTTTTTCCAACATTAGGTTTACCAATTAAACAAACAGTTTTTTTCACGATATACCTCCCAACTAAGGTTGTATTCTAACATAAAAGTTAAGTAATAGCAATTTAATATCCTCCACTTGTAGCAATACCAGGTTCAAAATAAATGCTACAAGTTATATTTTGTGTATACTCTTTTTCACCTACATATATTACAAAATCATCATATAAATTATATTTCATGTTTAAACAATCCGTTCGTATAAAATGATAACCAGTTGGTACAGATATCGGTACACTATCTGAAGCATCGAATGTATTAATTTTAAATATTACCGTATTATATGGACTTTTACTATTGTCTTTATATAGATTAACTGTATATTCATAACGATTGCGCGTTATGCCATCTTTGGTAACAGAATAATCATCAATAGTTGTACTATCTGCAAGATTATCAAAATCACTTGAATTAAAATAATTTTTTTCTACAAGTGTTTGAAGAAGACAACCACCATAATTATTACAATAGCTATTCGCATAACTTCGAGCTGATGGTGAGCTACTCCAAAGGTTTTGCAAATAATCTTTTGTCTCTTTAATAGCTTCAGGTGAAGCTGTATAATTATCTCGCGCGGCTATAACATAATTTTCACAAATTTTATCTACATCTATGTATTTATTTCCATCTTTATCTTTTAAATTAGAAATTTTAATACTATTCATAGATGAATTATTTCGCGGATCATTTACATCATTGCTTTTATTATCATCGGATTTAATATATTTAGCAGTTACTAAATCGTCAATTGTCTTATCTTTTAAAGTATCACAATCTCTTTTATTATCTTCAGCCCATTGTTCAACGGCTACTTCAATTGTTTTTAATTTTGATTCATACATTTTTTCTTTTATATTTTTTGATATTCCTAAAACACTAGGGACAGCTATACCTATTAATACTCCTAGTAAAACTATAACAGCAAGTAGTTCTACTAAAGTAAATCCTTTTTTATTCTTCATAATCTTCACCTATTATTAGTATAAACCATTATTCTTTTTTTTACAAAGAAAATAGAAAGTGATTATACACTTTCTAAATATTGAGAAATAATAACATATAATTCATCTCGACCTTTTTTACTTAAGGCTGAAAAGAACACTATATTATCACCTTGGGCAATTTCTAAAGAATCAAGAATTATTTTATCTTGTTTAGCTCGAGAATTTTTATTTATTTTATCATACTTAGTAGCTACTATAGTAACTGGAACATTATAATATTTTAAATAATTATACATAAGTAAATCATCTTCCGTTGGTTTATGACGATAGTCAATAAGTAAAAATACTCTTTTTAAATCCTAAATTTGTCAGTTGAAGTAAAAAAAACACTTGCAAAGTACTATAAATACTTTGTTTTTTTGTATTTTTTATCT
>CANQLL010000071.1 GCA_947624705.1 uncultured Bacilli bacterium | reverse complement strand
CGAACTATAGAGAAAATAAATAAAGAACATGAAGAATTATTAAAACAAGAGGAAGAAGAAGGACTTATTTTTGATAATGCCTATAATTCATATGAGAATTTAATTAGAGCTGTTAGAAACTTAATTTATCATCATATTTATGCTTTTGATAACATGGAAATTTTCTCAAATAAAGAGAAACAAGAAGTTACAATTAATATGCAATATAATAATCGAACTATTTGTTCCATAACCATTCCATATTATTATAATGATGATAAAACATTTAGTATTCAAAGATTAGGTAATAAAGGTAAATTATTACCAAGTGAAAAAGTATTAATATATTCTGAGGCTTATTTTTCTAAACGAAATCTACCAAGAAAAGCGACCATAGAAGAGCTAAAAGCTTTTAATAATGTGGCTAACAAAGTAATTAATAAAGCGCAGGAATTACCTAAAGAAAAACCATACGTGCGCAGATACAATAGAAGAAGATATTAACTTGAGATTTACTCAAGTTTTTTTAAATGTTATAATTGTTTTGGATATAAATATTATTAAAAAGGAGAAGTCTCTATGTTAAAAAGTAAATATAATATGACTAAAGAAGATAATATCTTCTTTGCTAAAAGAAAATTAGTTGATAATATTTATAAAAGTGCTAACTTAGAAGGTATAGCGGTAACATTTACTGATATTTATTCTTTTATGAATAATGTCAATACAGGTAATATATCGGTTGACGATATGTTAAAATTAAAAGGCTTAAAAGATGCCTGGGAATTTGTTTTAAACACAATTGATGAAGAACTTACTATTGATTATGTTAAGAAAGTTCATTTTGAAATATGTAAAGGCCAAAATGTTAAACCTTTAGGTGATTTTCGCGATAAGGGGGTAGGCATAACTGGAACTTCATGGCGTCCTAAATTGCCTAGTGAGTGTGATTATGAAAAAGAATTAAAGGAAATATTATCTATAGAAAATCCTTTAGAAAAATGTATTTTTCTATTTGCCTATATTCAAAGAGCTCAAATGTTTAGGGATGGTAATAAACGGGTTGCTAATTTAGTGGCTAATAAAGAGATGATTAGATTAGGCCAAGGTATAATTGCTATTCCGGTTTCCAAAATAGGAGAGTATTTTACTTTACTTATCGAATATTATGAAACAAATAATATTAATAAATTAGCCAAATGGCTATATGATAATTGTTTAGATGGTATAGATGATTAAAAGAAAATAAAACGAAAGGAATAAAAGTATAAATATTCTTACTTTTAGAAATACTAATTATATGAAAAGAAATTTTGAATTTAAAGAATTAACTGATAAAGAATTTAAAGATTTTGCTTCTTCCCACCCCCAACATAATTTTTTTGAATCTTTATATATGCAAGAATTACTTAAAAAAGAAAAAAGAGAAGTTTATTTAGTGGGAGTATGTGAAGATAAAAAATTAGTTGCTGCTACATTATTAGCTAGTAGTTTTGTTTTTATGGGTAAAATTACTTTTGAAGCTTTAAAAGGTTTTTTAATTGATTATAATGATTTTGAATTATTAAGTTATTTTACTAAAGAAGTTAAAAAATTTATCAATGCCCATAATGGTTTTCGTTTAACTATTGATCCTTATATACCTCATATTCAAAGAGATAGTGAAGCAGTAATTGTTGAAGGGGGCATTGATAATCGTTTTGTTATTACCAATTTAGCTAAAATTGGTTTTAAACCTTTAAAAAATTCAGCGCAGGTTAAATGGACTTATGTTTTAGATATAAAAGGAAAAACTAAAGATGAATTATTTGCTTCTTTTAAACCTAATACCCGTAATTATATTAATCGAACTATTAATAAATATAAATTAGTAGTTGAAGAGTTAACTTATGATGATTTAGATATTTTTAAAAAGATTACTAGTGATACTTGTCAAAGAAGAGGTTTTAAAGACCGAACGCTAGAATATTATCAAAATATGGTTAAAATTTTTAAAGATGATTTAAAAGTTTTAATTTGTAAATTAGATTGTAATTTATATTTAAAAACTTTAACAGAAGAAAAAGAACAATATGTTGAAAAAATTAAAACTTTAAGTGATTCTTCTAGTAATAAAAAGAAAAAAGAAACTATGAAAAAAGATATATCATCTATTGATAATAAAATAGCTGAAGTTAAAAACTTACAAAAAGAACATGGTGATTATGTGATGTTATCAGGAGCGATGTTTGTTTTGTATGGGGATGAAATTGTTTATTTATTTAGTGGCTCTTATGATGAATATATGAAATATTGTGGTCAATATCGTTTACAATGGGAAATGATTGAATATGCCGCTGAACATAATTATCAAAGATATAATTTTTATGGGATTAAAGATGTTTTTGATAAAAATGGTAAAGATTATGGCGTTTATGAATTTAAAAAAGGTTTTAATGGTTATGTCGAAGAATTATTAGGAGCTTTTGAAATAGGAACTAATAAAACTTACAATATTTATAAAAATCTTAAAAAAATTAAAAATATAATTAAAAGATAAAATTTGCAATTTAATTAAATATAAGTTATAATATGACCTAAGTTAAAAAAAGGGGGATTTTTAATGGTTGTTAATGGAGTAAAAGTTGCAGATATTTCCTATCGTCCGGAAATATTAATTAAAGCTCAAAATGTAATTGATATTTCTTCTTCAGAAGGAATAACTCTAGAAAATAATCATCCTAATGTTAATTATGGTGATAAGTTTTATCAAAATTGGTTTAAATATGAAGATAATTGGTATTATTTTAAAAAGATTAAATATGAAAGATATATTGTTAATGAATTAGTTGGTTCTGCAATAGCTCAATATTTTTCTTTACCTACCGTTAATTATCAAATTGGTTATAGAAATGGTGATTATGGTTTATTATCAAAAAACTTAAGTAAGGCAAAATTATTTGTTCAAGAAGATTTATGGCAGAAATATTATTGTGAATTATCAGAATTTTTAATAAATATTAATAAAAATTTTGCTAATAAAAATTTAATAAAACAATTTTGGCAAATTGCTTTATTAAATATTTTAATGGATCAAGCTGATTTTAATTATGGTAGTTTGTTATTTAAAGGAACAAATGAAAATAATATTGAATTAGTTGGAATATTAGATTTTACCATGGCTGAATTTAGTGATAATTACTATCAAAGTTATTGTTTTGATAGTAATAATGATTATTTTATAATAGATGTTAATAAATTAAGTAAAGTTTTAAAAAATTTTCCTTATTTAGAAGAAGATTTAACTAAATTTTATAATATTAATTTAGAACAAATTTTTAGAAAAATAGAAAATTATTATGGTATTATAATTTCTGATAATATTAAAAATATTTGTTTTGATAAAACCCAAGATGTTAAAAAATATATTAAAAGTAAAATATAATTATTGCGAAATAAAATAAGATTTTATATAATTAAAAAGAGAAGCGAAGACGGATGTGGAAAATCTAACAGCTATATTAAATAAAGAGATTCTCAAAAAGAGAATAAGTAAGGTGGAACCGCGTAGTTTAACTGCGTCCTTACATATTTCTTTTTGAGTTTTTTATTTTAGAAAGGAATTATAAAAATGAAAGTATTTATAGGTAGTGCTGCCAGTAAAACAATTGATGAGGCTTATCTAACCTTAGCGCGCGAGACGGCGGAGTATTTAGCTGATCAAGGTTTAGATTTAGTTTTTGGGGGTGCTAATTTTTCGATGATGGGTGAGTGTTTTCGGACCTTTATAAAAAAGGGAAGAACAGTTGATGCTTACACCGTTAAATTTTATGAAAATGATTTAAAAGAATTAGAAGGGGCCAATTGCCATTTAGTAGCTAATACTTTGGATCGTTTTTATCAAATGTATGAGCAGATTGATATATTTGTTATTTTACCAGGGGGAATTGGCACCTTAGCCGAATTTGTTAGTGCCTTAGAAGAATATCGTAGCAATCGTGAACATAAATTAATTATTATTTATAATAAAAATGGTTATTATAACAAAATATTTGAATGGATGAATGAAAATATTAATACTGGTTTTTTAGCTCAAAGTATAAATAATGATTTTAAAGTTGTAGATAGTTTAGATTTATTAAAATATTATGTTGAAGATTTTATGGAGGTTAGAAAATGAAATTTAAAATGGAAGATTTAGTTAATTATTGTAAACAATATGGATTTATTTTTCAAGGTAGTGAAATTTATGGCGGTTTAGCTAATTCTTGGGATTATGGACCTTTAGGAAAAGAATTAAAAGAAAATGTAAAAAAAGCTTGGTGGAAAAGATTTATTCAAGAAAATCCCTATAACTATGGGGTAGATGCCGCAATTATTATGAATCCGGAAGTTTGGGTAGCTTCTGGTCATGTAGCTTCTTTTGCTGATCCTTTAATTGATTGTAAAAAATGTAAAGCTCGGCATCGAGCTGATAAATTAATTGAAGATTTTACAAATGGAGAAGAAACTGGCGACGGTTGGGATAATGAAAAATTAGAAAATTATATTAAAGAACATCATATAACTTGCCCAAAATGTGGACAATGTGATTTTACCCCAATTCGTAAATTTAATCTTCTATTCGAAACGCATATGGGAGTTACGGAAGATACAAAAAGTAAAGTTTATTTAAGAGGGGAAACTGCTCAAGGTATATTTACGAACTTTTTAAATGTCCAAAGAACCATGCGTACGAAACTTCCTTTTGGAATAGGACAAATTGGTAAAAGTTTTCGAAATGAAATAACTCCTGGTAATTTTATATTTCGCACTAGGGAGTTTGAACAAATGGAATTAGAATTTTTTTGTAAACCAGATACTGACTTAGAATGGTTTGGTTATTGGAAAAACTATTGTTTAGATTTTTTAAAAGATTTAGGTTTAAAAAAAGAAAATTTAAGATATCGAGATCATGCTAAAGAAGAATTAAGTTTTTATAGCAAAGCTACAACGGATATTGAATATTTATTTCCTATGGGTTGGGGTGAACTTTGGGGAATTGCTGATCGAACTGATTATGATCTAACCCAACATATGGAACATTCTAAAACTGATTTAAGATATATTGATCCGGAAACTAATGAAAGATATATTCCTTATGTCATTGAACCTTCTGTTGGTTTAGATCGCATTATTTTAGCTTTATTAAGCGATTGTTATAAAAAAGAATTATTAGATAATAATGAAGAAAGAGAAGTTTTAAAAATAGCTCCTTTCTTAGCTCCTTATAAAGCTACGATCTTACCTTTAGTTAAAAAATTTCATAGTGAAAAAGCTTTAGAAATATATGAAAAATTAAGTAAAGAATTTAATGTTAGTTATGATGAGGCTGGATCAATAGG
>CANQLL010000070.1 GCA_947624705.1 uncultured Bacilli bacterium | reverse complement strand
TACACTTATTTTTAATAGGGACATTTTTACTAATTATTTGTTTAAAAAATAGAGACATTTTTACTAATTATTCACAATTTTTACTAAAAAAGTTAACATTAATTTGACAAACAATAAAAAAAGTGTTAATATACAGCCAGAAATGGAGGTTGAGGTCTGAAATGACAGAAGAAAGAAGATATGGAATTAACTGGGTTGATTTAATTATTAAAGTTATACTTTTAATATTATTTGTCTTACTTATTTGTTGGTTATTTCCAATGCCAAAGTTAGATACGTTCTATGATAAAGTATTTAATGAAAATATTCAAACTATGAAAAGTGCAGCACGTGATTATTATACTGTAGATCGTTTACCAAATACTATTGGGGAAACAAAAACAATGAGTTTAAAACAATTAATTGATAGTAAAATGATTTTAGAGTTTTCAGACAAAGATGGTAAAACGTGTGATACAGCTAATAGTTATGTACAAGTAACTAAGACTTTAGATAGTGAGTATGCTTTAAAGATTCAATTAACTTGTGGTGATGAATCTGATTATATTATTGATACAATTGGATGTAATGGTACTTGTTTATTATCAGAAGTAAACAATGCTAAAAATACTAGTACAACAAAAGTTGACAATGAAGACGATTATTATGATGCTAAGCTAGGTGGATCAACAAGTGGAAATAGTAAAAACTATTACTATTACCCTTTAGGAAATGGTGGTCAAACTAGCACTACGACTATTATTAAATATCCTAGTGTAACAAATACTGAAACAACAGAAAAAGCTTCAAACACAAACACTAATAATAATAAACCAAAAAGAAATATTTGGGATTATTTACATGGAGGTTATGCTGGAAGCACTAACAACAATAACAGCAACAATAATAGTAATAATAATCACAATAACAATAATAATAACAATAGTAATAATAACAATAATTCAAATAATCAAACATTATATTATGAACAAGCAAAAATTGTTAAAAGTTATGGAAATTGGATTGAGGGATATAGAACTGGCAACAATGTAGAAACTAAAACTTCAAATGTAAATTATTATTACTATACTTACAACACGGGAGGTACAACTAGTCAAACAGCTGAATATCGAACTACTTCTTATGTAGTATCTAATGATTTCTATAGTGGAAAACAATATTCATATGAATTACAATTAACAAATATTCCATCAAATGTAAGTAGTGTTACTATGAGTACAAAAAGATATTTTAATTCCACTGATTATCAAAAGTATTTAAATGATCGTGATGTAAACTTATATATGTCTGGTAATAATATGTTAACTAATTCTACAGTTATGAATGCTAATAGCTTTGCTAATTCATCACTTAAGAGTGGTAACTTTAGTTATAGTTTAAGTAATCCATATAAAACTAATGGTGTATGGCGAGTTAAAGTAAGTATTACTTTAAGAAGTAGAGCAGCTATTCCTGCATACTATGATAGCTATTTAAATAAAAATGTTTACTTTGTACCTATTTACTTCAAAGTTAATTATAAAGGCGGAACGGGAAGTACTAGAACAGTTTTAGATACAGAAAGTAATGCTTATAAATATAATTATACAAGTAAAAGATTTGCTTATTCTGATACTAAATATTATTATCGTACTATAAACGAATATGTTGACTATAATCAAACTAAATGGACAACATCTCGTTATGTTAGTGGATATCAATTCACAGGAAATACAAAATACATGTAATAAGAAAATTGACTTAGGTCAATTTTTTTACATATTTTAATGAATAATAATAAAAAATATGATATATTTATATCGTGGTAATTATGAAAAAACAAGTAAAATTAGATGAAGAATTTCAAAAAATAATTAATGATATAATTACTAATAAAGAATTTTTAAGACGGAAAGAATTTTTACATCATGGAGATATCTCGGTTTATGAGCATTCTTTAAAAGTTTCTTATAAGGCGTACAAAATGGCTAAGTTTTGGCATACCGATTACGAAAGTGCAGCGATAGCTGGTTTGTTACATGATTTTTATGAAAAGCCTTGGCAAGAAGATAAAACTAAACATAAATTTTTTGAACAACATGGTTTTACTCACGCTAAAAATTCTTTAGTGAATACGCAAAAACATTTTAAAGAATATTTAACTCCGCAAATTGAAAATGCTATATTACGTCATATGTTCCCTTTAAATATTATTCCTCCTAAATATGCAATAGGCTGGATTGTAACCTTATCAGATAAAATAGTATCTTTAGAAGTATTTCGTTATCCATCTAAATTATTAATGTTGATTGGAATTTCCAAAAGAAAGAAGTAGATAGTTTATGCAAATATATTTTTTATTATTTATTATGTATTCCTTTATTGGTTGGGTAATGGAAGTATTTTATTGTTACTGGGATATGAAAAAATTGACAAATAGAGGATTTTTAATTGGACCTATCTGTCCTATTTATGGAGTAGGAAGTTTATTAATTATTCTATTTTTAAGACAATATCAGAACCAACCTATAATTTTATTTATATTAGCAATTTTAATTTGTTCTTTTTTAGAATATCTTACAAGTTATGTTTTAGAAAAAGTTTTTAAAGTAAGATGGTGGGATTATTCAAATAAAAAATATAATATTAATGGACGTATTTGTTTAGAAACAATGGTTCCTTTTGGTATTATCGGAACATTACTTGTTTATTATATAAATCCTTTTTTTCTAAATTTATTAAAAATGATTAATCTCAATATTTTAAATATTATATTTTATATCATATTTTTGATTTTTATTGCTGATTTAATTATATCTTTAAAAATAATTTCTAATATTAAATTTATTACTTCTAATATTATTAAAGATAATACAGAAGAAGTTAATCAAAAGATAAAAGAAAGAATAGTTAGTAAATTAAAATCGTTTAAAAATAAGTTATCAGCTGATAAGAAAATACGTAAAATATTATCAGAGCAATCATATTTTACAAGAAGAATTTTAGATTCATTTCCGAAATTTAAAATCAATATATTAAGAAAAAATAAAAAGGATGATAAAAATGGCAAGTAAATTAGTTCATAAAATAGTAACTTTATTTAGTGGAATAACTTCCATGGCTTTTGGAAAAGAAATATTAGTTTTTATTATTTCATTAATGCCAATCTTAGAATTAAGAGGAGGTTTAATCGCCGCTTCCCTTTTAGGACTTGATCCCATACCAAGTTATGTAATTACTATTATTGGTAATATTTTACCAATCCCTTTTATCTTATGGTTTATTAATTCTATCCTTAATTGGATGCGAAATTGTAAATATAAAAAAATTAAAAAAGTAGCTAAATGGTTAGATAAAAAAGTGAAAAAACATAAAAGTTCAATTGAAAAATATGGTTTTTGGGGTTTAGTTTTATTTGTGGGAATTCCTTTACCAGGAACTGGAGCATGGACGGGATGTCTAATTGCTTCTGTTTTAGAAATGGATCGTAAGAAAAGTTTTTTAGCTTCTTTAATTGGCGTTTTAATGGCTAGTATTATTATGATGATTTTATCATTTGGTTTAATTAGAGGGATAATTAGTTAGAATATCGCAAGATGTTCTTTTTTTACTATAATTTTCCAGTTGCATTTTTCTTATTATATATTATAATTAATTTAGAACATTTGTTTGGAGGTAATATTATGAATCAAAGAAATATTTTATGTATTGATTTAAAAAGTTTTTTTGCCTCTTGTGAATGTGCTGAAAGAGGATTAGATCCTTTTACATATCCTTTAGTTGTTGCTAATAAAAAACAAGGCCAGGGAGCCATTACTTTAGCAGTAACTCCTTATTTAAAAAAACAAGGAGTTAAATCGCGAGGAAGAATATATGAAATACCTAAAAATATTAAATATGATATAGTTAACCCACGTATGAGTTTATATCTACAAAAAAGTAAAGAAGTAGTTAGTATTTATTTAGATTATGTATCAGCTGATGATTTACATGTTTATTCTATTGATGAAGTTTTTATGGATGTTACTGATTATTTAAAATTATATAAAATGAGTGATTATGAATTAGCCCAAACTATTATGAAAGATATTTTTAATAAAACTTCTTTAACAGCAACTTGTGGAATTGGACCTAATCTTTTACTGGCTAAAATTGCGATGGATACAGAAGCTAAGAAAAATGAAAATGGTATTGCCAAATGGACATATGAAGATGTTTCTACTAAATTATGGCCGATAAGTCCTTTATCAGAAGTATGGGGTATTGGTTCTCGTTTAGAAAAAAGATTAAATAATTTAAATATTTATTCTATCTTTGACTTAGCGCATTATCCTAAAAATCAATTAAAAAATAAATTTGGCGTTATAGGCGAAGAATTATGGAATCATGCTAATGGTCTTGATTATAGTAGAATTCAAGACTATAAAAAAAAAGCTAAAGAAAAATCAATTAGTCATAGTCAAGTTTTATTTAAAGATTATAATGCTAATAACATTCATTTAATTATTGAAGAAATGCTTGATGTTTTAGGAAAAAGGTTAAGAGAAAATAATAAATTAACTGGTTGTGTTGGTTTAGGGATTAGTTATTCTAAAAAAGTTGGGGGAGGATTTTATCATATGTTAAAGTTAGATAATCCTACAGATAATATGCCTACAATATTAAAAACTTTGTTTTTAATATTTGATAGATATTATGAAAATTATCCAATTCGAAAAGTATCTTTAGTTTTGTCTAATTTAAGCGAGAAAAAAGCTGTTCAATTAAATCTTTTTAATTCAGCAGAGCAAATGCATAAAGATGATAGTTTTAACCAAACTATTGATGAAATAAAAGAAAAATATGGTAAAAATAGTTTATTAAAAGCTACTTCTTTATTAGAAGATTCAACAGCTATATCTCGTAATGGTAAAATAGGTGGTCATAATGCTTGATCGCGGAATGATAAAATGGCAACCATTTGATTCTCTTATTTCTTCTAAAGAAGTAATTAATTCTATTTTAGTTGAAAAAAATAAGATAAATAAACCAATTTTATCAATGGATCAAATGGAAGATTTAAATCAAAAAATTTATGAAAGTTATTATAATCAATCTTTAGTAATAATTAAATATTTTCAAGATAATAATATTAACCAAATTAAAGGTAAAATAACAGCAATTAATCAAACAACTAAAATTATTTTAATAAATCAATCTTTAAAATTACATATTTCGCAAATTTTGCAAATAAAGGCTTGATTTTACTTGAATAATTTGGTAAGATTAATTTGTTCCATTTGGGGAATTAGCTCAGCTGGCTAGAGCACCACGTTTGCACCGTGGGGGTCAAGGGTTCGAATCCCTTATTCTCCACCAAATAAGATATAAACTCGAACTTTTATAGTTCGAGTTTTAAAATATTTGAATTTAGGATATGCTACGTTATAA
>CANQLL010000069.1 GCA_947624705.1 uncultured Bacilli bacterium | reverse complement strand
GATATAAATCTATAAAAAATAATTCATCAAAAGAATAAGCATCTTGATACTTAGTTAAAAATTCTATTTCTTTTTCTTTAATTTCATCTTCTTTTAAAGAGCTAAATTCCCCTTTTAATCTATCTAATTCTTCTAAAGCTCCACTTTCTTTAATTTTAGTATTTACAGACTCTGTATTGCTACTTGCATATACCCGGTTAGCAACAGGAGAATAAGGATATAAACTAAATCCTATTACTAAGAAAATAATTATTAAAATTACATTAATATTAAAAATCTTTTTCTCTTTTTTAATTAGTTTGAAAAAGAGATACATAATTAAACTTGCAATTATAACCATTAACATACCTAAAGAAGCAATTCTTGTTCCTAGCATCATCATTCCAAGAATAGACAAGAATAAGGTAATTATATTAAATAATTTAAATTTATTTTTTAAAACAATATATACTAATAAAGGTAAGAACGCCGTCATCACACCACTTATTTGATTTGCCATATGAAATAAACCTTTACTTGCTATATATTCATAAGTATACTTTTGATATGTATTTGGATTAAACCATTCAAAGATATTCGCTTTAATAAACCCAGTTGTATATGAATTTAAAGCAACCCCAAAGATATTTGTTATAACCATTACAAAAGAAAAGATAAAATAAACTAAAATTATTATTTTTTCAATATCTTTAAATTCTAAATCTTTTTCGTAAGTTACAAATATTAAAAGTAAAGGACAAATCATTCTAATTAAATAGAATACTTCTTTAGAAAATGAATAGGATTGAAATCCATATATATTAGGATTAAAAAGAGTTCCATTATATAAATGAAAAATAGAATATAAAGCATAAATACCTATAAATATCCCTAAATTTTTCTTATTAATATTTTTCTTTATTAATAAATAAGAACTTCCAATTAAAAACACAAGAAAAAGCATTCTAATAATCGTTGAAGGTGAAAACTTAAAAAAATTTCTTACAGATTCAGAATATAAAAATGATATATCAAATAAAGGTTGTAAAACCATAAATATTATTAAAGTTATTTTACTTATTTTTTTTAATTTGTTTAAATACATCTCAATCACTCATCCAATAAATTTTCTATTTTTTTAATGATATCATTTATATTATAAGAAAAATGTTCTAAATTATCACGATATTTTTTTAAAGAATTCTTATTTTTAATGATACCTAAGATACCATTATACAACCCTTCTTCTGAATTTTCAACTATTATTCCATATTTTTCATCCATTATTTCATGAATACTTAAAACTTCAACTGCTAAAACTGGTACTTTTAAAACTAAAGCCTCTAAAATAACCAGTCCAAATGGTTCAAATAAAGAAGTCATTAAAAAACAATCTGAATTTTTAACATAAGGATAAGGATTTTTTTTAGGACCAAGTAACAATACTTTATCTTCTAAATTATAGTTCTTAACTAATTCTTTTAAGTTATTCTCATCAGGTCCACTTCCAACTAATCTTACTTTTACATCTTTAAGATAACCATCATTATCAAGTTTATGCAATACATGAATTAATCTAGCATACCCTTTCATAGGATGAAATCTTCCTACTGATATAAGATTTAATTCTTTTTTATTATAATTAATATTTTCTTTTAAACTATCCTTCTTTATCTTTTCTTCATCAATTAAATTATAAATTACTTCCGTATTCAAAGCTTGATATTTTTTTAAAAATTCTCTTAAAACACTATTACTAATTGCAATTATTTTATCAAATTTTAAATAAATTTCTTTAAATAAACTTTGATAATTAGAAGCTGCATCATATTTCGAATAATCAGTATGTAACCAATGATATTTTTTTAAACTATCTCCATAACCTGTAAAAGCAGCAGTTATTCCATCTTTAAAAGCTATTTCAACATCATATTTTTTAGTTAAACATTTTTTTCTTTCTTTAACTATTTTTTTACCAATTAATTTTGTTTTTAAAAGAAATACAAGATATAACTTCTTAAATATTAATTTAGTATTTTTACTTTCTAATACTTCCTTTAAAGTATAATCAACACTTTCAAAGAAAGGTGTCCCATATATCATATTAATTTTAGGATTTAAATCATTTAAATAATCACCATTATTATGTAAAACCATAACATCTATATTATATTTATCTATATTTATAAATCTTAAAATATCTCGAAGAACAATGGAAACCCCGCCCATCTTTCTTTCATCAACAACAAATAAAATATTTTTCACTTCTGACCACCTCGAATTTTTAATAATAAAACATAAAACTTATTAAAAGTTACTAAATATAAACCTTTTAAAGATTTATAAAAGTATTTATTTAATCTATATTTAGGAAAATGTTCTTTAACATTTGAAATTGCTAAATCAACTATCTTTTTTCTTAAATTTTTATCTAAATAAATAGTATTTTTAATTAAAGTAGCATATAAATAACGTACATAATTATATTCAAGTTCTAGTTTATATTCATTGTAAAATCCTTTTTCTTGATAATAATCAATTATTCCATTAAAATTATCTATATAATTAAGTAATCTTTCATCATAAGTACTTGTAATAGCACCACTTCTTTGAACATAGTTATAAAAAGTCTTAGAAACTACTCCAATTGTTTTTATATAAGGAAATAATCGATATAAGAATTCAACATCTTCATACCATACTCCTTCTTTAAATTTTACTTTACTTTTCTTTAACATTTCAGATTTATAAATTTTATTCCAAACAGCAGGATAAATATTTATCATTGCCTTTTTTATATCTTCTTTTGTAACTAAATCTTTTGAAACATTAGAACTTGCTTTAACTTTTTTTTCATCATATATATAATATAAATCTGATACAACTATATCAAAATCTTGAGTTTTAGCCTTATCATACATTTCTTGATACATATTAATATCTATATAATCATCACTATCTAAAAAAGCAATATACTCACCACTTGCATATTTAATACCATAATTTCTAGCACTAGAAAGTCCCCCATTTTCTTTTTTATAAGCTTTAATATTTTTATATTTTTTAGCATATTTATCTATTATTTTATAACTATCATCAGGACTTCCATCATCAACTATAATTATTTCAATTTCTTTTAATGTTTGACGAGTTAAACTATCTAAACATCTTTCTAAATAATTATAGACATTATAAACTGGAACTATAACACTTACCTTAATCATTTTCCTTTAACCTTTCTAATTAATTTTAATATTCTAATATTATTATGATAAAATAAAGTACACATAATTTTATATTTAATATTTTCTTCTTTATAGTATTTATTCTTTTGCCATTTAGGAAATTCTTTCTTTATAATTAAAGATATTTTTTTAATATTTTTATTGCCTTCTTTATAATCTAAAAATTTAAGATTTGGAGCATGAAGTAAATATTCTATATAAATATATTCTAATTCAGAATGATATTCATTTATCAAATTATTACTAACAAATTTCTTTTTTAAATGCTCTAAAGAAACAAAGATATCTTCCCATCTTTTATCATAGGTTTTACTATTTAAACTACTTTCTTCTCTTTGAACATAATAGTAAAGAGGTTCTTTTAGATAACTAGATTTTGTAGTTAAAGCTGCTAAATAAGGAATAATTGCATTATCTTCATGAATATAGCCTTCTAAAAATTTGATATCATTTTGTAGATATAACTTTCTTTTAATTAGTCTACCCCAAGGACTTGGCATAGCAGTTACAAAACTTTTAGGGTTATCAGCATCATAATGTTGTATCATTGGAATAACTTCTTTATTAGTATCTGAATAATATTTATAATAATCACAATAAACTATTTCATAATTTCCTTTTAAAGCTTCTTTATACATAAGTTCTAGGGTATTTGGTGCAATAAAATCATCACTATCCATAAAGAAGAGATAGCATCCCTTAGCATAATTAACTCCCATATTTCTAGCACTTGCTTGTCCCCCATTTTTCTTATAAATAATTTTTATTCTATCATCATCATAATTATCAAGAATTTTTTTAATAGAATTATCTTTACTTCCATCATTAATAACTAAAATTTCAAAATCTTTAAAAGTTTGATTAATTAAACTATCCATAGCTCTTAGAATATAATCTTGAACATTATAAACTGGCATTATTACACTTATTTTCATACTATACCTTCCTTAATTTTCTTAAAAAGAACATAGCTCGTCCTTTTAAAGCCTTAAATTCATTCGTTTTAAAAGTTAAAATGATAAAAATACTAGTTGTTAAAAAGACATAAATAAATCCTTTTAAAATAAAGAATAAGATACTAATGGTTGTTAAATATTTAGAAACAAAATAGCAAGGAATAAAACAAATAAGTAATATTACTAAATATTTAAAATATTTTAAAAAGTACTCAAACACATTTTCTTTAAAAATATTTTTATAAACGACATAAGGGTCAACCCAAGTTGTTGTTACAAGACGAGAAACAAAAGTACCTATAAAAATTCCTGCTAAGCCAATCTTTTGAGCTAAAATTATTGAAATTACAACATTTATGATAGCCCCAACAATAGGCATATATCTAAAATATCTGAAATTACCAGATGCCGATCTAAAAGTAGTCCCTGAAAATTGTACTCCTTTAATATATAAATCCGTAACAATTGTTAGAACAACTACTTTTGTAAGTAAATACTCTTCACCTAACCAAATAGTTACAAAATCATTAAATAATAAATATAAAGAAATAGCAACAACGGTATAGATAAAAGCCGTGAAATAATGAAGTTCTAAAAAAACTTCTTTAGATTTAAAGGAATCCTTACTGGCAATTAAATTACCTATACTAGATGTAAAAGAATTAAATAATTGCGATAAAATTTGACTAATGGCATTAATTAATAAATAGTAATTAGAATATAAACCTAAAACAGCAAGTCCTAAATATTTGGAAATAATAATACTATCCGTTCCATTTAAAACAACATAACTTATTTTATTAATAAATAAAGCTCGAACATTAGCAAATATTTTTTTCTTTTCTTTCTTTTCAAGACTATCTTTTCCTAAATTCTTTAAGAAGGGATACATTTTTGTTGCTTTTCTTGCTAAAAAGATATTAGTTAATAAAGTATTTAAAAGTTGTAATATTAAATATAATATATATTCTTTAGTTAAAAATAATATAAGTAATTGAAGAATTATTTGACCAATTTTAAAAATGTAAGTAATAGTTACAAC
Source organism: uncultured Bacilli bacterium (assembly GCA_947624705.1). Lineage (GTDB taxonomy): Bacteria > Bacillota_I > Bacilli_A > RF39 > UBA660 > HGM10766. The sequence goes on along the minus strand of CANQLL010000069.1, from coordinate 456 downwards.
AACATAGTTTTTTTGGTCAGCCATGATAACTGAAGATTTATAGTAAAAGAAATAGGAAATTGTTGTATCTACTAAAAATAATGTATAAATTAGATAAATACTTTCTTTTATTTTAGGCACTTCAGCAATTATCGTTGGTAAAAAGGGAAGAATTAATAAACCAAGTAGTAAAACTATTAAACCAATCAATGCATAAGTTCTTTTATAAAAAACTACTATTTTTTTTAATTTAGGAATATCATTTTCAGCAATTGGCTTATACATATTAAAGATAATTGCATTAGAAATTCCTAGTTCAGCAAGGGATAAGATAGTTAGGACATTTGTAAATAAACTATTTAATCCTAAATATTCTGATCCTAAAATTTTAATAAAAATCGTTCTTGAAATAAACCCTAAGAAAATACTAAAAACTTGAAAAAATGTCCCTACCCACATATTTCTAACAACATTATT
>CANQLL010000068.1 GCA_947624705.1 uncultured Bacilli bacterium | reverse complement strand
GATTTATATTAAAATTTTCATTTTAATATCTTTTTCTTCTAGTATGACTTGTTTTCCATAAAACTTTTCACACTATCGTAAAATATTATACCTATTTTTTAGAGATTTTCAAGTTTAACTTTCCACAAACATTTTTAAAACTTTAATAATAGGAATAACATCATGAGAATTATAAATTTTATCAGTTTTGACCTCTTGGCTAGTAGAATCATAATAGGAAACATCAATTTGTTCTTTTTCTTCACCTTCTTTTAACCAATAACTATTTTCATGTTTTAGAGCCGTTATATCATCTTTATTAGGGAGTCTAAATTCACCTACATTATTCCAGGTATTCGTATTTTCCCTTAAAAATGTTTCAATATTTAATTCATTAGTTTTAACTACACAACCATTTTCGTTATCACTATTACAATCTTCACTCGTATAATATGGTGATTGACCTAAAGAATTTTTAGCTATTAATGTATAAGTATTATCATCTTCTTTTAAAATATAAAATGGTAAAACTTGTTCACTACTAACTTGCACATTTACTTCTTTTCCTTGATTTTCAGTAGATTCTACAATTTGAGGAACTTCTTCTTTTGGTTCTTCTTCCACTTGATTATCTATTTGTTGCGAACTATTTACTTCTTTTTTAGGTTCTGATTTATTTAAAGAACTGGTAAAATAATAAGTTATATAACTTAATAAACTAACGACCACTAAAGCTATTATAATAATTATTTTCGTATCTTTTTTCATTTTTTATCACCCTTTTTATCTAATTCATATAATATTATACCACAAGCCACCGCTACATTTAAACTCTCACAATCATTTTTCATGGGAATATATAAATTATTATCACAAAGATTTAAAAGTTCTTCGCTGACGCCACTTCCCTCATTACCCATAATAAAAGCATATTTATCTTTAATTTCTAAATCATATAAACTAACCCCATGTGTAACTGAAGTACCTAGTATTTGAAAGTTTTGCTTTTTTAATTCTTTTACAAAATCTTTTAAATTTCTTTTAATAATATTAGTTGAAAATAATAAACCTTGCGTCGCTCTAATTGTTTTTTCATTATATAAATCAACACTATTTTCACCCAAAACAATTGTATCACTATCAAAAGCAACACTAGTGCGAATTATTGTTCCTAAATTACCAGGATCTTGCAAACTATCAATTAAAAGCAATTTATGACCATAAGGTTTTTCCGGTAATTTTTTAACAATGGCCAAAATATCGGGCGGCGTTTCTAGAAAGGTTAATTTTTTTAAAATTTCTTTAGTAACATAAGTTTTTTTAACATCAATCGGAAATATTTTTTCTTCATCTAAAATGACTTCTTCCACCTGAGCTTTTTTTAAAGCTTCTAAAACTAAATGTTCACCCTCAACAATAAATAAATTTTCTTTATCACGATATTTTTTACTCTTTAATTTACTCCACTTTTTAACATTAGGATTATCTATTGAAGTTATTAAATTCATTTTAAACCTCCTTTAACTTCTTTCTAGCTAATTTATAATAAGGATAATATTTACTTACTTCTTGCCAAAATAAACTACTATGATTAGGATGTTTAAAATGACATAATTCATGAATGATAACATAATCAAGTAAAGTACTTTCTTTTTTCAAAAGTTCACTATTTAAAGTAATTGTATTATTTTGGCGATTGCAAACACCCCATCTTGATTTCATCAAACGAATTTTTAAACTAAATTCAGGTAAATTAGGAAATAATTGTTTTAATTCATTAACTCTTTTTGAAAAAATACGAAAACATTCTTTTTGCCAAAACTTATTTAACATTTTTTCATCTTTTAAATATAATTTATTATCATTAAAATAAGGTTCTTTTATATCTTCATTAAAAACTAAATCATATTTTTGACCTAAATAATAAAAGTTTTTATTATATTCTTGATTTTCTAAAACTTTTTCATACATTTTTAAAATATGATTTTCATTTTCTTTTATTAAATTTTTTAAATAAGATTTACTAACTAAACGATTACAAGTTATATATAATTTTAAATCATCTTTAAGACGTAAATATATATTTTTATTTTTTTTATAAACTATAATAACTTCTAATTTATAAGGACCAACTTCTATTTGCATATATTATATTCACCTAAAATTATTTTAAAATAAATATATTTATAAAACAAGTAAAAAGAATAAATCACTAAAAATTCCCCCCAAAATAAAACATTTACTAATTTTTATTTTTATGATAAAGTAATAAGTAATTTTAAAACATTAGAAATATTCTGATATTGAGGTGATTTTAAATGGATATTGATAAAAGTAATAGCTTTATTCCTAATTATGATGCTAAAATGATATTACATAATAGTTTAAATAAATTATATAACTGGAATAATAAAAAGTTTAATAAAATTCCGCACGAATTAATATTTATTGCATACTTGAAAAAAGAAGTTATAAGTAATCCTAATACAGCATTAGAGTTTTTAATATTCTGTGATCAATTTTATTTAGAATATCCTATTATATTTAATTTATTTAACCCAGTAACCTCAGTTTTATTAGAAATAAATAAAATGGAATATCTAATTGAAAAGAATAAATATTTTGAAGAAAAAGATTTAAATGATTTACAAGTTTTATATAAATTTGGCGAAATTGCCACTGATTTTCTTATTAGAGTAAAAGGATATAGTTTAATTGATTGTTCTTCCCGAAAAATTATTTTAACAGCCCAAAATAATTGTGAAAAATATTTTGAAGAATTTTTAAATAAAGGTTATTCTCTTCAAAGAATGCAGAAATATGTTTTTAAAATGAGGCAACATATTAACCAAGCTTATTTTGCTAAAATGCCAGTTATGCCAACAAGAAATAGTTATTTTGAAGTTGAGGAAATAATTGAAGTTGCTCCCCAAAAATATCAAAAAATTTTATAAACAAATTATTTGATAAATATACTAAAATGGAGGAAAAGTATATGGTAAGTTATGAAGGAATATTTTTTGACAAAGATACAATAGAATTAATACATTCATTAGAAACAAAAAGGTTAGCTAAAGTTAATGATGAAATTCATTGTACTTTTAAATATCATCCCAATGAAGGCGAAATATTTAATGATATAGTTGGAAAAAATTATGAAATATTTCTAATAGAATATGGAAATGATGGGATGAATAGCGGGTTTCAAATATCATTGCCTGAGGAATTAATACCCTATTATCTAAATTACGATGAACAAAATCCAAATATATTAAAAATACCACATATTACGGCATCTTTATCACAAAACGCAAAAGCATCGGATACCAAAAATTTAAAATTTACTCCCTTAGAAAAACCTATTAAAATAATAGGAAAATTTGGATCTTGGATCAAAGATGAAAATAACGAATACTTGTCATATAGTTCTTATTCGAAAAATAAAACAAGATAAAACACTATTTGTAACATCTTTTATTGTTTATTAGCATAACTATAAACCATATTTTTATAATTTTCTAAAAATTTATTTCTAGTTTTTTCATCTAAAGAGTTTAGATTTAAATATGGTGCAGAGTCCCCTATTTCCAAAAGTAATAGTTCTCCATTAGGTAATTTCAAAAAATCTATTCTTTGAACTCCCACAAAATTTTCATCACATAAATTAGCAAATTGTTGAGCTAACTCTAACTCATCACTTGTGTAATTATATAATTTTGGTATAGGATAAATTGGCTTTTTACCGGGTACAAATTCTAGAACATACTGAAATTCTTTATTTATAAAATAAAATTCAACTTCTTTTTCAAATTTTATTTTTGGTTGTATAATATAACTTTCACTTTCTATAATTTCATTTTTCTTTTTCTCAAGTATTCCAAAGCTGTCATATCCTTTAATTGGTTTTAACAAAAATTTATAATCACTAGCATATGTATTAAAATCTAATACTTTTCTTGATGTTGGAATAACTTGATACCCTTTATTGAATAACTCTTCCAAGTAAATTTTTCCATTATCATCAAATTTACTATTCAGATTAATTGTAGGAACTTTTTTAATTTTTAGTCTATTTTTTAAATTTAATATATTATTTCTATGTTGCAAAAATTTTTCACTATCTAGATGCCATATATTTCTTAATAAAATGACATCAAAGAAATCATCCAATTCTTCACAATAGTCTTGTCTTGAAATAGTAACATGATGCCCATCTTTAATAAAAGATTTTGCTATGAAGCAATCTTCTTTTAATCCAGGATTATCTATGTCAGTAACAATTAATATTTTAATATCTAGTCACTCCTTTACTTTAATTTTATTTTACAAAGTCAAATTACTAGTATGTTTCTAAATTGAAAATATTTAGTATAAAAGCATTGTATCAAGAACATTTGTTTGATATAATTGTTTTAGGAATACTTAGTTAGTTTAGGTACTATTCTCCTTTACTTTTTAAAGTGGAAGGAGGTGAAGTTATGAGAAAATCAGAGAAATATCTTTGTACTATCATAATACTCCTTATTATTGTGATTTTAATCATATTAATAAAAATAGTACCAGCTGTATAGGTCGGTACTAGTCTAAATTTTCGGAATAGTACCTAACTCATCAAAATTAGGTATTCCCTTTTTATTTTATGCAAGTTTCCTTGACACATTCATCATAACATAAAAACGCACTTTTAGCAAGTGCGTGGTTTATTTGTGTCCAAAAGGAAATACAACAGCTATTTAGGTAAAAAATGCTAAAATAGCATCAATTTTCTTTCTTGATCTTCTAATTCAGCTTTTTGATTATTTGATAATGGTATATTTCCTTTAATATCACCATAATATAAATTTTTTATTTGAAGTAATTCTGTCGGATATATTTCTCCTTCTGAAATATCATCTTTATATAAAGAATGTTTAGACATTTTAAAAGCTAAATAAGTTGATAAATCATTTGCTTTAGTAACTTTTTCATTTAATTTTTTAATATTATATACAGTAGGAGTTATCAAACGAATAATATCTTCTTTTAAAATATTGCCATTTTTGTCTAATTGCACATCAAGTTCTGACAATAAATCTTGTATCAACGCATAATTTTTATTTCCTAATTTTTCTATAATACTCAATAGTAAAAGAGATTTATTTCTTACAATATTAGAATACCTCTTAAAATATTCTAAAGTATAAGGTTCAAAATAATAACGGGCCACACTTAGACTATCAGCAAATTCTTGAGATGAAGCTTCAATATCTTCATCAGTCCATTCCGCCACATTTCTGCTTCTTTTAGGTTTTGGACTTTCAATTCTACTCTTTAGTTCTGGATTTTCTTCTGCAAATCTTTTTTCTAAATATTCTGTTATTTGTTCTTTAGAAACCATAACTTGGGTATTATTAATTTTATTCTTAATCTCATCTAATTTATTTTCTAATATATTTTCTAAAATTGTAATAAGGTATTTAGAATCATAGTATTGAATATCTGTATCTCCAAAGTAAGGTTCAAAATTTAAATTTTCCATATAAACTACACACTCCTTTTCTCTAAAGTATTATACTATACTTTTCTTTAATTTACTATTTTTTTATAACGTAGCATATCCTAAATTCAAATATTTTAAAACTCGAACTATAAAAGTTCGAGTTTATATCTTATTTGGTGCGTTTGCAAAAGGGGTTTTGCACCTTATAGTTTGATTCATCACATTTGATAAATTAATTATACCGTTTAAA
>CANQLL010000067.1 GCA_947624705.1 uncultured Bacilli bacterium | reverse complement strand
TATGTAAAGTATATTTTCTAGGTTTACATAATAGCATTATAACCCCCCGAACATTTGTCAAGTATAAATTTATTTTTCTTTACACTTTACACTTTTTCTCTGTCATTTATTTTATCTGAATACTTAAATTAAAAAGCAAAGCTGTTACTACTTTTATTTTTGTCCATAAATTGTCCACAAAAAAGCAAAAGAAAAAAGCCTCACTTTATAAGACTTTTTGGATATCAATTCTTGGTGGCTCCAGCGGGAATTGAACCAGCGACACAAGGATTTTCAGTCCTCTGCTCTACCGACTGAGCTATGAAGCCAAATGGCGGTTCCGACGGGAATTGAACCCGCGATCTTCTGCGTGACAGGCAGACGTGATAACCGCTACACTACGGAACCAAATGGTTGCGGGAGCTGGATTTGAACCAACGACCTTCGGGTTATGAGCCCGACGAGCTACCAGACTGCTCCATCCCGCGATAAATAATATGGCGGAGGAAAAGGGATTCGAACCCCTGCGCCGCTCGCGCGACCTCCCGGTTTTCAAGACCGGTCCCTTCAACCAGACTTGGGTATTCCTCCAATGTTTTTAACAACAAAAAGATTATATCATAACTTTTTTTTAAAAGTCAATCATTTATAAACGCTTTTAGCGCAAATCTAACCTAAATTACAATTATCCTGAAAATTTTGTAACTTTTTAACTATAAAGTCTTGCAAAAAACGTGATATTGCAGTATACTTTAATAGTCTTATTTAAGACAGTGCCTTGCCCAAGTGGCGGAATAGGTAGACGCACAGGACTTAAAATCCTGCGGGTGTTAAAGCCCGTGCCGGTTCAAGTCCGGCCTTGGGCACCATCTTAAAAACAAAAAGCCTTTATTTTCAGGCTTTTTTATATTACTAATAAATAATATTTTTCTTTATAAAAAAATATCTTTATTTTAATATTCTTTTAAAGATATTCTTTTTATTTTTTTCTGGTAATTCATTTTGCACATAATGACCATTAGTTTGTTCTTTTAAATAACTAATCATTTCGGCCATCTTATCTGGATATTTACCATCACATATATAACATAAATTACTATTGGTTATCTTCTCAGCTGAATTATGTATCTTCACTAATGATATAGTTCCATCTTCATTAATTTCTTTAGAATATAATATTCCTTTAGCATATTTTAAATAGTAATTTACAACATCCTCATCATCGATATTTTCTAATTCAAAATCTGTTAACTTATTCATTGTAAAAATATTATATAACTTCATTTTATAATAATCTTTATTTAACATATTTAAAACATATATTAAATTATATGGTATTTTTACATTATTAAGTTCATTTTGATTAACTTCAATAGCAACTATTTCATTTTCTTCTAAAGTTTTTTCACTGATATAATGATTATTTAAATGTAATAAAGGTTTTATTTGATAAGTGCCAACTGGTAAAGATAATTTTTGCCGATATGTATTACTACATTTAGTTAAAATATTTATTCTTTCATACATATTATATTTTTTATTTAACTCTTTTTCAGTTAAACCTTTATTTTCATCTAATTGCATTAAGTTACCTAAATAAGCCATATAATCAACAAACATTCTTTTCATAAAATCCTCCTAAATGTTTTCTAATTTTTGAATAATTTCTGCTAAATTATCAGCAGTGAGTATTATTATATCGTAATTATTTTCTTTTGCAACCTTTTTTGCTTCTTTTTCATTTTCTTTTGGACAAATAAAGATATCTGCTTTATTACGAACAGCTCCAATTAATTTATACTTTACTCCCCCTATTTCCCCAATATTACCATTTACATCAATAGTTCCAGTACCAATAATATTTTTACCTTTAGTAATATCTTCTTCTGTTAAAGAATTATAAATACCTAAAGCCATCATTAATCCTCCAGATGGTCCAGATTCACTTAATTTACTTTTAATTTTAACATTGTCTTTTGTTTTTAAATCATAATTATTGACAATTGAAATACCAGTTTTTAACCCATACTCTGTTTTAAAAACTTTAATAGTAAGATTTTTTTCTTTACCTTTACGTTCCACAACTAAATTTAAAATATCCCCTACTTTATGACTTTCTACTATTTTTTTATATTCGTCTAAAGAATGTATTTCTTGATTATCAACTTTTATGATTTCATCATAAAGTTTTAAATCTGTTTTTGCTTCGGGAGCAATATAAATAACAATATTATGAATTTTTTGAATTTCATAATCATGATTTAATAAGTTTAAAGCCGAAATTGTCGCATTATCAATTGATTCTTGCATATAAAGCTTATCTTTTTTAAGCATATCTTCCATCGTTTCATTTTCTAAAGTTAAATCTGCTTTTGCTTCAATATCCCAATTGGGAATAACATAGGAAGCAAGCAAAAATGGAATCGAGCCGCGCACCATGGAAACATAAGCCATTTGCAATTTACCATCTGAATCATAATTACTTTTTGTTTCAATTCGATTTTCTAAATTAATTGCTCCACCTGGTGCGTAGATAACATAAGGTAATTCTACCCAAAACAATAAATTTAAAATAACTAAAACAATTAAAAAAACTAAATTATCTAAAATAAATTTTTTTACTTTTTCATACATTTTATTAAACACTTATAATCACCATTATAATTATAGCAAAATATGAGGTTAGATATGAAAAAAAATATTAAAGATTTAATTATTTTAAGTAGTTTGACATTAATTTTATTCTTTATTTTAACTAATTATACGTTAGTTATAAATAGTATTAAAGAAGTAACTAATTTATGGTTATTTAAACTTTTTCCCTCATTATTTCCCTTTTTAGTAATAGGAAGTATTTTAATAAATTATAATTTTGCTTATTATATTAAAAAAATATTTAAATTAAAAAATAAAACTATTATTATGCTTTTAGCATTATTATCTGGTTTTCCCTCTAATGCTAAGTATACAAAAGATATGTATCTACAAAAACAAATTAATCAAAAAGAAGCTAATAATATTTTAGGTTTTTCTTTTTTTGCTAATCCCTTATTTTTACTTTCTGTTTTATCTCTAACTTTTTCAAAAAAAATAACTTTTAGGATTATAATCAGTCATTATTTAGCCAATTTTATCTTAGCTTTTTTCTATCCTGATGAAAAAAATAATTTAACTATAGCTAAAAATACTAAAAGTTTACCGGAAGTTATTGCTTTAAGTATTAAAGATTGTTTAAATACAATGCTTTTAATTTTAGGAACAATTACTTTTTATAATATATTTATTTGTTTAGTTAAAAATTTTTTAAAAAATAATTTTATAATTACTTTATTAACTGGTTTATTAGAATTTTCGCAAGGGTTAAATGCTTTAAGTACTTTAAATAATTCTATTATTTTAAAAGCTTATTTAGCTTTATTATTTATTTCTTTTGGTAGTTTAAGCATTTTAACCCAAATAAAAAGTATCATAAATGATACTGATTTAAATTTTAAAAAATTTATCAAATTTCGTTTTTTACATATTTTAATAAGTTTTATATTATTAACTATTAGTTTTATAATATGAAATTTCAATAGGATAAATATTATCTTTATCATCTGTAACATCAATTGTGGCTATAAGTAAATTATTTTTAGAAGTTAATTTAATATCACTTAAAGTTGAATTGGTAGGAAATTGCCATGTTTTTTCTTCACAATCGCCATCATTTAAATTAAAACAATTTGTTATTGTTAAATTTTTATTATCTTTTTGCATAGTTATATAATTATTACTTTCTACATTTGGACAAGCAATAGTTAATTTTGTATTATTATTTTTAGTAAAATTGCAATCATTTAAATCTTTAATATAATTTTGTACTTCACTTATTATAACGGATGTTTTTTCTTCATATTCTAACATACTTAAACTTTTATCATCCATATCTTCTAAAGCTAGTAAAAGTCTTAATAAAAAGATTAAAACAACACTAATTAAAGCAATACTTACTAACATTTCTACAATAGTTATACCCTTTTTATTTAGTTTCATCTAACCATTCCTTTTTATTGTAACATTTGCATAATAATATTCATCATCACCAGTTATATTATTATGTTTTTTAAATTCACCAATTAAAAGACAAGAATTGGAAACAGAATTAATTGTTTTTTTATATTCTAACAATTGATTATAATTAGGTGGATTCCAACTATTAAGAGTATTAGCTTTAACAAAATATAAAGATTCTAAATCAGAAAATAATTTACTTTGATTTTTGATGTTATTATATGAATTATTACAATTACCACCTAAAGAATCATTTAATTCTTTGGCAATATTATATAAACGATAATTATAAATAGCTTGATCATATTTATTTCGTTTTTTCTGATCATTAACGATTAATACAAATGCGGCATAGATAGTTACTAAAGAAATAGCTAAAACTGAACAAACAACAATTGTTTCAACAAAAACAAAACCCTTTTTATTATTCATACACATCTTTCCTTAAAATAATTATAGCATTTAATTTTAAGAAAAAGAAGAAGATTTTATTGAATATCGATTGGGTCGCCTTCTATACCTGAGCCGAAATAAGAAATGTTATCTGTTTTTATATTGATTACTGGCACCACGGTCCCACTTTCATAAGCATTGTTAATGAAGTACTCCGCAAAATAAGTATTGAACACATTAGCAATACCCTTAAAGTAGACGGCAGGTGAAACTGACCAATACCAATAATTTCTTTTTAAATAATTTTGCTCGGATGAATATGAAGTAGTAGATAATAATCCGCTCATGTTTAGTTCATCCGCTGTGATTAAACCAATCTTCGTTTTATATAAGCCACCATAGTTTCGAGGTTGTCCTTCACTATCTACTTGTTCAGGACAGATTAACGTTGAGTTTCCCGAATTTATTCTTTCGGACGCTCCATAATATAAGGCAAACCTTGAATTATTATCGGCTCCACTTCCATAGCTTATATCATTACAAAACAAGCCATAGGCTATCTGATCATCAAAGTCATTTAAATTTGTTTTATACCATTCTTCTAAGGTATCTTTAATTGTACTATTTGTTCCTCCATTTTGATTAGTAAATGTTTTAGAAAGATTATCATACGTTACTTCACAGGGACTATTATTTAGACACGGATTTCCGTCCCTTGTAAAGCCTACATAAAAAGCTTGAGATGGAAGCACAACAATAGTATTAACACTTGAACTCTCAGTTGAAATATCTCTGTCATAATCATTATTAAAATTAGGAACAGTAGTTGGTGCATTTGAGTCAAAAGCTGATAAACCTATACTATCCTCTAACATTAATCTGATTGTCCCATCTCCATTGACCCTGAGAATGCGCCAATAACGCTCTGCAAATCTTACATAATTATTATCTACTTGACCGCGAAAGATATAACTTGTTCCTCCATAGTCATCGGTTGTTTTATATAATCCACTTCCTTTGGTTATATCTTCTTCTGATGTTTCTTCATTGGGAAATCCTATAGTAAAATCTGGTTCTTCTTGAATAACAGGATATGTTACTCCTAAGATTGTTTTAGTATATTCTGGTTTATATCCATTTATTTGAATTAAACCATTAAATTCTTTTCCTTGATTATAATTTTGTTCTGAATATGTTTCTTTAAATTCGATTGTTAATTCATAGGTATCTATTTCATCTTTTTCAATACTTACTCCCTCTAGTAAAGTTATATCACTTCCTGGTAATGGTGTTTCTCCTTTTTCGTCTTTTCCATTTCTTTTGATACTATATACTAATTCATCTTTTATAAATCCATTTGTTACATTGATTAAATCAACATTATATTGCGTGGTTACAGTACCTTTATTTCTTACAGTAAATGTTATTACTTTTTTATCTCCTGGTAAAGCATTTTC
>CANQLL010000066.1 GCA_947624705.1 uncultured Bacilli bacterium | reverse complement strand
TTTTCCTCAGAAATTTGGTACAATGCCGTTATAAAACTTTTTGAATACTCAAAAACTTTCATAACTTGCTAAACATTCTATCATAAGTACCATAATTTTTCATTATTTTTATAGATTTCTTTAATAATGCCGCTACCTAAACATTGCTCACCTAAATATAAAACACAAGCTTGTCCCGGAGTAACTGCTTTAGCTTTTCCGGGATATTTAACCATTGCTTCATTATTTTCTAAATATTCTACGGATACCGCATGATCTTCACCTCGATAGCGAAATTTGGCCGTACAAAAAGGAGGAGTTGTGGGCGAAATAAAATTAACATTTTCAATTAAACAAGCATCAGAATATAAATACTCATTATCTTCGCCAAAACAAACATATAAAGTGTTTTTCTTAACATCTTTACCACAAACAAAATGTCTCTTCTCATTCCCACTGATACCAACATTTCTTCTTTGCCCAATGGTATAATTCATAAGACCTGTATGTCGGCCAATAACTTCTTTAGATTCTACATCAACAATATCCCCTGGATTTGGTTTTAAATAATTAGATATAAAGGCTTGATAATGTCTTTCGCCAATAAAACAAATACCTGTTGAATCTTTTTTATGAGCTGTAGTGATGTTTATTTCTTCAGCAATTTGCCGAACTTCTGGTTTAGTTAAATTACCAATTGGAAATAAAACATCTTTTAATTGATTAGGCGTTAGTTGGGCTAAGAAGTAGGATTGATCTTTATTTTGATCAACACCTCTTAGTAAACGATTACCATAAGTTCGCGCGTAGTGACCTGTTGCAATATAATCGGCTCCTAGTTTTCGTGCTTCTTTAATGAAGACATCAAATTTAATATATTTATTACACATTAAATCAGGATTAGGAGTTCTTCCTTTTTTTAATTCTTCTAAAAAGTAAGAAAAGACATTATCCCAATATTCTTTAATAAAATCTACTCGATGTAACGGAATATCTAATTCTTCACATACTTTTTTAGCATCATTATAATCTTGTTCTTGGGGACAAATATTTTCAACTAGATTAGGATTACCTAAAGTGTCATTATTTAAAGTGCTATCCCAATTTCGCATAAATAAACCTATTACTTCATATCCTTCTTTTTTTAGTAAATAAGCAGCTACCGAAGAATCAACTCCTCCACTCATTCCTACTACAACTTTTTTCATCAAATATCACCTTGCTTAACTGCTAAGATTATATCAAAAACCTCAAGAAAAAGAAAGTTAAGCCTTAACATTAACTTTCTTAGAATTAATTTTATTTTTCAAGTGATAAATAATCAATATTAAAATTATAAAACTTATTATTATCACATTTAAGATATAACTTGTTTTTAATATTTTATTACCTATATTATAAATATTTAAATAATTAGTTTGGAAATAAATTTTATTTAAAATAGTGAAAATAATTGTTAAGATTAAACTAATTAAACTAGCAATTAAAATATTAATTGCACTATATTTTAACCATTTACCTTTACTAAGATTTAGGACTAATATTCCTAAAAAGGAAATAATAATTATTAAAATAATAGATTTTAAAAATTTTTTAGATAATATAAATTTACTAAGATTTATTATTTGTTGTTCTTCTTTTGGAATACTATCTAAAACTATATTAGTATTAGGAATATAATCTTGATATTTAGCAATTTCTTCTTTTATAGTATTTAATACTTTTGTTTTAGTCTCATCATTAATAAAATATAATCTCGTTTTATTAATATCATCTATTGCCTCGCCAATAATATTTTCAATTTCTTGTGGTTGAATTAATTTATGACTTTTTTCAGTTAAAATTGTTAAATAAATATTATTAGCAACATCACCAAGCAATTCTTTTACTTCTTTTAAATTAAAAATTTTAATAATGACTTCATCACTTAATCCTACTTCTCTAGTAACATCATATAAAGGAGTAAGTTTTTTATCTATTTGTTTTTTTACTTGCGGATTGGACTCTACCATTTTTTCCACATCTATACTAGTTATAACTTCTTTCATAAAATTATTATTAAGATTCTTTTTAATTGGCATTAATAATAATAAAATTAAGGATGAAACAACTAAACTTAAACTTAAAATGATTGTTAAAATTTTTTTCATAAGCTTTCACTTCCTTGCTATTAGTATAGCAAGGAATAAAAATATAGACAACTAGAATAAAATTTAATTATTTTAATAAAAATAGAAATAATTTTAATATTTTATTAGCAAAAAAATATAAAAATAAATCATATATTAATATAGTTATAATAGCAATAGCTAACTTTAAAAACAGATTTTTTAATAATTGATATAAAGAATCATTTTCTTTAAAAATTAAAACTCTTAATAATTTTTTGGTTATTTTTAAAGCAATATAACTAATATATATTAAAAATAAAATAAAAGGTAATTTAGAGATAATAATAAAAATAATTCCAAATAATAAGCCTTTAATTTTATAAATAGAATAAATAGATGCTAAGAAAAAACCAATACTTGTACTTTCATAAAATAAATAAAATAAAATTAAAGGCATGCCAATAATTGAATAAGCTAGAAACATTAAAATAATAATAATCAATAAATGATTTAATATCATATTTTGATTAGTTGTTTTAATTATGTTAGCAAAATCACTCATTTTTTCAGTGATTAATGATTTATTTAAATCATTTTGTAAATTAAAATAAATAATTCCAAATAATAAACCACAAATTAATAAAGTTAAAATAAAAATCTTTGCTACATTGCTATTCTTTAACCTTTTCATAAATTTCACCTAATTAAATATATTTACAATAGAAGAAAAATATGATAAATTTATTTTGTTGAGGTGAAAATTAAAATGAGTAAAAAAACCCAAAAGATAGCAGTATGGTCCATGTTAATTGTCATGGTTGTTGGAACAATAGCTAGCTTTGTTATCTATTTTATAAGATAAAAAATACTAAATTTTAAAACTTAGTATTTTTTATTTTTTAGACTTTTCTTTTTTTAACAAATCTCTAATTTCTTCAAGTAAAACTACTTCTTCACTTTTAGTAGGTTCAGCTGGTTTTTCTTCTTTTTTAGGCATTATTTTATTAATTAATTTAACAATAACAAATATACAAATAGCAATGATTAAAAAATCAATAACATTTTGAATAAAATTACCAATCATAATATTAGCATTGCCAAAAGTAAATTTTAAAGAAGTAAAATCATGGCCACCAATAATAACACCTATAACTGGCATTAAAATATCACTAACGATTGAAGTTACAATTTTACCAAATGCTCCACCAATAATAACACCAACTGCTAAATCAACGACATTTCCTTTAGCAATAAATTCTTTAAATTCATTAATGAATTTATTGCCTTTAATTTTGTCTAAATTTTCTTTTACTTCGGATTTTAATTCCTTTTTCTTCATTTAGTACTTCCTCCACTTCTGTTTTTATTATAACTATTTATTTAATCAAAATCTATCCCTCTATAAAATCTTCTATTTAGATATGCTTCTTTTTCTTCTTTAATTAATTCTGGTGTAACTATTCCATTATCTTTTGTAATACTTTCAATATAATTTTCACTCTCTTGTTTTAATTGTAATAAACATTTTTTCATATTTAAAAGAATTTTTTGTATTTCTACTTTTGAAGTTAATAAACTATTATAATGTAGTTCTTGTTCCAGTTTTTTAACTTGTTTTTCTAAATCATTAACTCCAACTAGTAAATTAACAGAATTTTGAACTTGATGATTTTCTTGTGACAAAGAATTTAAATACTTTATTTTGTTAAATGTTTCTTCCATAGTCAATTCTTTTGGTAAAGTATTAGCGTCAAATACTAAAGTATTTAATGTCATATCAGTAACATGAATTTCAGGATCATATAAAAAAGCATCTATTTGTATTTTTATTTGATAAGGAGAATTAGTAGTAGTATATTTTACGATTTCGCTTTCATAATTAGGAATAATTTTTATATTATCAACAAAATCAAACTTTCGAAAAGGAATATTAGTAGAAGTATCTAATTGATAATTTTCTTTAGTAAAATCTTGAGATAAATCCAAATTAATTGTTTTAATTCCTAAATCAGTTATTTTCGTGACTACTAAAGTTATTTTATTTAAATTTTCTCGATACTCATTAAGATAATTATAAAAATTATCTATATCCTCTATTTCTAATAAAAAATTGGAAATATAAGAATATCTATTAATTTTATCAAATATTTCTTTATTTTTATTATATATTTGTTTTTCTTTCTTTCCACCTATTATTCGTTTGGAATTTGTAAGAGAAACAAATTTTGAAATGTTGTTATAATAATTGTTCGTTTTTTCTACAAATGGTTCTAAATCTTCTCTAAATTGAGGGTATTCATCTATTATATGGCAAAGCGCCAATAGGTTTTTTGTATTTATTTTCATATTTTTCACATCTTTCTTATATATGTCTATTTAAACATTGAGGATATTCCTCATTTCTTGGCCATAAAGCTTTTATATTTTCAGTTAAACAATTTATATTTTGAGCAATAATTTGTCTAAAAAATTTTATATTACCATTATAATCATAATTAAATACATCTTGATAATTTTCATTTATTGTTTGAAAATATTTTATAGCATCATTTAGCTCTAATAAAGCTTCATTTAATTTTAAGTCTATTACTTTATTTTCAATATCATTTAACTCATTATTAATATTTTTTAAAGCTAAATGATACTCTTTTTTGGTTTGATCAATAATTAATTCTTTTATTTCCTCATTATCTTGATATTTAAACCAAATATTATCTTTCCAACTTTTATAAAAGATACTTGTAATTGCTTCATTTAATTTATTTAAAAGATTTTGTTTATCTAAATGTTTATACTTATCATAATTTTTTAAAAGTTCATGATATCTTTTTTCATCCGCTTTTAAATAATCTTTTAATTGTAAAACCATTTGTAATTTATCAATATTTTCATTTAAATCTTGACTTTTTATTAAATCAAGATAATATACCATAACATTTTTAAATATTTCTTCTAATTTTAAATAATAATTATTAAATTCTTCATTCATCATAAAACTCCCCTAACCTATATTATTTATTTAACAACTTTTTTAAGCCTTTAACATATTGTTGAGATATGTTATATTCATTATTCATTTTTTGGTTAATTTCTTTAGTTATAGATTTAATAGATGAAGAAATTTCCTTTATTAAATCTATTGCATAATTATTTTCATCTATGTTTTTGAAATCATCATACTCTGAGATATATTTAGTTAATACATTTTTGGTGGCTTTAATATATTCATTTAATTGATAATACTCTTGGATTTTATCTTCACAATTAAGATTATCTAATGAATCATAAATTAGATTATAATGATATAAAGCTTTTTTTAGTTCACTTAATTTGGAGCAATAATTCAAATATTTTTCTAACTCTTCTTTATTTTCTTCATCATCACTTAAAGAAACATTGTAATATGAAGTACAATCAACAGCTATATTTCTACCATTTATTTTATAAGGACAAATAATTTGCTTTTTAGGCCCGGCATAATATGAATTTATTTTAAAGGCAACTACTGTTCGTATAACACCTAATGCATCTGCATCAAAACAATAATTAGTAATTTTAATTTTTCCAAAATTTTTATCAATAATTATTTTTTGGGAGTTATCAAGTATTGTAAAAAGAGAATCAAAGGCAATCTTTTTTAAACTTGTCAAGTTAGCTTCTTTTAATTTAAGTTCATAACTAATAGCCTCTCTACTAATTGTTTCCACATTTTCTAAATTAACTTCTTCTAAATTTTCAAACATTCTAAAAACTCCATCTAAGTTTTTAAAACTTTTAGGAAGAACTATTTTTTTAACTTTATTTAAAATATCAATATTAGGATAATGCGTCAAGACAACCGATAACTTTTCTACTCCTTCGGGAATTGTTAAAGTGCCATTTACAATATCATCTTCATCTATCTGATTTATTGTTCCTAAAAATTGCCACATATATATTTCACCTCTTAGGTAAATATCTTACATCAAAATAAAAGAATAATCAACTGAACTCTAAGATTTT
>CANQLL010000065.1 GCA_947624705.1 uncultured Bacilli bacterium | reverse complement strand
TTTGAAATAATTTCTTATAAAAATTTTCAAAAAATTTTTCAACATATAAAATCATAGCGTTGTACGCAGCATTTTTTTAAGAAAAAAATTCTCACTTTTTCCAGGTTTCACCTAGGGTTATGAGAATTTTTGTTTGTCACAACTGTCAAACTCAAGAATATAACATTTAATACTATTTTTTTCAAGATAGAAATTTATGTCTATTACTTGTCTATTACTTGTCCTTTTTTCTTAACTTTAGTACAATATTACTGGTGGGTATAAATGAAAGCTTATTTAATTAGCAGTGAGAGTTTTAGATTAATTAATGAAGAATTAGAAAAAATTATTAAAAATAGTACTAATGTCTTAAAATATGATATGAATAACGTTAGTATGCAAGATTTAATTACTGAAGCTGCTTATTTGGGGATTGATGATGAAATTAAATATATTATTGCTAAAAATTCTTCCTTTTTTAGTAGTGGTAAATTAAAAGAAGAAGATAGTGATTTACTTTTAAATTATCTTGAAAATCCCAATCCCTCAACTATCATTATTTTTACTTTAAATACCAAAATTGATGAACGAAAAAAAATAACTAAAATTATGAAAGAAAAATATCAAATAATTAATATTGCTAAATTAAATGAATATGAAATGAATAAAAAAATAAATTTAGATTTAAAAAAAGATGGTTATAAAATGGATTATGAAGCAATTAATTATTTGATTAAAGCATCTTTAAATAATTATGATATTTTATATAATGAAATTGAAAAAATTAAATTATGTTTTTTAGAAAAGAAAAATTTAACTTTAAAAGATATTAAAAGTATATCTTCAATTTCTATTGAAGATAATATTTTTAAATTAATTAATGCTATTATGGATAAAGATAAAAAAAGATATTTTAAATTATTTAATGATTTAAAAATTTTAAAAGAAGAACCTGTTGCTTTAATAAATTTATTAGCTCGAGAATATCGTCATACTTATATTATTAAAAATAAATTAAGAAATAAAGAAGAGTTGCAACAGATTCTCAAATTACAAAATTGGCAATATGAAAAATATGAAAAGTATGCTTATAATTATAGTAATATAGAATTAAAAAATAAATTAAAAGAATTATATAATTTAGATCTTAATATTAAAAAAGGAAAAATCGAAAAATATTTAGGATTTACAATTTTTTTATTAAATGTCTAGATTAGTGTACAAATGTATGATATTATATATAAGGTGGTAGTGATGTTTAATTATATTAAAGGAAAAATTGTGGAACAAAGTAGTAATTATATTGTAGTTGAGACAGGAAATATTGGTTATACCATATTTGTAGCTAATCCATATAGTTATGAACTTGCCAAAGAAGAAATAATTTATTTATATAATCATATAAGAGAAGATGAATTTTCATTATATGGTTTTAAAAATAAAGAAGAAAAAGATTTATTTTTAAGACTGATGAATGTTAAAGGTTTAGGACCAAAAATGATTTTACCGATGCTTGCCACAGGAAGTGTAGAGGGAATAATTGATGCCATAGATCGAGGTAATGTTTTATATTTAACTAAATTTCCTAAAATTGGGGAAAAAATTGCGCGGCAGATTATTTTAGATTTAAAAGGTAAATTAGCAAGTAGTAGTGAAGATGATAATTCTTTAGATGAATTACGAAGTGTTTTAGTTAATCTTGGTTATAAAAATCCCGATATTAAAAGGGTTATGCCCCAGATTGATAAAAGTTTAAAAGTTGAAGATCAAGTAAAAGAAGCTTTAAAATTACTATTAAAATAAAAAGAAAGGAATAAATTATGGAAAGAATAATAGATACAGAAGAATTAACTACTGATGAATTTGAAAAATCGATTCGTCCTGCTACTTTAGAAGAATATGTTGGGCAACAAGAATTAAAAGAAAATATTGATGTATTTATTAAAGCCTGTAAAATGCGAAATGAAACTTTAGATCATGTATTGTTGTATGGTCCACCAGGTTTAGGAAAAACGACCTTAGCTCATATTATTGCTAATGAACTGGGCACTGATTTAAAGACTGCAAGTGGTCCCTCAATTGAAAAAAGTGGAGATTTAGCAGCGATATTATCGACTTTAGAGCCAGGTGATGTTTTATTTATAGATGAAATTCATCGGATGCCTCGTTATATTGAAGAAATTCTTTATCCAGCCATGGAAGATTTTGAACTCGATGTTGTCATTGGTAGTGAGGGAAACACCCGCAATATTAAAATTGACCTGCCGCCTTTTACTTTAGTAGGAGCAACAACGAGAGCGGGGGATATTTCCTCACCCTTAAGAGATCGGTTTGGCATTGTTTCTAAACTTAATTATTATACGATTGAAGAATTAGAGCAAATTATTAAAAGAACCAGTCGCGTTTTAGATTTTCCCATTGATGATAATGCAGCCGAGGAATTAGCTAAAAGAAGTCGAAAAACCCCTCGAATTGCTAATCGATTATTTAAACGAGTTCGTGATTTTGCTTTAGTAGAAGGGAATAGTCATATTACAAAAGCAATTACGACCAAATCTCTAAATCGTTTAAATGTGGATGAGGCTGGTTTAGATGCAATTGATATTGAATATTTAGAAGCTTTAATATTAAAATTTAATGGTGGACCAGTAGGAGTTGAAACTATTTCTACTTCAATTGGCGAAGAAGTTACAACGATTGAAGATGTTGTCGAGCCTTATTTGTTACAAGAAGGATTTGTTAAAAGAACTTCTCGCGGGCGTGTTGCCAGTGAAAAAGCCTATAATCATTTAAAAATAGATCATAATGAATCATTGTTTTAATTTATGTCTAACTATATAAAATTAATTAAAAATACGGAAGAAATAGTTACTGATTATAACCATTTAGATGTTATATGTCGAGAAATAATTAGAGCTTATTTAAAAGAAAGTTCTAATAATAGAACAAACTATGAAAATTTTAGTCAAAATTATCATAGTTTTTATCCTTATTTAGAATTTGTTTTAATGGAATTAGGTTATATTTATGCTAATGAAATTTTATTTACAGGATTTATTAAAATAGAAAAGGAAGATAATGATTATTATTTAACATGGTTAAATGAAAAAATAAAAATATATAAGTGTGATGATATTAATTTAGCAATTCATCAATTTGCTTATTATGAAAATATAAATCATCAAGGGTTTATTGATAAAAGGGGCAATGTTTTATCTAATCTTTTTATTAATGATATGGTAAAATTAGCAAGTATGTTAGTTAGTCAACATTTAATGTATGATGTTCAAAAAGCTTTAGAATTTTATGAATATCGACAAATAAATTCTAAAAATTGTTGGCAAAATTTTTGTTGGGAATACTTAGGATATATTGAGTTAATTAAAGAAAATGAAAATATTATTATGTATTATAATGATAATTTAATAACCCCTGAGCAAAACGAAGTAATTAGGATTTTAAAAAAGAGAGGAGTAAAAAAAGCAAATGAAAACCGAGGATTTCAATTATGATTTAGATGAAAGTTTAATTGCCCAAACGCCTTTAGAAAAACGGGAAGAATCAAGATTAATGGTTTTAGATAAAAAAACGGGCGAAATTAAACATGAACATTTCTATAATATTATAGATTATTTAAAAGCTGGTGATGTTTTGGTTTTAAACGATACAAAAGTTATTCCCGCCCGTTTAATTGGCCAAAAGGAAGAAACTAAAGCTATTATAGAGTTGTTACTTTTAAAAAATATTAAAGAAGATATTTGGGAATGTTTAGCTAAGCCCGTTAAAAGATTAAAAGAAGGAACTATTATTTCTTTTGGTTCTCATCTTAAGGCTCAAGTTCTTAAAATTTTAGAAGAGGGAATAGTTCAAGTTCAAATGCTTTATGAGGGCATATTTTATGAAATATTAGATGAATTAGGACAAATGCCACTGCCTCCTTATATAAAAGAAAAACTAAAAGATAAAGATCGCTATCAAACGGTTTATGCTAAAAACTTAGGCAGTGCCGCCGCGCCGACAGCAGGTTTGCATTTTACTCAAGATTTATTAACGAAATTAGAACAAAAAGGAGTAATAATAAAATATATTACTTTGCATGTTGGTTTGGGAACTTTCCGTCCCGTAGTAGTAGAAAATATTAATGACCATGTAATGCATAGTGAATATTATTCTATCTCGGCTGATACCGCCCAAGCTTTAAATCAAGCTAAAAAAGAAAACCGCAGAATTATTGCCGTTGGCACCACGACCACGCGTACTTTAGAAGCTGCTGCCTCTGAAAATGGTCACTTTAAAGAATGTAGCGGCAATACTAATATTTTTATTTATCCTGGTTATAAATTTAAAGCTATTGACGGCTTAATTACTAATTTTCATTTACCAAAAAGTACGCTTTTAATGTTAGTAAGTGCTCTTGCCAGTAAAGAAATAATTATGAATGCTTATAAAATTGCTACATTAGAAAAATATCGTTTTTTCTCATTTGGCGATGCGATGTTTATTAAATAAATTAACTAGATAACAAAAATCTAGTTTTTTTGTCGAATTTTTTAGAATAAAAATTACCTTAAAAAAAAGGAAATTGAAGAAAAACCGATAATATATTTAATGAAGGGAGGTGAAATTGTGAAAGCGACATTTTTTTCAATTCTTATATTAATGGGCTTAGTTACTTATGGTTTAATAGCTCCTTTAGATTTAGAAAATAGTACAACTAATAAATCAAAAGATTATCAAGCATATAACTCTAAAAAAGAAAGTAAAGAAATAAAAACAGAAGAAAAAGATGAAATGAATTTTAAGAAGTTAGATTTACTGCAAAGTACTGATGAAGCGGTTGAAGAAGAGCTTCCTGTAGAAAACATACCAATTGAACAAGAAGAAATAATTAATGATGAAGAAGATAATGAACCAATTGCCGAAAGTTTACCTGCAGAAGAAGAAACTCAAGAAATACCGGAAACTAAAGAAGAAAATAATAATTTAGATAATATAAAAGAAACTGTTTCTGTTATTTCTAATTCTTTGAATCAAGCTAATAGTATTGATGAAGTAAAAACTGAAGGAATAAAATTATTTGATTTAGATACCAGTTATATTATGGAAGTAGCCCAAATAAAACAAGATATCGATGCGGCGACGGAAGAATATAATAATGTTTTAGCAGTTGATAATTTTCTAAATACTTCAAATGAACTAATCGCTAATAAAACTATTGATAACATTAATAAATTAAGAGAAGATGCTAAAAATACTAATATTGAAGAAATGATATATATGATTAATAATGAAAAAATAAAAGAAGAATATAGTAATAAATTTAATAAAATTAAAGATATATTAGATGATGAAGCAGCTCCAGTTTTAAATGTTAATGATACAACTTATACTAGTAATGTTGATTTAATTATTAGTGATGATACTAATTGCCATGTTTACTTAAATGGGGAAGAATTTGATCCTCAAGAAAGTATAACCGATAATGGCATTTATGAACTTGTGGTTGTTGATGAAGCTTTAAATGAAACTAAAGTAAACTTTAATATAAGTAAACCAGAAGAAATAAAAGAAGAAGTTGTAACTTCACCAGTTATAGAAGTTACAAGCGAACCTGTAAGTGTTGACGAAACCCCAGTTGCGACAATCAATTATCCAATGCATAATTATTATATTACCCAAGATTATAGTGGTAAAGATGGCCATATGGGTATTGATTTTGGCAGTAGCAATAAAAGTGAAGAAATTTATCCAATCACTGATGGCACAGTCATTTATGTTGGTCAAGATAATTATGGAGCCAATGTTGTAAAGATAAAACATGATATTGATGGTCAAGAAGTTTATTCAACTTATGCCCACATGCAAGAAGTTTATCTAACCCCAGGTCAAACTGTTAGTTCTAATGATTTATTAGGTTTAATGGGTTCAACTGGTAATTCAACCGGTCCGCATTTACATTTAGAAATGACTACTTGTGATTGGACTAATGGTTGTAGTTATAGCACTTATAAAGATTCTTTAGTTAATCCTCTGGATTATCTAAATCCTAGTATGTAAGAAGATTAATTCTTCTTACTTTTTTGTGAATAATTAGTAAAAATGTCTCTATTTTTTAAACAAATAATTAGTAAAAATGTCCCTATTAAAAATAAGTGTA
>CANQLL010000064.1 GCA_947624705.1 uncultured Bacilli bacterium | reverse complement strand
TATTAAAAAAATATAGAAAAAATACTGATAAATAAAAGAAAAAACAGGTAGTTTGCATTAAAACTATGCACACTACCTAAGCCGAAAAGGAGGTAAAAATTATGGAAAAATATAAACAATTTAATAAAGAAAAATTGAGAAATAGTCAATATAAATACGAAGAAAAATCTAATGAAGAATTAGAATTACTAAGAAGAAAAGATATAATAATTTTATTTGCTATAATTATTGGAGGATTAATTATTTCCATCTTTTTTCTTATCTTTCGATTATACATTTTTTCTTTCGCTATTGCAATTGGAACAATGCTTATATCTAGAATAGTTTATCAAATTTTATATGATAAGCTAAAATGGCATTACAAAAATAATGTAGTATCAAAACTATTGCTGAAATATTTTCCTAATTTAACTTATAATCCAATTTGTTCAATGGATTTAGATAAAATAAGTGATTGTCAGTTGATAAGATTAGGAAACCATTATTTATCTACTGATTTTATAAAAACGGAATATAAAAAGATGCAATTTGAATTTGCTAATTTAGAATTAAAAGACACTAGTAAAAATAGTACTATTACGATTTTTAAAGGGCAATGGATTATTACGCAATTACCGATTAAGTTTGAAGCTATTATTCAGATGTTTTCTACTAATTTAAAAAGTCCAATGGTTAAAAAGAAATACGATAATGGAAAAAATTTTACTAGTATTGATATAAAAGAAGAAGAATATCGTAAATTATTTAATGGATATTTCCAACAAGCAAGTGATTTAGAAAAGTTGCCCCTTTTAGAAATTTTAGAAAAATTAAAATTACTAGCAAATAAGTGTGAAAATAAAATAATGTTATGTATTATTAATGATAAATTAAATATTGGAATAGATAGTTCAAAATTTTGGTTTAATCCTGATCTTTTTAATAAAATAGACAATATTGCTACTAGACAAAATGAAATAGAATTATTAATATCTATTTTAGAATTTTCTTATGCTGTTAATGAGTTATTAAAAAATGAAAGGTGATGTTTATGTTTGTTGATAATATAACTATTAAAGTCATCGCCGGAAAAGGCGGGGACGGATGTACTTCTTTTCGGCGCGAAAAATGTGTTCCCATGGGGGGACCTGATGGGGGCAATGGCGGTCGAGGTAGCAATATTATATTTAAAGTTGATAAAGGTTTAAAAACTTTAATTGATTTAAGTTATCAAAAAATGGTTAAAGGAAAAAAAGGAGAAAATGGAAAAGGTAGTAATAAAAACGGGGCTAATGCCGAGGATATTATTATTAAAGTTCCCCAAGGTACAACGATAATTGATAATGATACTAACTTAGTTTTAGTTGATTTAGTGGCTGATAATCAAGAATTTATCGTAGCTAAAGGGGGCCGCGGTGGTCGTGGCAATAAAGCGTTTGTGACCAAAAGTGAATCCGCTCCCAAATTTTCGGAATACGGCGAACCCGGCGAAGAAAAAGTTTTGCATTGCGAATTAAAAGTATTAGCTGATGTGGGTTTAATTGGTTTACCTAGTGTGGGAAAAAGCACCATTTTAGCTTGTGTCAGTGCCGCTAATCCGAAAATTGCTTCATATCATTTTACGACTTTAACTCCTAATTTAGGGGTAGTTAAAATTTATGATAAATCATTTGTTATGGCGGATTTGCCGGGTTTAATTGAAGGAGCAAGTGAAGGTGCAGGCTTAGGTAAAGATTTTTTACGCCATGCCATGCGTACGAAAATTCTAGCTCATGTTATTGACATGGGAGCCGAAGAAAATCGGGATCCTTTAAATGATTATCAAATCATTCGTCAAGAAATTGAAAAATATAATGAAAAATTAGCTCAAAAAGAAGAAATAATTATTGCGAGTAAAATGGATTTACCAAATGCTAAAGAAAATTTACAAAAATTTCAAAAAATGTATCCAGAGAAAAAAATATATCCTATTAGTGCTGTTACTAATGAAGGTTTGGATAATTTAATTAAATCTTTAATGGAATTAGTCGAAAATACAGAAGAACAAAATTTATATGATGAAAAAGATTTTGATAGTTATGTCGTTTATAAATTTCAAAATACTAAACCTTATACTATTACCAATGATAATGGGGTTTGGGTTTTAAAAGGTGAAGAAATTGAAAAATTATTTAAAATGACTAAATTTACGGAAGAAGAAGCCGTCTTACGTTTTGCTCGTAAATTACGCGGCATGGGGGTAGAAGATGAACTAGAAAAAGCGGGAGCTAAACGGGGAGATGAAGTCCAAATTTTAGACTACATTTTTGAATTTAAAGAATAATTATAAACTAGAAATACTTTATCATGTTTGATAGAGTTTTTTTATTAAAAATTATTAAATTTTAGATATGGAATTTTAGATATGATTTGTTTTTGCCTAGCAACTAAGATATAATATTTTTAAGGTGATATGAATGAATTTAATAATACCATCTTTAATTTTAGGATTATTGATTTATTATTTTTATTTAAAAATTAAAAATAATAAATATGCTAAACAAAATAATTTAACTAATGATTTAATAGCGTATAAAAAGGAAGTTAAAACTAATAAAAATTTTAATAGAGTTACAATTATTACTTGGTTTATCTTAGGAATAGTTACAACTTATATGGGTATCCTAATATTAATGTTAGCGTTTGTATTATGTACTTTTTTTGTTATTTTAGCAAGTCAGGACTATACTGATACAATTCTTTTTTTGTTTAATGGTTTTAAATATATAAAACTTGTTTTTTATCTTTATTTAATAATATTTATAACTAAATCTATTTGGGTTCAAAAAACAGCTTGGAAATATTTAACAAAAAATTAACAAATTTTTTTATTTGTTTGTGTTTAAATGTTATTTATTATATAATATTTCTTGGTGATATAAATGTTTGAATACATGGGAGATCGACTTAGTGAAGCGATAAAAAACATTCGAGGCATGGGTAAAATTACCGAAGATAATATTACCTCCGCCATGCGCGAGATAAGAATGGCTTTACTAGAAGCTGATGTTAATTATCAAGTAGTTAAAGAATTTACTAATAAAGTTAAAGAAAAAGCTTTAGGTGAAGAAGTAGCCAAATCTTTAAAACCCGATGAATTATTTATTAAAATTGTTAAAGATGAATTAGTAGCTTTATTAGGCGAAGATTATGTTCCTTTAGAAGTTAATAAAAAACCAACTATTTTATTATTAGCTGGTTTACAAGGTAGTGGTAAAACTACAACTAGTGGAAAACTTGCCAATATGCTGCGCAAGAAACATAGTAAAAAACCTTTACTAGTAGCTTGTGATGTTTATCGGCCTGCAGCGATTGATCAGTTAGTTGATATTGGCAAGCAATTAAATATTGAAGTTTATACGGAAGGTAAGAAAAATCCCGTTGAAATAGTAACTAATGCTCTTAACTACGCCCAGGAAAATAATTTTGATTATATTATTATCGATACGGCTGGCCGTTTACATGTTGATGAAGAGTTAATGAATGAACTTAAAAATATTTGTGCCGTTGCCCATCCGCAAGAAGTAATTTTAGTTATTGATGCTATGATGGGTCAAGATGCTATAAATGTCATAACCGGCTTTAATGAAGCCTTAAATTTAACTGGTTGTATCTTAACAAAATTAGACGGTGATACCAAAGGTGGGGTAGCTTTATCCGTTCGCCATTTAACTAATGTGCCAATTAAATTTATTGGTGATTCCGAAAAAATGGATGGCTTATCAGAATTTGTTCCTGTTCGAATGGCCGAAAGAATTTTAGGTATGGGTGATATTTTATCTATTGCGGAGAAAGTAGAGGGTGTCATTTCCGAAGATGAAGCTAAAATACAAGCCAAAAAAATGCGTCAGGGTAAATATGATTTAGAAGATTTTTTAAACAATTTAAAACAAATAAAAAAATTAGGACCTTTAGAAAATATTATTAAAATGCTACCTGGGGCACGAAAAATGGGTTTAAATAATATTTCGATTGATCCTAAAGATATGGCTCATATTGAAGCAATTGTTTTATCAATGACTAAAGAAGAAAGAAGACATCCCGAAATCCTAAAAGCTTCTCGAAAACAAAGAATTGCTAAAGGTAGTGGACGAAGTGTTGAGGAAGTTAATCGTTTATTAAATCAATTTGAGCAAATGAAAAAAATGATGAAACAAATAAGTAATGGTAATTTTAAAATGCCATTTTAAATAAAAATTTGGGGGAAGTAAGATGAATAACAATTTAAAATTATTAGTTAAAAGTAAAAAATTATATCAAGGAAATCTTTATCAAAATGGGAATATTATAAAAAAGGATGTAACTTTATTAAAATTAAGTCCTAATTATTACTATGACCCTATTAATAAAGAAGGTTATTGGGATTATCCTTTGATAGGTGAAGTAGATGAAATTTATGTTAGAGATATTGCGTCTTATGTTAAAACTTTTAATAATCAAAAAGTTCAAGTTAAGGTTTTAAGGAGGGAAAACAATGAAAACAGATAAAATATTTATTGGAACTATTGTTGAAAATCTTGGAGATGATTTTAATGTTGCTAGTATTATTCCTCATCAATTATTTTTTGCTGTAGGACCTCATTCTTATTATAGTCCTAAATATCATCAAAGATTTATGGATGTTCAAAATTATAATGAACCTTATGTTAAAGATTTAAAATTGTTTAATTATCAAATTTTAAGTCAACTTGATAGTATATCTAGAATTAAATTAATGAAAATTTATCAACAATATTTAAAAAATTTAGTCTTAACTTCTAAGCTTTATCTAGCTGATGTTGTTAAAGGAAACTTTAGTGATATTAATACTTATGAAGATATTGAATTAATTAAAATAAAAGAGGAAGAAGAAGCTAATAAAGTTATTAATTATGAATTAATTGAAGAAAATGCTTTATTAGAATTAGTTGGAGATAATTATATTTTTAAAAGTAAAAATCAAAGTTATAAAGATTGGCCAACTAATAATGATCATTATTATGTTCGTAATATTCGACTAGTTAATATTCCCGAAATTATTAATAGAAGAGATATTCCTTATGATGAAGCAGAACGAATCATTAAAAGAAAATTAACTAAATAGAAGGTGATATTTTGAATGATTATGAAATAGCAACCAAAACTAAATTAAAAAAAATAAATGATTTAATAAAAAATTATCATCTTGATGAAAACTTAATTGAAAATTATGGTCATTATAAAGCCAAAATTGCTTATGATAAAATCAAAAGTAATAAAGAGGGTAAATTAATTTTAGTAACCTCAACTTCGCCAACTCCAACAGGTGAGGGGAAAACGACTTTAGCAATTGGTCTTAATGATGCTTTAAATAAATTAAAGCAAAAAAGCATTGTTGCTTTACGTGAACCTTCTTTAGGTCCCGTTTTTGGTCTTAAAGGCGGAGCTTGTGGGGGAGGCTATGCTCAAATTGCACCCATGGATGATATTAATTTACATTTTACGGGGGACATTCATGCTGTTACCGCTTGTAATAATCTCCTGGCAGCTATTATTGATAATCATTTATTTCAAGGTAATGAACTAAATTTAGATGAAGAAAGAATTTATTTTAAAAGATGTTTAGATGTCAACGATCGTGCTTTAAGAAAAGTCAAATTAAATACTCGAGAAGATTCTTTTAATATTTCGACCGCTTCCGAAATTATGGCTATTTTATGTTTAGCTAAAGATATGGAAGATTTAAAGGTAAGATTAGGAAATATTTTTATTGGTTTTACTAAAGATAATCAAAAAATCTTTGCTCGGGATTTAAATTGTGTGGGAGCTTTAGCTATTTTATTAAAAGATGCTTTAAAACCTAATTTAGTTCAAACACTAGAAAATAATTTAGCTATTGTCCATGGTGGACCTTTTGCCAATATCGCTCACGGAACTAATTCTTATCTTTCCACTAAATTAGCTTTAGCTTTAAGTGATTATGCTATTGTTGAAGCTGGTTTTGGTAGCGATATGGGCGGGTTTAAATATTATGATTTAATCTATCGTCATTTTCATTTAAAACCCCAAGTTATTGTCATTAATACCACAATTAAAGGTTTAGAATATAATGGAAATGGTAGTTTAGAAAAAGGCATTGTTAATCTTGATTATCATATCCATAATATGCAAAAATTTAATGATAATATTATTGTTGTTTTAAATAAATTTCAAACTGATTTAAAAGAGCAAATTGATTTTCTAAAAAATTATTGTCAAAAATTAAAAGTTGATTTTGCCATAAGTAATGCTTATCAAGAGGGAAGTGAAGGATGTCTAGATGTTGCCCAAAAAATAATATCTTTAGCAAATATTAAGTCTAAAAAAGTTATTCTTCCTTATGAACTTGATGATGACTTATTAACTAAAATTAAAAAAGTTTGTTGTAATTATTTAAATGCTAAAGATGTTATCATTGATGAAAAAATTAAAACTAAATTTTTAAATATTGCTCAAAATTTTCCTAACTTACCAATTTGTATTGCTAAGACTCAATATTCAATTAGTGATCAAAAAGAACTTTTAGGTAATCCTCATGATTTTATCATGAGAATTACTGATGTTGATGTGGCC
>CANQLL010000063.1 GCA_947624705.1 uncultured Bacilli bacterium | reverse complement strand
TTTTGGTTTTAAACAAAGCTTGCCTTTGTTTGTTACCTGTTATCTTAAATCGGTAACATTTTAACTAATGATTAACAGAGGTAAATTGTCACTTTTTGATTTGTTATTTTAATATTTTTAGAATATGACAATTACTTAATTGTAAATATCCTTTATAACTAGCTCTAACTAGTTTTAATTTTTTTTGATTATATAATTTTAAATTTTTTATTTTTCTTTTTATTCTTTTCTTAGTTTTATTATTTATTTTGATAATTAATCTTTTTTCTTTTAATTTAAAATTATATCCTAAAAAATTAAAACCTTTATTTAAATTATATATTTGTGTTTTATCATTAAGCTCTAACTTTATTTCATGTAATTTATATTTTATTAATTTTAAACAATATTTCAAATAATCTTTATTTGGATGTAATAAAACAAAATCATCCATGTAACGTATATAATATTTAATTTTTAATTTTTCTTTTATAAATTTATCTATATCATTTGAATAAAAAATTGCTAGTATTTGGCTACTTAAATTACCAATTGGTAACCCTTTCCCTTTTTTATATAATGGTAAATTATCTATATTTTTATTAAAAATTTGTTTGGCTTTAACAATTTCTTTATTAACATAATCTTCATCATTACTTTTAATTATATTTTCAATTATATTAAATAAATCTTTATCTTTAATTATTTTATTTAATTTTTTAAGTAAAATTTCATGATCGATATTAAAAAAATATTTTTTAATATCGATTTTTAAACAATAAATTTCTTTATAATTTATTTTTAATTTATTGATATATTTTATCAATAAATTAAAACCATATGAAGTTCCTTTATTTTTTCTAGTAGCTATATTACTATTTATTAATTTGGGTTCAATTAAAGGAATTAATACATATTCACTAATTAAATGATTAATTATTTTATCATTTAAGTTTTCACTCATTATAATTCGATATTTTGGTTCGCTTATGATAAATATATTATATTTATCATGTTTATATTTCTTATTTTTTAATATATTTAAAATATTTAATAAATTACTGCTTTTATATAAATCAAAATTTATTATTTTTCTTTTATGTTTAGTTTTAGTTCTTATTTTATGATATTGATAAATTATTTTATCAATATCCAAAATATCATTATATGTTATTTTAGGCATTTTTTAATAAACCATAACTTAATTTTCTTATTTCAATAATGTAATTAGTTATACTTTCAAATTTTTTCTTTTTAATATGATTTCTTCGATAAATTTCTAAAGTAAAAAAATCAATCATACTTAATTTAGTTAAAATAAGTTTTAAATTATTATTTCTTATTTTTTCACTTTCATTAATTAAATAATTATTAGTTAATTCAACAATTTCTAACATATATTGATCTACATGAGTTTTTAGTATTATTTCATTTTTAGGTATATTAATTAAAGTTTTATTAATATACCAATAAGTTTTTTCCACACAATTTAATAATTTAAAGTTATTTTTCATTTATTCCTCCAAAAAAGTAATGAGTTATCAATTCATTACTTTTAAAACGCAGCTATAGTTGAGCATTCTTCTAATTTTTATTAAACGAATCACAACGTCTACGTTGTGTTTTTAGACCTACCCACTATAAACTAATGTTACTTTGAGTACATCTAGGAAATAAATCTTGTTTCCAATCTAAATTATTTGATTTTTTATTTAGATTGCCAAATTAAATATAATTTGGCTACTTCCTCTCATTATTAGTTACTAGCCAATAATTCTCGGTATAATGATATAAATAAATATAACAAAATAATATTAGTAGGAATCTGGCCGCACGCCATTAGTATTATTGACATTGTTGTTGTTAAGGTTGCCGTTGTTGCCGTTAAAGACATTAGCATTACTATTATTGAAGTTGTTAGGCGACAGGCCCCACCAAAAGGCGTAACGTTATATAGATTTATCCCTATATAAACAATAAATTGTTTATACCATATTTTATTTTCCTCATTTAGTTTAACTGTGAAAAACTAATTTTTGGGCGGTTTGGATTTTGACGGAGCAAAATCCAAACAAAGCCACTCAGTTATTTTTCACTTTATGAGGTTTCGTTTCACTGCACCTCATACGGAGTATTTGCACTTCCGTCTCCAGAGGTGGTCAGTATATCAGTGGTCAGATTGATAACTGGCCGCACGCCATAAGTATAACTGACATTGCGGTAGTAAAGGTCGCCGTAGCCGCCGTCAAAGACAGAAGCATAACTACTATCGAAGCTGCGAGGCGACAGGCCCCACCAAACATATGTTTTGTACAAATAATTATTGCTTGTAGCATTAGGACTACTATAAGATAAGCCCGCATAATTCATTTCATCAGCACTTAATAATCCTATTTTTAATTTATATACTCCTCCATATGTTCGCATGGTATTATTTTTATCTTTTGGATCTGGACATATTAATGTTGGATTTCCTTTGTTTGTTCCTACTAATCTCTCCCTAGCTCCATAATTCATTGTACTTGATGAGTCATCATCATCCGTTCCACTTCCATAACTTGTATCGTTACAGTACGTTCCATAAGCTATTTTACTATCTTTTCCACTTAAATTAGAATTATACCAGTTTTCTAATTGTGTTTTTATTGTACTATTACTACCATTATGGGAATTGGTAAAACTTCCATTACTACTTGTATGCGTACTCCAACATGGGCTATTATTCGTACACGGCGTGTTATCAAATGTGAAGCCCGCATATTTACGTTCATTATATGATGTATTAAAAGCATAATTCGTAGGAAGTTTATCTTCCAATATCAGTCTTATTGTGCCATCCCCATTAATTCGCACAATGCGCCAATAGTTGTTGGCAAAATGGACATAATTATTGATTAAAGTTTTATCTCCTCGAAAATAATAACTTGCTCCATTATCATCTTCACCTTTAAATAGACCACTTCCGGTTGAGCTTGCTCCTCCAGATGATGGTGGTTCTCCTTTGGTAAAAACAGGTGTTCCAGTTTTTATCTCATTATTCGCCATGATCTTTTCAGCTAAATTTGTGGATGTTTTACTTATTTGATTAGCTTCCACACTTAATTTAACCGTGTAATTTGATACAGATTCACTTGCCGTTGCCATATGATCATAATTACTAGATAACCACATTTTTAAATTATAAGTTCTTTGCGAATCAGATGCTCCTTCGGAGGAAGCCGGCCCTAAGACGCCTGTTAATAAAGTCCCTTCATTACCTAAACTACTTAACGTTCGTATATTTTGTCCATCGACATAGGTTTTGATATAGTCTTCATAATTAACATTTCCATATTCAGATCTTTTATTTATTTTAACTGTATACTTAGCGGCTATAGTACATTTATTTTTTACCGTAAATTTATATCCTTTACTACCTAATCCCGCATTATCAGGTATTGGATAAGTATTATATAAACTAATTGCATCTCCTTCTTCTAATTCAATATCAAAACATCCTGTTGTAATACTACTTTCTCCTGTTTGCTTATGTTCAGTGGTCCAAAGCGCATAAGAAAAAGAAGAAATACTTACAATTAAAACTAAAATAGCCATAACTATATAAACTCTTATTTCTATTTTTTTTCTTCTTTGTTTTTTCATTGCTCTCACCTTGTTATCATAACTATATCATAAATATTTTTAACTTTCAATTTCTTTAGCATCTGGTGGTGTTGGATCAGTATAACAAAATTCTTCTGTTTTTACTAAATTACTTGGACCAAATATTATATCTTTATTTCCTAAAGTTGTATTACATTTCAAGATACTAAAATTATCATAACGATAGATTATACTTCCTTCTTCATCAGCTTTTTCATTACTATTTGCTTTTTTATATAAATCATCTAATTTAATTTTATTATCTTGTAATAAATAATTAAGTTCATATATATCTTCTTCACTATATTTAATATCTATTTTATTTAAACAATTAAAATAATATTTTTGATCCTTATTTTCATAATAAATTCTAGTTCCTGTTTGACATGTATTATCTTCTTCAACTATTACTTCAAAATCATCATAAAGATTAGAAGAAACTATTTTACTATCTACTAATTCTATTGTATAAGTATCATCATCTTCTTGAATCATTTTTTTAACTCGACCAATTACTTTAACATTATCATAAACACTATAAGTAGATAATTTATTATAATCTTGATTAAAAATAAATTTTAATTTAACATTATCATCAAAAGTTACATAACCATTTAATTTATCTACTTCTAATTCATAAGCTTTCATTTCTAAGGATTTTAACCCAGATATAGCACTAATTTTTCCATCTATTTTTACAAAATCATTATAATATTCTTTATATTTTTTTTCATAATGTAATAAAAATTCATTAATATCTATTTTTTCTAATTCTTTACTACTACAATAAAAATTTGATTGATAATATTTATCTATAAACATTTCTTGATCAGAAATGTTACATTTCCACACCCGATAAAAAGCGGCATTATAAATTTTCGTATTACTAGAAATGGTATTACGAATAGCTAAAACTGGTAACATTTCAAAATTAGCTACTAAAATATAATCAATTATTATTAAAATACTAGCAAAAATAATCGTAAGAATAGGAATTAAAATAATTTTTTTCTTCCGATAAATAACCATTCCTACTATTTGAATAATAAAACCCATAATTATTAAAGAAAGACGATAACGATTTGTGAGATGAATAAAAAAACCAATACCTATTAAAATTAAACCTACTAATATAATAATTATGGATTTTTTATTTTTACTCATAGTATCTAAGTCCTCTCTCTATTAAAATTATAGCATGGATATTTTTAGAAGTAAATTTAAGAAATTTATTTTTTACATAAATTTTCTAAAAATAAAAAACTAACTTTTCGTTAGTTTTTTATTTTTAGTTTACAGCATCTTTTAATTTGCTTCCAGCTTTAAATGAAACAACATTTTTAGCAGGAATATGAAGTGGTTCTTTAGTAAGAGGATTTATACCGTCGCGAGCTGCTCTTTCTTTAGAAGCAAATACTCCAAATCCAACTAAAGTAACCTTTCCATCATTTTTTAATCCTTCAGTAATTCCGTTCATTACAGCATCTAAAGCACGTCCAGCATCAGCTTTTGTAAGACCTGTTTCTTCAGCCACAAAATTTACTAAATCAGTTTTTGACATATTGTCTACCTCCCATAAAATATATTTGTTAAGGTGTTTACTACCTTACATAAATAAATCTATCAAAAATTTATTTTAAAATCAAGTTAAAAGTGCTATTTTCTAACAAATCCACGCAATTTTCATCAAAATTACTCAAAACTTATATTTGTACCTAAGGAAGTTAAGACATTTTGATACTCTTCTTCATATTTAATTTTATTTGGTAAAATATCATCAGTTAGGTCATGATAAGGTATCACTTCATAACCATTATTTTTTTTAGTATAGGTTAAAATTGCTCGTAAATTATCTAAGGAAATTTTATTATTTTCCTTTTTAACATCAATTCCGACCATAACTCCGGTTAAGCGATTGATGGTATCTTGACCCGAAATAAAATTTCCTAAAGAATAAATTACTAAAGTATTATTAATAAAAGTAATTGGTTCAACCACATGAGGATGATGACCTATAATAATATCTACCCCTAAAGAAGCTAAAAAATTGGCAATTTGTTCTTGTTCTAATGTTTGTTTAAATGTATATTCGGTTCCAAAATGCATACTAACCATTAATAAATCAACTTTATCACGAACTTTTAAAATATCTTGCTTTACTTGTTCTTCATCATAAACATTTAAATAATATTCTTTACCATTTGGTCTAGTTAAACCATTAGTTACCGTTGTATAAGCCAGTAAAGCATAAGATATATTATTTTTGGTTGCTATTTTAATATTATCGCGATTTTCAAAACTACTATAGCTTCCTGCTGTATATGCTTCTTTACTTTGCCAATAATTTAAAGAATTATTTAAAGCTTCTTCCCCGCGATCTAAAGCGTGATTATTAGCTAAACTAACTAAATTAAAACCGGCATCTAAAAAGGCATCCCCTACTTCATAAGGCGAATTAAAACGCGGATAGGTCGATAAACCAATTTCTTTGCCACCTAAAATACTTTCCTGATTGTAAAAAGCTAAATCATAACTTTTGACAATCGGTTTTACTTTCGTTAACATTTTCGTAAAGTCATAAGTTCCGTCATTATTTAAACCATTATTATAAACGGCACTATGAATTAAAGCATCACCCACCATAATTAAAGATAACTTGGAAGTTTCTTCTTTTTTTATAGTTTTTTTAGGTTTTACTTCTTTAATTTCTTCTTTTTTAAAAAATTCTAAAGTTTTAAAAGTAGCTAAGTAAAAACAAGAAATGCTAAAAAATATTAATAAAGAATATAAACAAATTTTAAAAAACTTTTGCATAAACTACTACCTCTATAATTTTAGTTTAGCAAAAGTTAAATTAAATATCCATAAAAAATAACCAAAAACTATTGGTAAATAATTTTCTTAATTCTAATAGTTAATGCAATTTTTATAATATGAGTTGTATTTACTCTTAGAATAAGTATTGTATTTACTTTC
>CANQLL010000062.1 GCA_947624705.1 uncultured Bacilli bacterium | reverse complement strand
TTGAGGAGAGCTGTTCCTAGTACGAGAGGACCGGAATGGACATACCTCTGGTGTATCTGTTGTAACGCCAGTTGCAGCGCAGAGTAGCTATGTATGGACGGGATAACCGCTGAAAGCATCTAAGCGGGAAGCCTCCTCCAAGATGAGTTTTCCCATTCTTTGAATTAAGGATCCTTGTAGACTACGAGGTTGATAGGCTAGGGGTGGAAGCGTAGCGATACGTTGAGCTGACTAGTACTAATAATCCGAGGATTTAATCCCATTAAATTTGAATAGAGTGCATTATCTTGTTTTTA
Source organism: uncultured Bacilli bacterium (assembly GCA_947624705.1). GTDB lineage: Bacteria > Bacillota_I > Bacilli_A > RF39 > UBA660 > HGM10766. The sequence goes on along the minus strand of CANQLL010000062.1, from coordinate 6,378 downwards.
AAGGACAAAATCCTTTATTGGTGATGATAGCCTAGAGGATACACCTGATCCCATCCCGAACTCAGAAGTTAAGCTCTAGCACGCCGACGATAGTGTATGCGAAAATAGGTAGTTGCCAATTTTTTTTTGCTCTAAAATAGATTATATGATAGAATATTAACTGGTGATTTTAATGGAAACAAGAACTTCTCAAATTATAAAATCAGGTATTAAAAATAATTCCATGTACGAGAAAGATGCTGTTATATGTGATGCTACCATTGATGAAACAAATAAGTACTATGCTTTAGCAGAACAATATCAAAGCGATTGCAAAGTAATATTAGAACCAATGTCAATTTTTGATGTTTCCAAGTCAAAGCCTAATAAATCTCAGGTAAAAGTCGAAATAATTGAAGATGAATTAGTAAAAAAATTAACTAGATAATTATTATTTAACATTTTGCTTTAAGATAGATAATTATCTATTTTTTTAGTTTACACCATTTTTGTCAAAAATATATTTTTAATTACATAGTTATTAAAGCAATATGTTACACTATTATATGAGGAGGATAAAAATGAATTATGATGATATTTTTGCTAAAAATGGTTTAGATCATGAATTTTATTATAACAAGGGAGATTATCCTAAAGGTATTATGGTTAATGGAACTATTAGTTTAGCAAATGCTAAAGAAAGATTAAAAAGAGGCGAGTACTATGTCCTAGTAACTTTACATGAAGGAGAAATCCTACCGCCAGAATATATCTTTTTAAAAGATGTGGAAAGCGTAGATGATACTTTCTTTGCGACAATTAATCCGGAACTTAACATGCGCGCTTATAGCAAGGATTTAGGTAACATTCAATTGATTTCCCGATTAAATGATAGCTTAGAAGGACCAAGATATCTTTTAGGACCAGGTCCTGATACTTTGGATGTAAGTGCTTTAATAAATGAACAAATAGATATTTATAAAAATAAGTATTCAGATACTATGCAAAGATAGAAAGAGGTTAATTATGAAAGATAATCAAGAATATGATTTTTTTACAATGGGGTTTCGCGATGCTAAAAATTCTATGGAAAGTTGTTATCAAAGGGCGGTTAAGATTGAGGAAGAATATGGAGCCGATGCTCGGATGGAATACGAAGTTGGCATTGCTCTAACTATTCCGCAATATGAACGTTTTAGTGTTTGCAAAGAAGAAATAAAAAAGAACACTGAAAACGCTACCAAAAATTTTGGGGTTGAGAATACGCGAAATAATTCTTATTTTGGTTCCACAGGAATCAGTGAACAATATGTTACGGGACCAGATGGAATGCCAATGTATAATGAACCAAATATGGAACCAAAGAAATAAAATAGCGAAGATTAATAATCGTTATTTTTTTACATATAATTATTAATGTAAAGTTTTGTAGTTTTTGTTGTATCTAAAATATCGAGTTTGTTATAATAATAAAGGTGGTGTTAATAATGGATTATAAATATGCATCTTCTAGTGTCGAAGATACAATGGAATTAGCCGAAAATATTGAATCAGAAAAATTTGCTAATATGGTTATCTGCTTAGATGGGGAATTAGGTAGTGGAAAAACTATTTTTGTTAAAGGTTTTGCAAAAGCTTTAGGAATAGAAGATAATATAACTAGTCCTACCTTTAATTTAATTAAAGAATATGAAAATGGCGAAATGCCTTTATATCACATGGATATGTATCGTTTAGAAGGCAAAGCTCAAGATATTGGCATCGAAGATTATTTTAAGAAAAATGGGGTAACTATTATCGAATGGTCGGAAATGATTAGCGACATATTACCTACAGAACGTTTAGATATTAAAATTAAAGTTATTGATGAAAATAAAAGAGTTATTGTTTTAAAACCTTATGGTGAACAATACGAAAAATTATGTGACTCAGTTTTATAACTAATCAGTTGATTAGTTATTTTTAATTTGTTAAAATAGTAGCGTTGGAAGTGATAGCATGCTAACTTTATTAATTGACACGCATAGTTTGGTCATAAATTTAGTTTTATATCAAAATCAAAAAGTATTAGATAAAATAAATTACTCTACTAATAAATCTCATTCTATTTACATCATGCCTTTAATAGTTAAATTATTAACTCAAAATAATATTGATAAAAATGAGATTAAAGAAATAATTGTTGTTAATGGTCCAGGTAGTTTTACCGGGAGTCGTTTAGGGATTACAATTGCTAAAACCTGGGCTTATACGAAAAAAATTCCTATTAAAGTTATAAGTTCATTAGAAATGTTAGCTTGTAGTATTCCTAAAAAACAAGTAAAAGTAGCTATTCCTGATGCCAAAGGTTATTACTTGGGAGAATTTCAAGATAATAAAAAAATCAAAGAATTTACCTACGTAAATGGCAAAATAAGCCAAGATTACGAATTAGAAGAAAATATTAATATTGATTATAATAAAGTTTATGAGTATACTCAAAATCTTCAAGCTCAAAATCCGCATAGTGTTAAACCAATATATATAAAAAAAATAGGAGTAGAAAATGATTCGTCTCGCTAAATTAGAAGATAAAAAACAAATAAATGATTTAGGTTTATTATTAAATCCTAATTATCCTAAATTATTTAATTTAAAAGATATTTTAAAACAATCTTATGCTAAAATTTATGTTTGTGAAGAAAATAATATTATTAAAGGATTTTTACATGTAACTATTCTTTATGAAGATGTGGAAATAATTAATATTGTGGTAAAAGAAGAAGAAAGAAGAAAAAAAATAGGTTCTCTTTTATTAGATTATTTTTTAAGTGATTTGACTAATGAAGTAAAATCAATTACTTTAGAAGTTAATGAATTTAATAAAGCAGCTATAAATTTTTATCAAAAATTTGGTTTTGAAATCATAAGTCGAAGAAAAAAATATTATCAAAATGCTGATGCTTATTTAATGGAAAGGAAAGTTTAAATGAAAGATGTATATATTTTAGCCATTGAAACATCATGTGATGAAACTAGCATCGCTATTGTTAAAAATGGTCATGAATGTGTCTGTATGAATGTTTTGACGCAAATGGATACCCACGCCAACTTTGGTGGCGTTGTTCCCGAAATTGCTTCACGTATGCATACGGAAAATATTACTATGGTTTTAGACGATGTTTTAGCCAAATCTAAAATGTCACTTGAAGATATTGATGCTATTGCTGTTACCTATGCCCCTGGTTTATTAGGCAGTTTATTAGTTGGAGTGGAATTTGCTAAAACTCTTAGTTTTTTATATGATAAACCTTTAATTGCTGTTAATCATATTGCTGGACATATCTACGCTAATAATTTAACAAGTAATTTACAATTTCCTTTACTTGCGTTAGTCGTTAGTGGGGGCCATACTGATTTACTTATTATGAAAAAAGATTATGATTTTGAAGTTTTAGGGAAAACTTTAGATGATGCTATAGGTGAGGCTTATGATAAAGTAGCTCGAGTTTTAGATTTAAAATATCCTGGTGGACCTAATGTTGAAAAATTAGCTAAAGAAGGTCAAAATACTTATCATTTAGGATATTTACATACTAATTCGTATAATGTTTCTTATAGCGGTTTAAAATCTAGTGTTATTAATTTAGTTCATAATGAAAAACAAAGAGGCAATAAAATTAATAAAAATGATTTAGCTTGTTCTTTTCAAACCGCCGCGGTTAGTGAATTAATAACGATTGTTAAAAAAGCTTTTAAAGAACAAAAAGTTAAAAATATGCTAATTGCAGGGGGCGTTTCGGCCAATAGTTATTTACGAAAGCAAATGCAAAGTTTATGTCAAGAATTTAACGTTAATTTGTCGATTCCTGAATTTAAATATTGTACCGATAACGCCGCGATGATTGGGGCGGCGGCTTATCCTCTATATTTAAAAAAAGAATTTGCTAATTTGGACTTAAATGCTTCAAGTAGTACTGAACTTTTTTAAGTTGTTGCTAAATCCTGAATTTTAGTGTAAAATTATGATAGTGGAGGAGTATGTATGAAACATAAGGAATCAAAGTTAATAATCTTTACTTTATTACTAACAATTGTTACTTTTGGCATTGCTTTTTCATATGCTTACTTTTCCTTAAGTATTAGTGGCAATGAAACGGCTAGTTCTTTAAATACAAACTCTGCTAATTTAGAAATTAATTTTGATACAACTGATTACATTTATAATACGACTGCAGATTTAATAGATGATAGTGAAAAAGAAGAGAAAGCTGATGTTAATATTTTTAGTGTTTCCCATACTCCTAATTCTACCGTTTCAGCGGCAGCTTATGTGTTAACTTTAGATCAAATAAATATCTCTCAAAATTTAAAAAGTGAAGATTTTAAATGGGAATTATTAAAATATGATGAATTATTAGAAGATGGTAGTGTAATTAATAGTGGCGACTTTTCAAGCGTTAATTCTAGTATGACTTTAGTGGATACTCCTCAGATTTTACCAGCTGGTCAAATTGACCATTATATTTTTAGAATATGGTTATCTAAAACTAATCAAGATCAATCTAAACTTTATGGCTCCTTTAGTGGAAAGATTGTCTTAACAGCAAGTTCACCAGCTAACTCAGGGGAGCATTAAAATGTTTAAAATTATGGCTCTTTTAATTACATTAGTTTCCGGATTATTATTTCTTCTAGGTATTTTAATTGCTAAGAAAGTTCCCCACAAAAATTTTATTTATAAATTTTCCAGTGCTTTAGCTTTTAGTGTTATAATTTTATTATTAATAATAGATATAATGCCAGAAATTTGGCAATCTTATCAATCTTTTGGAACTAATAAAAAAATTATTTATTTACTATCTTTTATATTAATGGGAATTATTTTTTTGAAATTATTAGATACTTTAGTGCCAACTCATCATCATGAGCACCATGATGATGAAAAAAATTTTTTAGAACATAATCAGCATTTATTGCATATCGGTTTAATTACGAGTATAGCTTTAATTATTCACAATATTTTTGAAGGAATGGCAATTTATAGTTTAAGCTTTAATTCTTTGAAATTAGGAATAATCGCGGCGTTTGGAGTTGGATTACATAATATTCCGATGGGGATTGAAATAGCATTATCATTTGATCTCGCGCAGAGTAAAACAAAAAATAAAACATTAACCTATTTAGCTTTAGCCTTTTCTCCATTAGTTGGAGCGATTGTTCTTATGCTATTTAATAATGTTAATGAAGTTATTTTAGGTTCTTTAATGAGCATTACAGCCGGTATGTTAATATATATTTCCTTTTTTGAATTATTTGGGGAGATTAAAAATAATATTATAAGTAAAGAGATAATTCTTGGCTTATTAACTGGAATTATCTTAATGGTATTAACAATATTTATTTAGGAGTGAAGAAGTATGAAGAAGTGTTTAATCACCGGTGCTGCCGGTTTAGTAGGTTTAAAATTAATTTCTAAATTATTGATTGACGGTAATTATGAAATAACAGCTTTAGACTTAAAAAGTCCTAAAGCTGTCAAAAGATTAAATCAATATAAAGATCGAATTAATATTATTTATGCTGATATTAATGATGAGGTTATTATGAAAGCTTTAATTAAAGAACATGATTATATTTTTCATTTAGCTGGTATTTTACCCCAAATAGGGGAAATTCATCCTAATTTAACGAAAATCATTGATTATCAAGGTAGTATAAAACTTATTGATTGGATAAAAGAAATAAATCCTAAAGCTTATCTATTTTATATTTCTACTACTTCATTATATGGTAAAGTAAATGAAGTAGAAAAAGAAAGTAAAGTAAATATTAAAAAAAATGATTATTATAGTAAATATAAATTAGAAGTAGAAAATTATCTAAAAGAAAATTTAAAAAATTATGTTATTTATCGAACTCCTTTAATTTTAGAAAAAGATAATTTGGATTGTATAATTTATAATATGCCTTATAATATGCCTCTTGAAGTTATAACTAATACTTTAGTTGCTAAAGCTTTAGCTGCTACTTTAAAAAATTTAAAAAAATTAAATAAAAAAACATATATTTTAACTGGTGGTGAAAAATATCGAACAACTTCTTCGGAAATATTTATAAATGTCTTAAAAATTAAAGGGATTAGTGGTAAGTATTTACTAAGATACTTTGGTGAAAAAAATTTTTATGGTCATTATTATAATGATAATACTTTGAATGAAATTTTAGATTTTCAAAAAGGAGATATAGATGAAGTTTATGCTTCTTATGAAAAAGAAAAATTATTTAGAAGATTTATAAATAGATTTTTTGCTTATTTTATAATCAGAAAATTAAAAAAATAGGTTAATTTTGGAGAGGAAATCCCGAATGGAAATCCCGTTTTTAATAATTAGTAACCAATAAAGATAAACTTTATTG
>CANQLL010000061.1 GCA_947624705.1 uncultured Bacilli bacterium | reverse complement strand
TTTTATAACATTATCGGTCCCTGAAATTTTGATGGTAAATTGGAATAACTGTCATACTTCTATTATAATTGCACATTGTTTATATTTTTACTTTTCCATTTTTTTCTAATTTGTTTTTATTTTTCCACTACCCAAGCATCAGCAATAGGTCTTGTCCTTTTGGCTCCCGTTGAATCATAGGGAGTATTTATCCAACAATATTTATCACTAAAACTATCACTACATGGAGAATCGTATTCTTTTTGAGCAATATTTTTCGGTAAAACCATAACCGTTGAAGTTCCTCCGTCTAAGTTTGCCGCATTTATGGCATGGTATCTTTGCATAATTTCCACTAAATCAATCATGTCAGCCCCTTTAGTACGAATTTGATTAGAACTAATAACTAAAAGTAAAACTATTCCGTCTTCTCTTTGCCCAATCGCACTTCTTGCGGCATAGCCCCATCCCCCATTCCCGCGAATGAATGAAGCTTTGCCATTAACAATTAAGAATGGTCCCCACGAAACAGCATCTCTTACTCCTTTTTCTAAGGCTTGAGATGCCGTTGTATTTTTAAGAAGTACTAAAACATCATCTTCTGTAAAGCCAATAATTCCCCCGCCTTGATTGTAACTACTATAAGTATTATTAGTTACTATTTTACCATCAGAAATTGTAATACTTGTTGGCATTCCTCCGGAACTACTATAATTTGGATCATAAAATCCTCCCGCATTTATAGCTAAATAAGCATCATGATCCTGAGCCATTTTGGTTACATATTGACCACTTGTTCCTAATTTAGAAGTAACAGCTAATTTTACTTTAGAAGGATCATAAATTGCCGCTAAGTAACCTTTACAACCATTTACTTCTAATTCAATAATTTTATAAGGTAAATCAATATCTACATCTAATATTTCTTTATCATATTTATCTTTAAACTTAGTTGCTCTTTTTTTCGTTACCATTGAAGTATCGGTACTTTCCCCACTTTCAATAACTTTATTATTATCTAAAACATATTGAATAGTTTTATCATTATAAAACCATTTACAAAAATATTGATGGTTCATAGTTTGCATAGCTGTGGTAATTAACCAAGTACGAAAACGATCATTTGGTCCATAAAGCAATAAAACAAAACCTGTACAACCAATTATATAAATACTTAAAAACAAACTTAAAACAATTTTTAACCAAAGTTTAAGTTTTTTAGGTTCTTTTTTTCTAGTTTTTAAAAAAATTATTAAACATACAATTAAAGAGACAAAAACTAAACTATCAAATACAAATAATATATAATGAATTAAATTTTTAATTAAATAATTTGAATTAAACCCAATAATAACTAAAACAGTTAAAACTGGGAATAAAAATAAATTAATAATCATCCCCTTAAAACTTCTTTTTTTCATACTCCACCTCTTTATTCTTCTTCGCTATTATCTTCTAATAATTTCTCTTCTAAATTAACATTGTTAATAGAATCAAATCTTTTCGTAATTTTTTCCGTGGTAATATTTATATCTTTAATATCTTTAGTAACCGTATCAATACTTCTGGTTAATTTATCCCAACGTAATTTATATTTAGCAAATTCTTTACCTAAAATATTAAGTTCATTATGAATAACTTTAGCATACTTGTCTCGTTCCATATTCTTTAAAACCATTTGAATAATGGTCATAGTACTCATTAAAGTTGTAGGTGAAGTTAACCAAACTTTTTTATTATAAGCATAATTTAATAAATCAGGATGATAAGCATTTATTTCGGCAAAAATAGCTTCAGCTGGTAAAAACATAATAGCTTCTCCCGTAGTTTCGGGAGGTAAAATGTATTTAGAACTAATAGCATCAATATGTTTTTTAACATCACTTTTAAACATTTTCTCAGCTAATGTCCTTTCTTCTTTACTTAAAGATTTATCAGTCATTTTTTCATAATTTTCTAAAGGAAATTTAGAGTCAATGGCTATTGTTCCTAAAGGTTCGGGAGCAAAAACCACCGCATCAGCTATAAAACCATTAGTTAATTTATATTGAATTTGATAAATTTTATCATTTTTACCAAAAACATTATTTAAAATATAATTAAGATTAACTTCCCCAAAAATTCCTCTGGTTTTTTTATCAGTTAAAACACTTTGAAGACTGATAATTTCAGTTGATAAACCATCAATTTTCTTTTGAGCTTCATCTATTTTAGAAATTCTTTCTAAAATACTATTAAAAGTTTTATTAGTTTTTTCAAAGTTTTGATCTATTCTTTCATTAACTTTTTCATTTATCGTTAATAATTTATGTTCAATTTTTTCATTTAATTTTTCAAAATCTTTATGTAAATAAGTAGCAAAATCTAATTTAAAATCCCCTATTTCTTTAGTAATATCTGTTTCAAATTTACCAAGTTTAGCAATCATGGAAGAAGAACCACTAGATTTTATAATTAAAACAATAATTAAAATAATTATTAATGCTAATAATGAAATAATGATATACTGCATACTACTAACCTCTAATCTAATTTAAATTTTTGATTTACAATCCGACTTATAATATAAGCTATTAATAGTAAGAAACCTACTCTTAAAAATATAATAGGATTGTGAAAACTTTCAATTAAAGATACACCAATGTATCCCCAAAAGTATACTAAGAATATTTTACCAATAATTAAAGCAAAAAGATACCTTTTATAACTCATTTTTGTAAGTCCGGCGGCGATATTGACTAAAAAAGCGGGAGTAAAAGGAATAGCAATGATAATAACTAATTGAGGAAAATTGATTTTTTCTAATGTTTTCATAATTTTATCTAATTTCTGTTTTTGTTTTCTTTTTTTATCAAACCAATTTTTAAATTTTTTTCGAAATAAAGTAAATGATAGCATACAACCAATGATAGTAAATACCCAAGATATAATGAAACCAACGATATTACCAAAAGCTAAAAAGTTTAATGTAATAAAAGCCGATAAAGGTAAAAAAGGTAAGATTGATTCAAAGCAAATTAAAACACAACCTAAAATAGGCCCATAAATACCTAAGCTATTTAAAATAATATCAATATAGTTATTAATAGTTGTAAATATCTTCATTTTTCCTCACTTTAATAGTATATATAAATTTAAGAAAAAAATCAAAAAAATCCCATCATTTTCAAAAATGATAGGATTTTAATAGTCATATAATTATTTATATGACATTACTATTATATAAAAATTTTTTTCTTTTATACATATAAATTAAAAAAACTATCGTAAGAGATAGTTTATTTTCTTAAATGGTCGAGAAGACAGGATTCGAACCTGCGACCCTTTGGTCCCAAACCAAATGCACTACCAAGCTGTGCTACTTCTCGAGAAATGGTGCACCCTAAGGGAGTCGAACCCCTAACCTTTAGATCCGTAGTCTAACGCTCTATCCAATTGCGCTAAGGGTGCACTGCCTTGTGCACTTTTTGCAAATGCATACTTATTATATAGTTAATTATCATAAAAATCAACCCGTTTGCTTTATTTTATGCAGAAAGTTATCAGAAAATTAATCTTTTTTAGCTTTTAAATATTTAATTTTAACTCCTAATTTACTAAATTTATCTTCATATTCAGTTAAATAATTTTCTTTTTCAGTTTGATGTAAATCTAAAGAAATATCTTCTATTTTATAACCATAATTAGTAAGAGAAATAATACTACTTTCAAATAATAATTCATTATCTGTTTTTTGAATAATAATTTTTTCATTTTTAAAAATTTTATCATAAACTTTTAAAAAATCAAGGGAAGTTAATCTTCTTTTAGCATGTCTACTTTTCGGCCAAGGATCCGAAAAATTTAAATAAATTGTAGCTATTTCCTTCTTAAATATACTATCTAAATTCTTAGCATTAATATTTATAAGCTTTAAATTAGGTAAATTTAAAGGTTTAATATTCTTAATCGCCCGAGCCAGTATACTACTCATCATTTCGATTCCAATAAAATTTATTTCCGGATGATTAATAGCCATTTGTTTTATAAAATGGCCTTTACCCATCCCAATTTCTAAATGAATGGGATTTTTATTATTAAATAAATTTTGATATTTACCTTGATATTTTTGGGGATTTTTAATTAAAAAATCACATTCATTTAATATTTCTTTCGTATTTTTTAAATTTCTAATTCGCATTTTTTCACTTCCTTTTGAAACTTATTTTAATTTTTTCATATACTATTTACAGATAGAGGGAGGAATACCTTATGAAAAAAGACCGTAATGCTTTTTTTGAAAGCAGTCAAATGTCTTCTTCATTTACACCTAATATGATGCAAATGCCAATGCCAAACATGATGCCATACCAAGCGGCTCAAAACTCAAGTTCATTTTATGCAGGACCCGATATTCCAATGAATACTTATCCAGGTAATATGACCAGCAATGATTATGATAATAAAATATCTCGTTTAGAAAGACAAATTCAAAAACTTGATAGTCGAATCACTAAATTAGAAAATAGTGCTTTTAATCAACCAAGTGATGATATTAATATTAATTCAAATATGTATATGATTTAACTAAGCTTTACTCTACCTAGAGTAAGTTTTTTTATAATTTTATTTAAAAATTCTTGACCAAATACTTCTTGTAATAAATTTATTTTATAAGCAATAACTAAATAAACTATGGCGCCAATAATAGCTATGATTGCTACATAAACTATACAACTTAACTTACTTGCTAAATTTAAAGGAATAAGAACTTTTAAACCAATTACAACCATAATCATAGCTATTAAAGGAATAAAAGATTTTAATAATAGTTTAAAAGTTTGTTTATATTCTAATTTTTCTTGTTTATGTAAAGTATGTAAAGTAATAAAAATTGTTAACATATAACCAAGCATTGTAGCAACTATGGCTCCATAATAAGGAGGAAGATGCATGGCATTAAATAAAAGCATTAAAGGAATATCTAACAAAGCATTAGTAGCAAAACCAGAGATAGTACTTAAATAAACAGTTTTAAATTTATTAAGTCCTTGTAAAACAGAACTAGTAACAACAAAAGCATTAGTTAAAATAGCTGTAAAGATACTTAACATTAAAATTGTAAAGCCAAAAGTACTTACTTTGTAAAATAATGACCAAATAGGAGCTGATAGTAAAGATATACCTACAGCCATAGGAATTGATATTACAAGAATAATTTGTAAAGCTTTATTTAATTTATCATTTACATCATTTAAATCTTTTTTAACATAGGAAGAAACTATGGTCGGAATTAAACTAACCGACATACCAGTTGCAATAGAAGTAATAATCATATTGATTTTGGGGGCATAAGTAATAATAGAACTTGTTATCATTTCCACATCAATTGCCGCATAACCTAAGTAATGTAAGGTACGAATTATTAAAACCATATCAATAAAATGATAGATACTAACAGCTGTATCGATAATGATAAAAGGAATAGCATAACTAAATATTTTTTTAATAATTTCTTTATTAGTTACATCATCTTTTGGTAAATTATTATCTAAATCTAATTCTTTTTTATTTTGGGTTATTTTTTGATGAATGTAAAGACAAGCTACTATCCCGCCAGCTAAAGCGCCAAATAAAGCAATTCCTACTCCTATTGAAGTAGATAAGTGAAAAATTTTAAGAGCAAGAAAGGAACCTCCTAATAAAACAGCAACTCGAATAATTTGTTCTAATACTTGAGAAACAGATGGTGGTTTAATATAATGATGACCTTGTAAATAACCTTTTGATACAGCTAAATAAGGTATAACTAAAATAGCAAAAGATATACATCTAATTACTAAAGTAACATCTTGAATTGTATTACCACCTGTTAAATCTCCTAAAATAGCTATAGCTATATATTTAGCAAAAACAAATACAATTAAAAAAGAAATAATTGATATAATTCCAACTAATTTTGTACCAATTTTAAAAGTTCGAACTTTAGCTTCTTTTTTTCCTAAAGTATTATATTCATTAATTAATTTACTAATAGCTATAGGTAAACCAGCAGAAGCTATATCTAAAAAGATATTATAAATTGTATAGGCATAAGCATATAAACTAGCCCCTTGAACCCCTACTGTAGCATAAAAAGGAATGACGTAAAGCATTCCAATTATTTTAACAATTATAATTGATATTGTAGCTATTAAACTACCTTCTAAAAAAGAATTTTTTTTCATAAATTCACTTACTTTTCATCATAAATAATCATAGCAGAGAAACAATATACTTGTTCTTCCCCAAATATCGAAATCGAAACTTGATACTTAATGTCAATTATATCACCATTTAAAGTACTTAGAAACATATTTACACTATTTTCTAAATCTTTTTCATGACTTTCATCATATATTTTTACTTTCATAGTTATCACTATATTAGTTTAAAATAAAATAATTAATTATTTTGTCAAAATTTAAAGAGAAAAAACAACTAAGTTATAGTTGTTAAAAACTAATTTTCGGACGGTTTGGATTTTGACGAAAGCATTACTCCAAACAACCCAGCTCAGTTTAGGTCTCACTTTATGAGGTTCCGTTTCACTCCACCTCATACGGAGTATCTGCACTTCCGTCTCCAGTGGTGGTCAGTGTATCAGTGGTCAGATTGATAACTGGCCGAACACCATAAGTAATACTATCGACATTGCCGTTGATAAGATCGCCGTGGTTGCCAGAAAAGACACTAACGTAACTACTGGAGTTGAAAGGGGACAGGCTCCACCAACCGTAACTTTTATATAAAT
>CANQLL010000060.1 GCA_947624705.1 uncultured Bacilli bacterium | reverse complement strand
CATTTATTTAATAAATTCAATAATTTCTTTTGATCTTTTCTTAACAAGTAACCAATGCATACTATCTAAAATAGCATAAACTATGACAAATATTCCTACTACTTGCGTCACAACCATTGTGCCTTTAAAAGGATTAATAATTAATAAAGCACCACATAGTAAAGTTAATAAACCAATAAATAATATAATCCCCCACGTTTCTTCTTTATTCTTTTTTAAGAATAAAGAAGTATTAACTTTCATGATACCATTAAATAAAAACCAAATACCTAAACCAATAGTTACAATGGATGAAATAGATAAAGGATTAAAAATAATAGCTATCCCAGCAATTAAAGTTACAATCCCATATATTAATTCAAAATTAATATATTTAATATCTTTTTTAGCAATAAAATAATTATATAAAGACATAAGCCCCGATATTAAAATAATTGCTCCAACTAAATAACCTATTAAAGAATTAGCTAATTTAGGTTTAACAAATAAAAATATACCAAATAGTAAAAATAAAATTGATGTAAACCAAGAACCTAAAATCATTTTGTTTAATTTCTTTTTCAAAACTTCTTCACCTCGACATAATTATATATTTTTTTCTTTATTTTAGCAATTGATTTTCATTAAAAATTATGATAAGATAACGTAATTTATGAAAGAGGGTTAAACTATGTTAAAAGAAATAACAATGTTTGAATTTAAAGATTTTATAAATAACCAAGAATTAGCTAATTTATATCAAACTTCTAATTATGCTATTTTTAAAAGTGAAGAAAATTTTGAATATGAATATCTTGGTTATTTTGAAAATAATGCTTTAATAGCTGCTACTTTAATTTTATATAAAACTATATCTTTTAACACTAAATATGCTTACTGTCCTTGCGGGTATATGATGGATTTTGAAAATATAAATTTACTTAAAAACTTTAGTCATAGTTTAAAACAATATTTAACTAAAAAAAGAATTATCTTTTTAAAGATTAATCCTTTAATTATTATGAAAAAATATAATCCTGATACTTTAAAACCTACTTATATAGAAGATATTAATTATATCAATATCTTTCAAGAATTAGGTTATAAAAAATTAAAAGATAATTTATATTTTGAATCTACTTTACCAAGATTTGATTGTTATATTGATTTAAAAAAATTTGATTTAAAGAATATTAAAAAAACTACGCGGAATAAAATAAATAATTCTTTAAAAAAAGGCTTAGAGTTAGTTAAAGGTAATGAAAATGATTTAAAAACCATTTATGAATTTATGAAAAGAAAGAAAAATACTAGTTATAAATATTATAATAATTTATATAAAGCTTTTAATCCTGATAATAATATTGATTTATTTTTAGTTAAAGTTGATTATGAAAAATATATGGAAACTGCTAAAAATTATTATGAAGAAGAACAAGAGAAAAATTATCTTTTAAATGAAGAATTAAAAAGAAATAATACCAAAAGAAATTTAAATAAAAAATTATTATCTGATAAATTATTAATTAGTTATAAAAATGAAATTATGGCTTCTTTAAGTAAAATAAATAATAATATCTTATTTGAATATGTAGCCGGAGCGATGGTTATTAAAAATAAAGAGAATGTAAGTATTATGTTTAGTGGTTATAATATGCAAGCTCGCCATTTAAATGCTAATTATTTTCTGCATTATAATTTAATTAAATATTATCAAAGTAATTATAATTATTTAGGTTTAAATGGCTTAACCGGTGATTTTAGTAAAGATAATCCTTATAAAGGATTAAATGATTTTAAATTAGGTTTTAATCCTGAAGTTGTAGAATATATTGGCGAATTAGATTTTATTATTAATGAAAAAAAATATAATAATTTATTATTAACAGGTAAATTACATCAAATATTTGATAAGTAATTTACCTGTTTTTGATACTTTGACATTTAGCTTGGCGATATTGTTTAAATTGGTCATGTAAATCTTTTATTTTTTTAGAAATATCATTAACGACGGAAAAATAATTATCATTGCCATGAGTAGTTAAAATAGCAATAACATAAGGATTTTCATCATAAACGATACCAATATCATGAAAATAGCTTTCATATTCTCCATATTTATGAGCAACTGGTAAATTTAAACCATCATATTTTAAAGCATTTTCCTCAGCTTCTAATAAATATGATTTTAATTCTAATCCTAAAGCATCATTTTCTTCGATAAATTGATAAGTATTTTTTAAATATATAATGGCATCAGTTGCACTAATATTACCAAAGTTATCTCCACCTACTAAAGTAGTTGTTGCTCCTAATGAATTACCAAAATTTTTCAAATTATTAAAACCAATATATTTTATTAACATATCATGTGCGGTATTATCACTATAGATAATGGCATATTTAACTAAAGTACGAATAGGTATTTCTTCTCCTACCCGATGATTTTTCATCCCCTTACTAGCTCCCATTTGATTAGAGGCATTATATGTAATAGTTTCATCTAAATTAATTTCATTTAAAGAAGCTTTTTGATATAAATATAAACCATCTAAAAGTTTAATTGTACTAGCAGCATAAAAAGATTCATCGGGTTTATAATAATAAGTAAATCCGGTTTTTAAATCTTCATATTTAACACTCATTCGATAATTATTTAAAATATATTTATCTAAACTATTAATTGTATTATTTAATTCTTCAGTTAATTCATTTTCATTAAAAGGTTCACTTAAACAAGCTTGATATTCTTTTTCTAATTCTTCTTTATGATTATCACTTGTTATTTCTATAACTTTATTAGTAACATCTTTAACTATTGTTAAATCTTTTAAATAATCATATACCCCAGGTATATATTTAATTAATAAAATCATGATAATAAAAAATAAAGTTACTTTTACCCAAGGTCTAAGACGCATAGAAAAACTCCTTTCTTATATAATTTTAGCATATTTAAACTAAAATATTATTTTAATTTAGCAAATACATTTTGAATTTGTTCATGAATAACTAAATTGGCATAATTATCATAAAATGTTGCTTCATTATTAATAATAACTAAATATTTTCCTTTAAATAAACGCACTAAACTACTAGCTGGTTCAACAGTTAAAGAAGTACCAGCAACAATCATCATTTGGGCATTTTTAATAGCTTCTTGAGCTGTTAAAAATGAATCAGGCAAAACCTCGCCATATAAAACTACATCCGGTTTAATTATACCTCCACATTCACAAGTGGGTATTCCTTTAAAGTTAAAAACATAATCAGCTGTATAAAATTTATGACATCTAAGACAATGATTTTCATAAACAGTTCCATGAATTTCATAAACTTTTTTACTTCCGGCTTTAGTATGTAAGCCATCAATATTTTGGGTAACAATTGTGACATCTTTCCCCTTTTCTTCTAACTTTTTTAAAAATTTATGAGTTATATTAGGTTGAGCCTTTAAACAATTTAAATTATTTTGATAATAATCATAAAAATCTTGGGGATGATTAAAAAACATATCTCGACTTAACATATCCTCCGCTTTATATTTAGTTTTCATATTATATAGACCATTTTTACTTCGAAAATCTTTAATTCCACTGGCGGTTGAGACCCCTGCGCCACTAAAAAAGACTAAATTATCTACTTCATCCAGCATTTTTTGTAATAATTCAATTTTATCCATAGTGTTCCTCCAAATATATTATAATCTTTTTCGTGTAAATTCTCAATTTCTTGTGCTACAATTAATATGAGGGATATCTATGAAGAAAAAAGTTTTATTATTTAGTATTATTACAATTGTAGTTATATCTTCTTTTATATGTATTACTTTCTATTTAAAAGAACAAAAAATAAAAGAACATGAAAAAATAGTAGAAAATACTAAAACAAAATATAATTTTTATACAGAAAATAAAATTAATAAAAAAGCTAAAGATAAAACAACTTTAATCTTTAATACTATCATAGAAGAAGCCGATAAAAATAATAATATTAATTTTGAAAACTTTGTTAATAATACTATAACTGATTTAAATGATAATTCTTCTTTAATCAATAAAATTGAAGAAGAACAAAATAATTATCATAATTCTTTAGATAATTTAACTTTTGTTAATGTTTTAAAAACTATTGATAAAAAAACTGATAAAAAAACACTTGAAAATATTTATAATCAAAATAAGTTTATTCAAAATATAGAAGAAGAAAAAATAAAAAGAGAAGAATATTTAAATAATTTAACTACTTTAAAAGAAGAAATAACTTATTTTAAGGAAAATAAAGAATTATATACTTTTGAAAATAATATTTATTTTACTAAAAATGAAGAAGTTTATAATAAACTTAATGAATTTAAAAATAAATATAATTTAGATTTAAATATTAAGAAACAAGAAAATACTAAAATTCCTATTTTGTGTTATCATGGGGTTTTAGATGAACCATGGGGTTTAGAAAGTTTATTTGTTAAAATAGATGAATTTGCCAGTCAAATGGAATATTTAGCTGAAAATGGTTATACTACGCTTTTTGTTAGTGAAATTAAAGAAGCAGATAAATACGCAAAACCAATTATTTTAACATTTGATGACGGTTATAAAGATGTTTATACTAATGCTTTTCCTATTTTAAAAAAATATAATTTAAAAGCAAATATTTATATAATTAGTGGTTGGTTAGACGGTCAAACTTATATGAGTGAAGATGATTTAAAAGAAATGGCTAATTCTTCATTAATTGAAGTAGGTTCACACACAGTTACTCATCAAGCTTTAGCTAAATTAAGTAATAATAGAATTGAAGAAGAAGTTAAAAATAGTCAAGAATTTTTACAAAAATTAACGAATAAACCAATTGATGTTATTGCTTATCCAACGGGAAGTTATGATGAGAGGGTTATAGATAGTACGAAAAAATATTATAAATATGCCTTAAGTACAATTAATGGGAAAGAAGATCCAGCTAATTTAAATACTTATACTTTAAAAAGAATTTATGTTTATCGTAAATATAATTTAAATACTTTTAAAAATTTATTTTAAAAAATAAAGGGAATTAGAGAAAAAAAGATAATATATATAATAGGAGGTATAGTATTATGAAAAATAAAATTATATTCTTTGAAAATCAAAGATGTTAAAGTTATAATTCTTTTTTGTAATATAAAAAATTTCTTGTTACTTTTTAAATTAATATATTTTTAAAATAATTTGTAAAATAACAAAAAAATTACTATTTTTAATAAATATTGATAATTGACTTTTTCTAGGAAAATTAATATAATGTTCCTAGAAAAAGGAAATGATGCAAAATGGATAATTATAACAAGATTTTAAATTATGCACAAGAACATAATGGATATATTACGACTAAAGAAGTTGAACAATTAAATATTAAAAGAGCATATTTAACTAATTTAGTAAACAAAAACACAATAGAAAGAGTTGGAGCTGGAATTTACAAATTACCTGAATATCCAATAGATAATTTTTATATATTATCTAAAAGTAGTAAACATATGTGTTTTTCGCATGCAACGGCTTTATATTTACATGATATATCAGATAGGATTCCTTTAGTTTATGATATAACAGTACCCTATAATTATAGTGGAAGTTTATTAAAAATTGAAAATGCTTCTTTAAAATATGTAAAAGATAATATTTTTGAACTTGGTTTAACTAATATTAAAACTATTAATGGTCTAATAGTTAAATGTTATGATTTAGAAAGAACTATTTGCGATATTATTAAAGACAAAAATAACATGGATAAAGAAATTTACGCAAAAGCATTAAAAGAATTTGCTACAAATAAAAATAAAGATATTTTTAAACTAGTTCAATATGCTAAAAAATTAAATATTGAAAATGAAGTTATAGAATTAATGGAGGTTTTATTGTAAATGAATTCAGATAAATTAAATAGTTTTATTAAAAAGAAATCTAAAGGTAATAATAATCTAGCTCATCATTTGCATCAAATGTTTTTCTTTGAACATATATTGATGAGATTAGAAAAAAGCAAATATAAAAATAATATAATACTAAAAGGTGGAGTTTTACTATCATCAATTATTGGTGAAGATTTAAGAACTACTAAAGATATGGATGCAACTTTAAAAAGTTTACCATTAGATATAATAACTATAAATAAGATTATTGAAGAAATAATAACAATTGATTTAAATGATAATGTAAAATTTGAAATTGAAAGTATAAAAGATATAAGAATAGAAGATGAATATGGTGGTTATAGAATAAATATAAAAGGCACATTTGATAAAATAAAAAGCAATTTTTTTATTGAAATAACAACTGGAGATGTAATTACACCACGCGAAATAAAATACAAATATAATTCAATATTTGAAAATAAAACTATAAATATTATGGCATACACTATTGAAACAATTATAGCTGAAAAATTTAATAGTATTATAAGTAGAAATGTTACATCAACTAGAGCAAAAGACTTTTATGATTTATATATGTTAATGAATAAACACGAAAATAAAATTAATAATAAAAATTTATTACAAGCCATAAAAAAAACTTTTAAACAAAGAAATACCGTATTTAATATTAACAATTTTAATAAAATAGTAATTATGCTTGAAGAAAGTAATAAGTTAAAAAATGTGTATACCGCTTATCAAGAAAAATTAGAATATACAAAAGAAGTATCATTTGAAGATACTATTAATGCAATAAAAAAACTAATTACTATATTAGAAAATGAATTAAAATAAAAAAACACGCCTAAAAGACGT
>CANQLL010000059.1 GCA_947624705.1 uncultured Bacilli bacterium | reverse complement strand
ATTATATCAAATATTAAAAAATTTGAAAAAAATTATTGACACACAAACATATGTATGTTAATTTATTATTGGGCGTCACAATAAAAAATAAAGGAGGAATTGGTTGATGAATGAATTAGAAAAAACAACTAAAAAATTTGAAGAGATTAAACATATTGATGAATATGGGGTTGAATATTGGTTTGCTCGAGAACTACAAAACATTCTTGATTATAAGGAATGGCGAAAGTTTGAAGGTGTTATCCAAAAGGCAAAAGAAGCTTGTATTAATAGCAATATGGAAATAATTTATCATTTTGTCGGCGCCGACAAAACGATAAAAATGCCTAAAGGTGCTTCTAAAATTGTCAATGATTATAGATTATCAAGATATGCATGTTATCTAATTGCTCAGAACGGAGATAGTAGAAAACAAGTAATTGCTCTTGCTCAAACATATTTTGCTGTCCAAACTCGCAAGCAAGAAATTTCTGAATTAGAATATAGTAATCTTTCGGAAGATGAAAAAAGATTTTATCAAAGAAATTTAACCAAAAAAGGAAATTACTCGTTAAATCAAACGGCAAGAAAAGCCGGAGTTAAAAACTTTGATAGATTTCATAATTATGGTTATAAGGGTTTATATAATGGGGAAACTGCTGATGATATAGCCAAGCGAAAAGGATTAAGATACAGAGAAGATATTTTAGATAATATGGGTAGTGAGGAATTAGCTGCGAATTTATTTCGCATTACTCAGACTGAGTCAAAATTAAAAAGGGAAAATATTAAAACGGAAAGCGCAGCTAATAAAGCCCATTATACTGTAGGGAATAATATTCGAGAAGTTATTAGAAAAAACGGCGGGACTATGCCGGAAGATTTACCTACTCCTAAAAAGAGTCTTAAAGAATTAGAAAAAGAAAGGAAAAATAATATAATTAAAAATTAAAAGAGGTGTTATTAATGAAAAGATATGGAGAATGGCAAGAAACATATACAGGAAAATTTTATTCAATGGATCCTAGAAGTGAGGAAGTAAGAATTGAGGACATAGCTCATGGGTTATCTTTAATATGTCGTTATGCTGGGCAATGTAAGCATTTTTATAGTGTTGCTCAACATTGTTTAAATGTTTATCATGACTTAAAAAACTTAGGCTATGATAAAAAAATTCAATTAATGGGTTTATTACATGATGCAACGGAAATATATATTAGTGATTTACCAAGACCTTTTAAAATATCAATTCCAGAATATAAACAAGCGGAGGAAAAAATTGAAAAAGCGATTTATGAAAAATTTAATTTACCATTTAACGATGAAAAAATTCATAAAATAATTAAATATTCTGATGATGAAGTATTATATAACGAAGCCGAAATTTTAATGAATAATATTGATAATTGGGCCAGTAGTAAACCCCATCGAAAGTTAGAAATTGATACAGATTTAAGAGATATGCAAGAAGTTGAAAAAGAATACTTAGAAGCTTTTTATGAATTAACTAAATAAGTTTTCCTTTTCAATTATCACAAAATTTGCACATTTTAAAGGCTTAAAATTCACATTTTGTGCATTTTTTAATTATGTTCTTATTTTTTAAATAATTTTTGATAAGATTTATTACTTTTAAACTGAGGAATATGTGCAATTATATCACGACATATTTCACCCCAATTATTTACTTCTTTTAAATAATTATTTTCTGATAATTTAATATTACAATCTTTAAGATAATAAGTCATAATTTTATTGTTACTTAAAGCTTCACAAATATGAGGGTTATCTTCAATCATATAATTAATATTTAATTCTTGACATAATTTTAATTTATCTTTAATAGCAAAATAAATGTCATCATAAGGTATTTGTTGGGCTTTTAATAAATCATGAACTACTAATTGTGTTTCTTTTTTGATTAAACCTCTTTGACTAATAATAATAATTTTTAAATTTAATGTTTTTAGTAAGGTCAAAGCTTCTTTAACACATGGTAATAAATTAGTTTGATACGTATTATTAATTAAAAACATATCAACAAATTTTTTTCTTTCTTTTTCAGTCCAATCATATTTATCTAAATAAGCAAATGCTTGCGGATTAACTATTCCCTTTTTTTCTAAAAATAATAAATCATAAAATTCCGCATAAGTACGCATCAGACGTTCAAAATCTAAAATAACGCCATCAATATCTACTCCAATAATCATTTTAAACTCCTTTTCTTTACTAACCACTTCTCACTAAGATGAGGATCTTCATAAAAGTTTGCATCAACTGTATAACCAGTTAACCATTTAATAAGTCTAACATCTGAAGTGGTTAGTTGATCTTTAATTTTTAAAATTCTTCCTCTAATATAGCTACAATCAATACTTGGAAATTCACAAATTCCTTTCCTTTTTAAAATACATTCATGTTCTTCTTTATTCACTATTTCATAGGCAAAAGGAATAATATTATCTAAATTTTTATTTAAAGCTAAATTATTTTTATAACTTAGACATTTCTCATACATTGGGCAATTACTACACCCTACTTCACTTGGTCGATAATAATGGGCGTTATAATCTCTTTCTAAAGCATGAGTATAAGAAATTAAACAAGAAGTTTTTCGAAATATTTTAACTCCTTTAGCTTGAGCCATTGTTTCAAATAACCTAACTACCTCCGCTGCAATTATTTTTTTATGACCAAATTTATAACCGGGATATGGTTGTAAATTTAAACCTTCTTTTTCCCAAATAGCCACACTTTCTGGTTTACCTTGTAAACCACTATAACCTACGGCTAAATGATATTTTTTAGCCAGTTCTAAGACAAAATCAAAGACTTCATAACTATCATTAACATTATAAATAATTGGTCTAAATTCAAGGGAATATTTATAATTATTTTTTCTTGTTTCAATTTGGTTTAAATTATTAATTAATCTTTTAATATTACTGCCATCCAAATTGGAATCAATCCCAAAACAAGAAAAAGCAATATGTAAATCTAAATTAAAATTTACATCAGGAAATTGGCTAAAATCACCTTTAGTTATAATTACTACTGGTCCTTTATGTTGAGCTTTTTCTAGTTTTCTTAGTAAATTAATCGTATTATCAACCTGTAATAAAGAATCACCATAAAATAAATTAATAGCAATAGGAACATTCGTAAAATTAGGATTAATTTCCGTGGGTAAACAATGAAAATGTTTTTCTTCTTGTTTTTCGCCATTTAAACGGCAATATTTACAATCATAACAATAATTTAAACTATCTCCTAATAAATAAAATGATTTGGCTAAATTTACATTTTCAATTAACTTCATTTTAACTTCACCATCTTAAGTGTAACATTAGATTTAAATAAAAAAAATTATCTCTTTTTCATAGAAGATATAACTTTTTTTCATAGTTTATAATCTAAATAATTTTCAATAAAATAAATTGGAGCAGTTGTTAAATAATTTTTAATATAAACTAAATTTATTTCAATCATTGGTAATTTTTCTTTTAAATTAATCATTTCTAAAGATTTATTAGCTATCTCATCTTGAACTAAATCATAAATGACATAGCCTATTCCCAATCTTTTTTTAATTGCACTAATAATCATTTCACTAGTATGAATGTTGATAATGTTTTTTACTTGAATGTTATTTTTATCAAATAAAATGTCTAATTCATCCCGATTATTAGTGCCTTTAATTGGTAAAATTAAAGGATATTTCTCTAAATCTTTTAAAGTTTTAATCGAACTAGTGGGAAATGAGCTTGCTTTAACAAAACAATTATGAACTTTTTTAAGAGGAATAACTTTTATATCATTTAATTTAGTTTTAATTGGCGTAGTATCTATGATAAAATCAATTTCATGACTTTCCAGTAAAGATAATAATTGCGAAGTGGATTTACTTATAATTGTTATTTCAATTTGCGGGTACTGATGATGAAATTTCGTGATTTTATCAAATAAGAAAAAGGAACCGATTTGGGAAGGAACGCCAATTGCTAGTTTTCCTCGTTTTAATGTATTACTTTCTAACATTACTCGGCGGGCAATTTCTAAATTATTATAAGCTTTTTTAAGATAAAAAAGTAATTCTTTCCCTTTATCAGTAAGTTCAATACCTTTAACACTACGATATATTAATTCGGTATTTAATTCTGATTCTAATTTTTTAATTGCTTTACTAACAGCGGATTGAGAAATATAATTTTTACTAGCTGCTTTAGAAATACTTTTATATTTAGCTACTTCATAAAAAGTTTTATATAAATTTAAGTTAATATTATTATTCATAATTCCCCCAACTTCTAAAAATAGTTTATCACATCTTCAAGAAAAAAAGAAAGTATAATAACTTTTAATTTAAGATGTATCTAATAAAATTTATTTTTAATTACTTTCTTCTATAGCTTTTGGTTTATACATAGTTCCTACAAACCAAATGTCTTTCGTTTTTTTATCTCTTATCAAATACATAAAAGGTTTATCAAAAATTAATATAACAGGTTCCTCCTCACTTGGAGTAGCACCATAATCCATACCAAATATCGTAGCAGCGGCAGCTTTTATTCCATTTTCTTTAAAATCAATTGTGGCATTATGCAATGCTTCATTCACATATAAAGAATTAGAAGAATCTATTTTAGATAAATTAGCGGAGGGAGTAAAAACATCATTTATTCCCAGCGATTCCAAATTTTCTTTTAGAGGTAATTTATAATCATATTTAAATTCGGGAATATTAACTACTACACCAAGAGTTGGCACCGATGCTCCTATTTGGTTATTGGTTATATGTGTTAAATTATCTACTGTAAAATTTTTAATATAATCACTTAAATTGTTAGTTGGCATAATAGCAATAAATTCTAATTGCGTATTGTTATACTCTTGTAAGTCTTTAAATAAAACGGTTTCATTTTCACTTAAATAATAATGAACATCATCTGAATCAAAAGTTTCATACATCATTTTAGTTTCCATTACGCTATTCTCATTAATATAAAACTCACTATCAATATAATCATGAAATATGGTAGTCCAATCCATATCAATAGCTAAAGCATTAATTAAAAATAATATACTATTAGGATTGGCCACCTGTTCATCTTTAAGCATTTCAGGTATTAAATTAAAAGTTTTTTTACTAATCCAATTATTAATGTTATTAGCATTGATAAAACTATCATATTTTATTTCAGCTTGATATTTATCTTTTAAAATGTTTTTATATTCATCATTAATATTAGAAATATAAGTATTTTTTATATATAAGGAATTTGCTAAAGATAAAATATTTTTTTGATTATTATATTTATTTAAAGTAGTGTTAGTAATTACATTTTCAATTTCTTCTTTTGTTTTACCATCTGCTCCTTCATTTAACATATTTAAGGCATATTTAATAGATAAAGGACTATAAATAACATTTTCTTTTTTATTATTTAATTTTAAAAATTCTAAGGCAAAATTAACATCAGCATCATTAATCATTTGATTTTGATTTTCATCTATCTTTAAAAAACTAATTTCTTCATTAAAATTATTGGGACCAGTATCTTTTATATTTTCTTTTTCAAGATTTTCTGTTACTTTTGGTTCTTTGTTAATAAATAAACGATAAACTAATAAACAACTTAATCCTAAAATTAATATTAATATAATTACTTTACTTATTTTTTTCATTTAAAAACTCTCTCCTATCTTATAATAAAGATATCATAATTCAAAAATATTACAAGCTATAATTTTTAATTATAAGGAGAAAATAAAAGCATGATAAAAAAAACT
Organism: uncultured Bacilli bacterium; assembly: GCA_947624705.1. Taxonomy (GTDB): domain Bacteria; phylum Bacillota_I; class Bacilli_A; order RF39; family UBA660; genus HGM10766. The sequence continues at coordinate 1,019 of CANQLL010000059.1, read as the reverse complement.
TCGACTGAAGTTTTTTAGCCTAAATATTCAATAATAATAGTAAGTAATGGACTAGTTACATAAGAATGAGAAAGTGTAGTTTCAATTTTAGGGGAATCAAGAAGTATTTCTCTTTTAGTAAGATTAATAAGTTCACAAGCTTCTTGCGTATGATCTTTAATTACCATTAAACCTTGTCCTACTAAAGAACGGGGAGCTTGATCAGGAATGTATACACAAGCACCAGCATAAATAATAGTTTCATTTAATTTCTTAAATCCAATAGCGACAAGATCTTGAAATGGATTAAAACTACTTTCATTTTCAAATGTTACTCTAGCATTAACAATAAAACTTATTTTATAAACGCCATCCTTATTAAAATGAATAGTATTATCTTGGTCTAAAGAAAATAAACCTCCGTTATCATTTTCTATTCGATCAATTGGTAATCTAGCATTAGATGCAATTGGATAGCCACGCGTGTAATAATTATTATTATACAATATAAAACAAGCGGCATTGATTTGTTCAGGTCCCGGCGGACCCATTGGTCCTTCGGGACCTGGTAGGCCTTGGGGACCAGCCGGTCCTTCTGGGCCATCTTTTCCTTGAGGTCCTCTTATTTTGCCTACATTTTTCCAATTATTATCATCAACTGACCAAACATATAAATCATCACCCACTAGATAAGATTGACCAGGTTGACCATCGGGATGATTTCTTTTTAAATCATCCTCAGTAGCAAATGAACCTAAAATAGTAACACTTGTTCCGTCTTTTCCTTGCGGACCGGGTTCTCCTTTTTCCCCTTTTTCGCCTTGGGGACCAGGCTTGCCATCTTGGCCTTTTGGTAAAACAAAACTAATAATATGATCTAAACCATTTTTAACATCAACAACTTTTGCCTCATCATCTGCAGATGCTACTTCCACATCGCCAAAAGTTATCGTTTCAGCCTCACCCATTGGACCCATTTCCCCTTGCGGTCCAGTGGGACCTTGGGGACCGATAGGACCAGGAGGACCCATTGGCCCAGT
>CANQLL010000058.1 GCA_947624705.1 uncultured Bacilli bacterium | reverse complement strand
TTAAAAAAATATAGAAAAAATACTGATAAATAAAAGAAAAAACAGGTAGTTTGCATTAAAACTATGCACACTACCTATTTTACCAAGGAGGTGAAAGAAATGGATAAAGAAGATTTAGCTTATTTAAAAGAATACATAGAAACTAATAGAGACCTTGATAAATTAGAAAATGGTGATTTTAGTAATTTAAATTTAGAATTTTGGTTTGAAAATCATCGTCACAATTATATCTACGCAGCTATTAAAGGTTGTGGAAAGTGTGCAAAGAAAACAAATTTGCCTGTTTTAAACCTTATTGTATCCTTTGCTCATGAATTATCGGTTAACGATCAAGGCTTTATGAGTTTGGGAGTTGCTTTTCTTTTAAAAGAAGCAATATTAGTGGCTTATGAACATAGAGATGTTTATGCTCCTATATTATCTAAATTATCAGAAAGCCCTCAAGCTTGGATTCGACAATTATGTTGCGCCACTTGTTATAACAAGCTTTTAAATGATGAAGATTCCGAAGTAAGAAAGATAGCTAACAAAGTTGCTTCAGTTAATAACAAATATTGGGACCTTGATTCTCTTAATAATTCATATCGCCAAAAAATTGATTTTTTAACTAGAGCATTACAAACAGGAGCTATTCAAGTTTTGACCCAAGGTTTAAAAGATAGTAATCCAAATCATAGAATTTATAATGTTGCCTTTTATAGTTTAATGTTTGCAGATAAAGTAGAAAATGTTGAAATTGATAGTTATATTGTAAATATAAGTGAAGTTGATAAATTAGTTTTAGCTGATACAATTGATAATTTAATTAACGACGGAGTAATTAAAATAAAACCCGATATGTTTCCAGAATGTTTTTCAGAAAATAAAGAACGAACTTTAACAAAATAATTAAATAAGATTAAGAAAAATTCAATTTTTTTTCTTTTTTTGTGATAAAATATAAGGTGGGTGAAGAAACTATGTTAAAGATTGAAAATTTAACCGTAGTAGCAAATAAAAAAACAATCTTAGATAATTTTAATTTAACTATAAATAAAGGGGAAATATGTGCTTTAATGGGTCCTAATGGTGTAGGGAAAAGTACCATTTGTAAAGTTTTATTAAATGACCCTAATTACCAAATTAAAAAAGGTAATATTTATTATAATGATACTTTAATTAATAAAGTAAAAACTGAAGATAGAGCCAAAATGGGTATATTTTTATTAAATCAAACTCCTATTACTATTCCTGGGGTAACTAATAGCGAAATGTTAAGATTAGCTTTATCTTCCAAAACTAATGAAGCTGTTGATATATTAAAATTTCATAAAGAATTAAAAAGCATTTGTGAAAAATTAGATATTCCTACTGCTTTTATTCATCGTAATATTAATGAAGATATGAGTGGGGGCGAACGTAAAAAAAATGAATTACTGCATTTATGGATGTTAAAACCTAATTTCATTATTTTAGATGAAGTTGATTCTGGTTTAGATGTTGATTCCTTTAAAATTGTTTTAAAATCTTTAAAAGAATATTATCAAAAATATAATCCTACGATTTTAATTATTACCCATAATACAAAAGTATTTAAATATTTAAAACCACATACAATTAATATTTTAAGTGATGGTCATATTATTAAATCAGGTGATATATCTTTAGCAAAAGTTATTGATGAAGAAGGCTACGAGACATTTAAAATAAAAGGAAAAACAATTTATGAATAAAATATTAATAGAAAATGATAATATATCATTTGATAAAAAAATAATTAATGCTGAATTTAAAAGTAAAGATGTAACAATAAATATTAAAAATGAAGTAGTTTTAAATATTTTGGAATCATTTAATAATATTCAAAATCTCTATTTTAATTTAGATTCTCATAGTAGTTTAAAATTAAATGTTTATAATAACAAGGCTGATTTTAATACTAATATCATTATTAATTTAGGGAATAAAAGTTCCTTTATCGGTAATTTAGGTTTTATCGCAACAAAGAAATGTCTTTTAAATATAAAAACTACTATGAATGGTAATAATATTCAAAATATTTTAAAAGTTAGAGGAATTTCTCAACAAGAGGGTAATTTTGATATTAAAGTAGATGGTGAAGTTTTAGCTCATACTTTTGATAATGAAATGACTGAAGATATAAAAATATTAAATTTAAATGAAAAATTAAATAAAGTATTACCCAATATGTTAGTTAGTTCAAGTGAAGTTAAAGCTAATCATTATGTTACTATATCTAGTTTAAATGAAGATGAACTTTTTTACTTAAAGTCTAAAGGTTTAACTTTACAAAAAGCTAAAGATTTAATGACTAAAGGTTTTATTTTAAGTTTATATGATAATGATTTTTTAAATAATTTAAAAGAAGGAAGGTGAAAAAATGCATCGAGAAGATTTTCCTATGCTACAACAAGATTTAATTTATTTAGATAATGGAGCGACTAGTTTTAAACCAAAAGTTGTTCTTGAGGCGATGGATGAATATTATTCTTCTTATAGTGCTAATGCTCATCGAGGGGATTATGATATATCTTATAAAGTTGATTTAGAATATGAAAACACGCGTGAGCTTGTTAAAAACTTTATTAATGCTCCTTTAAAAGAAGAAATAATTTTTACAAGTGGAGCGACGGAATCTTTAAATTTAGTCGCAACTGGTTTTTTTGAAAATATTATTGAGGCTGGGGATGAAATAGTTCTAACTAAAACTGAACATGCTTCTAATGTTTTACCTTGGTTTAGATTAGCTAAAAATAAAGGAGCTGTTATTCGTTATATTCCTTTAGATAAAGATTATTTTGTAACTTTAGATAATTTAAAATCAGTAGTTACTAATAAAACAAAAATTATTGCCTTAGCCCAAGTAACTAATGTAATAGGGGATGTTCGACCTATTAAAGAAATTTGTCAATTTGCTCATCAAAATAATATTTTTGTCGTAGTTGATGGTTCGCAAAGTGTTCCTCACATGCCTGTTGATGTTCAAGATTTAGATGTTGATTTTTTAACTTTTTCGGCTCATAAAATGTGTGGTCCAACAGGAACTGGTGTTTTATATGGTAAAAAGGAATTATTAGAAGCCTTTGAACCAATTAATTTAGGAGGAGGAATGAATGAGTCTTTTGAAGATGAATATAATGTTTTATTAAAATCATTACCAACCCGTTTAGAAGCTGGAACACCAAATATTGCCGGAGTTATTGGTTTAGGAGCAGCTATTAAATATTTAGATAGTATTGGCATGACGAAAATTAATCAATATGAAAAAGAATTAAGAGACTATTTAATAGCTAAATTAGAAAAAATAAGTTATATTGATATTATTAATTTTCATAGTTCAAGTGGGATTGTTACCTTTAATGTTGATAATATTTTTTCGCAAGATGTTGCTTATTATTTAAATCGTTATAATATATGTGTACGAGCTGGTTCACATTGTGCTAAATTAGCTAAAAACGAAACAGGGGTTAAAAATACCTGTCGAATTAGTTTATATTTTTATAATACTAAAGAAGAAATAGATAAATTTGTATCTTTACTTCAAGATAAAGAAAAAATAATTGCGGAGATGTTTTAAATGGATAATGAAATAAAAAGAGAAATTATTATGGAAAATTATCTTCATCCCTATCATAAAGAAACGATTAAGGATGAAACTTATTTAAAAGTTAATAGTAATAATGAATCATGTATTGATAATATTGATTTGCAAATATTAATTAAAAATAATAAAATAGAAGATATTAAATTTAATGGTGAAGCTTGTGCTATTTCCACCGCTTCAACTTCAATTATGATTAAAGAATTAATTGGAAAAACAACTGAGGAAGCAATTGATTTTATTAAACAATTTGAAAATATGGTGGAAGAAAAAGAATATAATTCGCAAAATTTAGGCGAAGCTTTAGTTTTTGATGATATTTTTAAACAAAAAAATCGTAAGCATTGTGCCACTTTACCTTATCGGGGAATTGTAAAAGTGTTAGAAGAATATCAAACTAAAAAAGGAAATGATTAAGTAATGAAAGTAAAAATTTATAATTTATATAATCTCCAAAATAGTAAAAATGTAATAACTAGTATTCCCGAAGTAGAAGAAACAGAAATTAATAATTGTGTGCAAATAATTATGACTGAAAATCGTAATATTCCTATTCAAAATATTTATTATTCAAAATCAATTAAAACACTAGATTTTGAGGCAGATAGGTCACTATCATTTAAAGGTTGGCTTAGATATAGATTTAAAAAAGAAAAAAATTATCTTTTAAATCAAAAAGATATTCATAATGATCATTATCTAAGATTATATGATAGTAATTTTAAATATACTCATAAAATGCGTGAGGTTGAAGATTTTATCAATTTATATGATCTTAAACAGATTATGTTGAGTACTAACGAAGAAGTTAATTATTTATTAAATAGTTTTAATGAAATACTTAGAGAAAAATATGGAGATGTAAAAATTAGTGATTTTAACACGGTTTGTCTATTAACTATAGCTCATCAAGAATATAAATATAGGTTACCTGTAAGAATTGGCAATAAGATGTTATATCTTTCCAAAGATAAAGATAATTCTTTAGTTAATGTCAATGAATACTCTATGGGATTATTAAATACTAACGATGAACTTAGAACAGATTTATCTTATATGTATGATAGACTATCCAAATATTTTAGTTTTTTCTTTGAAGATGAATATTCGAAACGTTTGATTAATTCCAAATTGGCAGCTGATATTACGCCTTGGCATATATCTATTGGCTTAGAGCATACTGATTTTTTAAAACTTAAATTTAATAGATTTAATGAATATGAATTTATTGGCGATGGTATTTTGCAAAGTTATAGTATAGATGAAGACATAGCATATTTAGCAAATGAAGAAGATTTAATTTTTAAAAAAGCCTTTATAAGAATAGGAAATTGCCCAATTTATTTTAAGAAAGTTATATATGATATAGTAAACGAAAAATTGGAACAACAAAATAAAGAAAATTTAGTTAGAAAATTAAAACAATAAAAATTGACATTGCGGTGTCAATTTTTTGCTTAATGATTTTTTAATAAAGGTTTGTTATAATAAATTCAGGTGGTTTGCAATGGAAAAAAATAATTATAAATGGGATTTTAAAGAATTTTATAAAAGTGATGAAGATTTTTTAACTTCTTTAAATATTTTTACGCAAAATATAGATAAACTTAAAGAAAATTTTGTTAATTTTTCTTTAAATCAAAAATTAACTGAATATTATAAACTGGCTTTAGAAGCAGAAAAGTTAAATACTTATGCTGAACTAAATTCTGATTTAGATTTTGCTAATGAAAAATATTTAAATTATAAAAATCAAGTTTATAATAAAAAGGAAAAATTAGATTATTTTAAAAATATTATTAATGAAGAAATAATTAAAATTAATGAACCTTTAGATGTTTATATGCAAAAACATCCTGATTGCCAAGCTTACTATATGCATTTTTATGATGTTTTACGGTTAAAAGAACATAATGTTAATTCATCTTTAGTTACTAAAGAAACTTTTTTAATAAATCAAATTAATAATTTATATAATACTTTAACTAAAGTGGAAATACCTTATGAAGAAATGGAAATTGAAGGTAAAATGACTAAAGTAACTAATAGTATTTTTACTAAATATATAAAAAGCCAAGATTGCAACATTCGTAAAGAAGTATTTTTAAAATACATGCAAAATTATAAAAACATTAATAAAAGTATAAGTGGTTTATTTAATTTAAGATATCAAATTTGTACTGATATTGCTTTAGAAAAAGGTTATAATTCAATCTTAGAACAAGTTATTAAAGAAGATGATTTAGATTTAAAAATTATTGATAATTTAATAAAAAGTGTTCATGAAAATCTTAATATTTTAACTAGATATTTAGAACTTAAAAAAGCAAAATTAGATTTAGACGAATTACATTATTATGATTTAACTTTAGATAATTCTCTTTACGAAAAATATTCTTTTGAAGAGGCGATAACTTTAGTAAAAGAAGCTTTAAAAATAATGGGTGCCGATTATAATCGGGTTTTAGATAAAGCTTTAGCTTCTGGTTGTATTGATGCTTTTAGTCAAGAACATAAATTTAGTGGGGGTTATCACTTTCGCAATTATATTAAACCAATGATTTTAATGAATTATAAAGAAAATTCTAAACAAGTAATTACTCTAGCTCATGAGTTAGGACATGCTGTAAATGGTTTATTTATTAAAGAAAATGAACCTTATCAAAACTTTCATTTTTCCGTATTTTTATCAGAAGTAGCGTCAACTGTTAATGAAGATAGGATGGAAAGATATTTTTATGAAAAAGCTAATAAAGAAGAAAAAATAAAATATTTAGAACAAATAATAGATAAATCTATAATAGCGATATTTTTCCAAACTTTATTTTTAGAATTTCAAAAAACTTTATGTACTAAAATTGAAAGAGGCGAAAGTCTTAGTTCTGATTTTATAAATCAAACTTTTATAGAATTATATACTCAATATTACCAAGGTTTAACTATTGATGAAGAATTAAAGTATTTATGGGAAACACGACTACATTTATTTTATGGAAATTATCGTTATTATAATTTTCAATATGCTACTGGTAAAATTGCAGCTTTAGTTATTAATAAAAATATTGATGAAAATAAAAAAGAAGATTATTTAAATTTCTTAAAAATTGGCGGAAGTATGCCAACTCTTAAAGCTTTAGAACAAGCGGGAGTTGATTTAACTAATCCCCAAGTTATTAATGATGCCTTTGTTTATTTAAATAATTTATTAGATGAATATGAACAATTAATTAATAATAATTGTCAACTTAAACGTTGAATTAGAAATTTTGG
>CANQLL010000057.1 GCA_947624705.1 uncultured Bacilli bacterium | reverse complement strand
GTCAAAACAAAATTCAAAAAAAGGCTTTATTTATTTTATAAATGTTATATAATACAAATAGCACTTGAGTTGTTTTTTTGTTTTGACGACATATATACTAAACTCTTGTGCTTTTTTTGTAAATATAAAGTTAGTTTTTGAAACAAGTTTTTGAAAACTAAAGACTTTTCGTCAGAAATTTGGTACAATTATTAATAGGTATAGGAGTACATAAATACCTATTATTTTAATATATAAACGCAAAAGAGGGCTAAAATGCAAATCAGAGATTTAAAACTTATTAATTTTCGAAATTATGAAAAACTAAATTTGACTTTTGCTAAACGACTTAATTTAATAATTGGAAAAAATGGAATGGGTAAAACTAATCTTATTGAAGCCATATATGTTTTAGCATTAACTAAATCTTTTCGAACTAATACTGATAGTATATTAATTAATAAAGAAAAAAATTCTTTAAAAATTGAAGCTAATATTAAAGATTTAGTAGTTAATAATTATGAATTAGTTTTGAATGATGTAGGAAAAAAAGTAAAAATTGATGGAACTTATGCTCTTAAATTAAGTGATTATATATCTAAAATAAATGTTATTTTGTTTAGTCCTAATGATTTAAGAATTATTAAAGATACTCCTAGTGTTAGAAGAAAAATGTTAAATATTGAAATTTCCCAATTAAACAATGGTTATTTAAAAAATTTACAAGATTATAATAAAATTGTTAAACAAAGAAATTCATATTTAAAAACCATGAATATTAATGGTAATGCTTCTAAAGATTATTTGGATATTTTAACAAATAAATTAATTGATTTAGGTTTAAAAATATTTAATGAAAGAAAAAATTTTATTAAATTATTAAATCAAGAAATAACTGATTTATTTTTTAAAATAACTAATTTAAATAATTTAAAAATTAAGTATTTATCTGATTATCAAGATTTAACTAAAGAAAAGTTATTGAATAATTATAAAATTTCTTTAGAAAGAGATTTGATGTTTGGAAAAACTCATTTAGGAATTCATCATGATGATATTGAGTTTGATTTAGATGGACTTAATTTGAAAGAATATGGATCAGAAGGACAACAAAAAAATGCTATTATAGCTCTTAAGTTAGCCGAAATATCTATTTTTTATAATAAGAAAAAAAGTTATCCTATTTTAATATTAGATGACTTATTTAGTGAATTAGATATGGAAAAAATTAATAATATTTTGAAAATTTTAAATCAAGATATTCAAACATTTATTACAACAACAGAGTTAGATAAGAGTTCAAATAGTTATTTAAAAGAAGCAAAGATTTTTACTATTGAAGATAATGAAGTTAGGGAGGTACATTTATGAAAAATGAATATAGTGATGAGAATATTCAAGTATTAGAAGGATTAGAAGCAGTTCGAAAAAGACCCGGTATGTATATTGGTACAACTTCGGCGGTTGGTCTTCATCATTTAGTATGGGAAATTGTTGATAATTCAGTTGATGAAGCTTTAGCAGGTTTCTGTGATGATATTGAAGTCGTAATAGGCAAAGGAAATACAATTACGGTTAAAGATGATGGACGTGGTATGCCAACGGGTATTAATAAGAAAACTGGTTTATCAACAGTTGAAACTATTTTTACAGTTTTACATGCTGGTGGTAAATTTGGTGGCGGCGGCTACAAGGTGAGTGGTGGTTTACACGGTGTAGGTGCCAGTGTTGTTAATGCTTTATCAGATTGGTTAGAAGTTTATGTTTATCGAGATGGGGAAGTACATTATCAACGTTTTGAACATGGTGGTAAACCCGTTGAACCTTTAAAAGTTATTGATAAATGTGCAGCGGACCGGACTGGAACAACTGTTAAATTTAAACCTGATGCGACTATATTTAAAGAAACAACTATCTTTGATTTTGATACATTAGCTAATCGTTTACAACAAATTGCTTTTTTGAATAAAGGGTTGCAAATTAAGTTGATAGATGAAAGAGAAGAAGAGAAAAGTAAAGCATTTTTATATAATGGTGGAATTATTGAATATGTAAGAATGCTTAATAAAAATAAAACACCAATTCATGAGGATATTGTTTATGTTGAGGGTAAAGAAGACGATATCATGATTGAAGTTGCGATGCAATACAATGATTCTTATAATTCATCCATATTTTCTTTTGTTAATAATATTAACACTGGTGATGGGGGAACTCATGAAGATGGAGTTAAAAGAGCTTTAACGCGTATTATCAATAGTTATGCCAAGAAAGCTAAGTTGTTGAAAGAAAATGATGAAACTTTAATAGGTGATGATGTTCGAGAAGGTTTGACAATGATTGTCTCTTGTAAACATCCAGACCCACAATTTGAAGGACAAACTAAGGGAAAATTAGGTAGTGCTGAAGTTCGAAAGATTGCTGATGATGTATTTAGTCAAGGTTTTGAAAGATTTTTAATGGAAAATCCTGAAGAAGCTAAGATTATTGTGGAAAAAGCAACAATTGCTTCGCACGCTCGGCAAGCTGCTAAAAGAGCCAGAGAGTTGACGCGGCGTAAGTCCCCAATGGATGCGTTTAATACGATTGGTAAGTTATCAGATTGTACAAGTCGTGATGCCTCAGAATCAGAAATTTTTATTGTCGAAGGAGATTCAGCCGGTGGTTCCGCTAAAGATGCAAGAATGCCAAAAACGCAAGCTATTTTACCATTAAGAGGTAAGATATTAAATGTCGAAAAAGCTCGTTTAGATAAAGCTTTGAATAATGAAGAAATTCGGACGATAATAACAGCTTTTGGCACTGGTATTGGGGCGGAGTTTGATATTTCCAAGTTAAGATATCATAAGATTGTTATTATGACCGATGCCGATGTCGATGGAGAGCATATTCGAATTTTACTTTTAACTTTATTTTATCGCTTCTTTAGACCAATTGTTGAAGGTGGTTATGTTTATGCCGCTCAACCTCCTTTATATAAAGTAACTTATGGTAAAAATATTAAATATGTTTTAACTGATGAAGAGTTAGCTGAATATCGGGCGAGTTTGCCAGCTAATGCTAAAGTAGTTGTAAATCGTTTTAAAGGTTTAGGAGAAATGGATCCAATCGACTTAAGAGAAACAACTATGCATATTGAAAACCGAGTTTTGAAAAGAATTACCGTAGCTGATGCAATTGCAGCTGATCAAGTATTTACTGATTTAATGGGTGAAAATGTTTTGCCAAGAAAAAAATACATTGAAGAAAATGGTCAATTTGTAGAAAACTTGGATGTTTAGGAGGTTTAATTTATGGATAGAATTGTCGAAAATGATATAGAAAAAGAAGTCAAAACCTGTTTTTTGAACTATTCGATGAGTGTTATAGTTGCTCGAGCATTACCAGATTTAAGAGATGGGTTAAAACCAGTTCATCGGCGGATTTTATATTCAATGTATGAATCAGGATATACTCCCGACAAAGCTCATAAGAAAAGTGCTAGAATTGTCGGAGATGTTATGGGTAAATATCATCCTCATGGAGATTCAAGTATTTATGATGCTATGGTTAGAATGGCTCAAACTTTTAGTTTTAGACATGTTTTAGTCGATGGCCATGGTAACTTTGGTAACTTAGATGGTGATGGAGCTGCCGCTTATCGTTACACCGAAGCGCGTCTTTCTAAATTATCTTTGGAAATGGTTCGAGATATTAATAAAAATACCGTTAATTTTATTCCAAACTTTGATGAAAGTGAAGAAGAACCAGAAATTTTACCAAGTAGATTTCCAAATATTTTAGTCAATGGAACAATGGGAATTGCGGTTGGTATGGCGACAAATATTCCCCCTCATAATTTAGGGGAAGTTATTGATGGATGTGTTGCTTATATTGATAATCCAGAAATAGATACAGATGGATTAATGCAATATATTAAAGGACCTGATTTTCCAACGGGAGCAGTTATTTTAGGGAATAGTGGAATAAGAAAAGCTTATGAAACAGGACGCGGAAGTATTACAATTCGCGGTAAAGTGGAAATTGAGGAAAACAATGGAAAATCACGTATTATTGTAACTGAACTTCCTTATCAAGTTAATAAAGCCGAATTCCAAGCCCGAATTGGTCAATTAGTTCGTGATAAAATAATTGATGGAATTACCGATATTCACGAAGAATCTAACTTAGAACATCCTGTACGAGTAGTCTTGTATTTACGAAAAGATGCCAATGCCAATGTTGTTTTAAACAATTTATATAAACACACGCAATTGCAAACATCATATGGTATTAACTTATTAATGTTAGATCAAAATAGTCCAAAGGTTTTATCTCTTAAAGAAATTATTTCTAAATATATTGATTATCAAAAAGAGATTATAATTAGGCGAACTAAATTTGATTTAGAAAAAGCCGAAGCAAGAGTTCATATTTTAGAAGGTTTAAAAATTGCTTTAGATAACTTAGATGAAGTTATTAAAATTATTAGAGGTTCTAAAACAGATGTTGAAGCAAAAGAACAATTAATATCTCGCTTTAGTTTAGACGAAGTACAAGCCGATGCGATTTTAGAAATGCGTTTGCGTCGTTTAACTGGTTTAGAAAGAGATAAGATTGAAAAAGAACTTGCTGATTTGTTAGCAGCAATAGCTGAGTATAATGCAATTTTAGCCAGTGAAGAAAGAATTTTAGGTATTATTAAAGATGAATTAATTGAAATAAAGAATAAATATGCTGATGAAAGAAGAACAGATATTGATATGACTGCTATCGAATTCATTGAAGATGAATCTTTAATACCTGAGGAAAATATTATGATTGCTTTAAGTAATAAAGGTTATATTAAGAGAACTCCAGCAGATACTTTCCGTTTGCAAAATCGTGGTGGAGTAGGTGTAAAAGGAATGTCAACTAATGATGAAGATTTTGTGGAACACTTGACAAATTTATCAACACATGATTATGTTTTATTCTTTACTAACAAAGGAAAAGTATATCGCTTAAAGGGTTATGAAATTCCAGAATTTAATCGTCAATCAAAAGGATTACCAATTATTAATTTACTTCAAATTGAAAAAGACGAAATGATAAATTCTTTAATAACAATTGGTAAAGACGAAGAATTTAAATATTTGTTATTTGTAACAAAAAATGGTTTAGTTAAGAAAACTAAAATTGAAGAATTTGATCGAATTAGAAATACTGGAAAAATTTGTATTAATTTAAAAGATAATGATGAATTAATAGGCGTTAAGAAAACTACTGGTGACAATTCAATTTTGTTGGGATCTAATTTAGGTCGTATGGTTAAATTTAACGAAGATGAAGTTCGAGTTATGGGACGAACAGCCAGTGGTGTTAAAGGTATTAACTTAAATGGTGGCAAATGTATTGGTGTTGAAATTGCTACTGATGATAAAGAAATATTAATTGTTACCGAAAAAGGTTATGGAAAGAAAACAAAAATTTCCGAATATCGTCAAACTAAGCGAGGAAGTAAGGGAGTTAAAGCTTTAAATATTACTGATAAGAATGGTTCAATATCTTCATTCAAATTAGTTGAAGATGATAAAGATTTAATGATTATTACGAATAGTGGAATTATTATGAGAATGCCATTAACACAAATATCTACTTTAGGTCGAGTAACACAAGGAGTTAGATTAATTCATTTAAAAGATAATCAAGAAGTAGCAACTATCAGTCTTGTAACTAAAGAAGAAACTGAAGAGAATGATGATGTTTCACGTGAAACATTAAATTAACAAATAATATTTAAAAAGAAAATTGTATAGTTTTCTTTTTTTATATGTTTCACGTGAAACATACTATAATTATTTAGTTAATAAAAATAAAGTTTATATTATTTAAATAAACATTTATCACTAAAAAATATAACAATTTATAAACGTGAAGATTATTTATTTAATTTTTTAATTTATAAAAAAATATGTTTATATTATTCAATGTTTCACGTGAAACATATGATAGTTACATAGCTAATAAAAGTAAAATTTGTATCACTGAAATAATTTTATATATAAATTAATAAAAAATACATTTGTATATAAAAAACTGATTTTATTAACCTTATATACTTATTTTACGTATTATGTAAAATAAGTATATATAAAAGAAAGACAAATATAATAAAAAACTAAAAATAAATTTAACACATTTAATTTAAATATTATATTAATAATTATTATAGTTTTTAAGTCTTTACAATGTTTCACGTGAAACATTGTAAAATTATTGTTTTATTAAAAAATTTTTGATAATATTAAATACGTGCAACAAATATATTGTAAACTGGTCAGAATCGGAAGATAGCAGCCACATCAATCTCTATTTGTGTGCACTTTTTTATTTTTAATGTTGATATACAAACAAATGTATGATATATTAATGATGAGGTATAGAATATGAAAGAAAAAACAATGAAAGAATGTTTAGAATATGTTTTAAATAAGTCAAAAAAAGAAGAACTACCAATCGGGTGCTTTATTGTTTACAAAAATAAAATAATAGCTAAAGCAATCAATAATAAAAATATTAAACATAATGTTTTAGGTCATGCCGAAATAATTTGTATTCAAAAAGCAAGTAAGAAATTAAAACGTTGGAATTTAAATGATTGTGAAATGTATGTAACCTTAAAACCTTGCCCGATGTGTGAAACAATTATTAAAGAAGCTCACATTGAAAAAGTTTATTATTTAATAGATAAATTGTCATATAAAAAACAATTTCAAAAAACAAAAATATTAGAAATTAATAATATGTCTTATGAAAAAGAAATATATAAAGAAAAATTAAAAGAATTCTTTGAAAATAGAAGATAAAATAAGTGAAGATATGATATAATGTTTAGCAAGTTATGAAAGTTTTTGAGTATTCAAAAAGTTTTATAACGGCATTGTACCAAATTTCTGA
>CANQLL010000056.1 GCA_947624705.1 uncultured Bacilli bacterium | reverse complement strand
TAGCGAAGTGGTCAAACGCGGCAGACTGTAAATCTGTTCCTTCGGGTTCCATGGTTCAAATCCATGTCCCTCCACCACGTGATTGCCTCGTAGCCAAGTGGTAAGGCATCAGACTTTGACTCTGACATTCCGCAAGTTCGAACCTTGCCGAGGCAGCCATATATTATGTCCTGTTAGCTCAGCAGGTAGAGCATTTGACTTTTAATCAAAGGGTCATGCGTTCAAGTCGCATACAGGACACCATGTTGAATATTAAACAAATCCAGGTACTTACTGGGTTTGTTTTACATTTAAAGGTAAAATTTAAAATGATAAATTTAAGAACATACATTCGAGAAATTGGCTGAATTTTTATCCACAGCTAACACGTTGCTAACAAATTTATTTAAAAGAAATTTGATTGTTATTATTTATAGCATGGTATCAATTTTGTACATACGATATTGCTCCTATATTTTCTAATTCAGTTGATAGTGTATGTCTTTCTTCGTGAGGAATTTTATTCATCTATTAAATTAATAATTCAGAAATAGCAGTTATTTCATTTAATTTATCATCTACTTTAACTAGAGCAATTGATAAACCTACATCTGTCAAAAATCCTGAAACAATATATGGAGTATTACCACCATTTATTTTATCTCTAGCACTTTTTATTGCTTTACCATCTATACTTATATGTACTCCATTATTTGCAACTATTTCTTTTATCCAATTAATAAATATTTCTAAAAACTTTTTAGAATCTATTAAAGAGAAAACTCTAGAAAAAGTATCATGTGAGCGTATATCATTTTCTAAAGATAATAATTTAATAAAATAATCTTCATGAATTTCTAAAAAATCAGCCATGTTTTCAAAGTCAGTATATCCACATAATATTCCATATACTGTCAATATTAAGATATTTGCTAAATTATGTTTTTTTCCTCTTATATCTCTTGGGTCTTCTAATATTTCAAAATAATTTATTAAAATTTTCATATTTATCACATATCTTCTATTATGAGAATACAACATTTTTTATTTTTAAATAGTTATTTTATCATATTTTGACAGTTTATTTTTATGCGTTTGCCTTAAATTCTTCTTGAGTTGCTTGTAATTTAATTGTTATAGTTTTATAATTTAAAAGAGGGAGGATATATGAAAGAAAAAGATTTTCAAAAGAAAGTATTAACTTGCTTATATATAATTATTGCTTTAATTTGTTTAAACATTATTGTTGTTCTATGCAAAGGTCATGTAACTTTTTCTAGTAATTCAACTTCAAATGATACGGAAGAAACTGCAACAGAATATGATGTTAGCATGATGGAAACAGTTGATTTAAATACAATGTTAAATGATGTTTTTAAACGAGAAGATATTCAAGTAGTTTATATGGGCAGAAAAACATGTAGTCATTGTGTTTCATTCTTACCATCACTTCAAAAAGCTCAAGAAGAACTTGGTTATAAAACAGTTTATTTAGATATTGAAACTGTTGATACTAGTAGTTCAGAGTTTGAAGAATTTAAAAATAAACTTGATATGCAGTATACGATGACTGAAAATGGTGAAGAAAAAACCGATACTTATGGTTCATTCTATGGCTATACTCCAGCTGTCTTCTTATATCAAAATGGTAAAATGGTTGATGGCAAAATTGGTGGTTTAGATTATGATAAACTAATTGATTGGTTAAAAGATAATGGAATAGGTAAATAAAACTATTCCATTATTTTTTTTCTGATTCATAAAAATTATATCTGGCTGATGTATATTTCATTAAATCTGTTATAGATTCATCATTATTCAATGTGTCAATAATACTAGCTAAATACAAAGAACAATCAACAATATGAATCCAAGGTTTTTCTTTTATAATATCAGGTATATATGATAAATTAGAAGTATAAATTTTATCAATTAAACCTTTATTATAAGCATTATCAAATATCTCGTAACCGGCAGTAAAAAGAGCATAAGTAGCAAAGCAATAAATTTTACGAGCTTTTTTATGTTTAAGTTCACGAACAACTTCTAATAAAGATCCTCCGCTTGCTATCATATCATCAACAATAATAATATCTTTGTCTTTGACATTTTTTCCTAAATATTCATGAGCAACTACGGGATTTTTGCCATCAATTATCTTGGATAAATCTCGTCTTTTATAAAACATTCCAACATCAACTTTTAAAATTTCGGCAAGATATCTAGCTCTTTCCATGGCACCCATATCAGGAGATACTACTAAAAGCTCATCTTTATTGATTGTTTCATTTTCTAAAAATTCTCTTAATGTATCATTAGTGGTAAAAAAATTGTCACAAGGTAGATTAGGAATAGCATTTTGAATATTTGGATCATGAACATCAAAAGTTATTATTCCTTTAATTCCTAATCTTTCCAATTCTTGTAAAGCTTGAGCACAATCCAAAGATTCACGTGATTTACGGCGATGTTGTCTTGCTTCATACATTAGGGGCATAACAATATTGATACTTTTGGCATGTCCCATTGTTGATAAAATAATTCTTTTAATATCTTGATAGTGGTCATCAGGACTATAATGATTTGTAAAATCAAACATTTTATAGGTACAACTATAATTTCCAATATCGCTAATGATATAAACATCTTTTCCTCTAATACTATTTTTTATACAAGCTTTTCCCTCTCCATTATTAAATCTAATTAAGTCAACAGGAACAATATAACTATTTTTGTTTTTGCGAATTTTTTGGAGATGTTTATCAACCTTTTCTCCAAACTCTTTACAATTGTCTAAAACAATTAATTTTAAATCATCAATACTTTTCATGCTTTACTACCTCTTTCAATTTAATTGTAACATGCTAATTTATAGATGTAAATTAGCAAAATTTTATTTAAAGCATAGAGAGAAATTTAGAAAAATATATAAATAATGTTAGAAAGTACTTTACCAATATTAGACGATAAATAGATAAAAATTGAAGATTAAATAATTAGTTATCCCAACTTTTAAAATACTTGTTATAATTAAATGGTAGTAGGGTGATTTATATTATGTCGAAGAAAACTAAAAAGAAAGTTATTTTATATGTAAAAATTGGTTTAATTATTTTTTTAACTATTGAATTAATTGCTGGTTATTTTCATTATGATTTACAAGCAAAAATAGATTCAATATTTAATAAATCTTATTCTTTAGAAGAAATACCAAAATATCAAAATAAAGCTTATGTTATTATTAATAATAATGAACCAAATTTTAATTTAAATGAATATAATACTTCTTTTGAAAAATATAGTAATCAAGATTATTTAGGCAGAAGTAGAGTAGCTTTTGCTAATATAGGTCAAGACTTAATGCCAAGTGAAAAAAGAGGAAGTATTGGCATGATTAAACCTAGTGGTTGGCATACTATTAAATATGATATAGTTGATGGTAAATATTTATATAATCGTTGTCATTTAATTGGATATCAATTAACGGGTGAAAATGCTAATGAAAAAAATTTAATTACCTGTACAAGACAAATGAATACGGGAGCTATGTTAGATTTTGAAAACAAAGTAGCAGATTATGTGAAGAAAACTAATAATCATGTTTTATATCGGGTAACCCCAATTTATGAAGGAACAAATTTATTAGCTAGTGGAGTGCAAATGGAAGCCGAATCTTTAGAAGATAAAGGTCAAGGTCTTAAATTTAATGTTTATGTTTATAATGTTCAGGATGGAATTAAAATTAATTATCAAGAGGGTTCCAGTTCATTAGTTGAATAAATCTTGTCAAAGTTTAAATTGTTTGTTAGAATAACTATTACTTAAGGGAGGTACTGGTAATGGAAACAGAAGATATTATAAGAAACTTTATTTTACAAGTTCCATATACTTTAGAAGAATATAAAGAAGCTTTAAAAAGAAAAGTAGAACCAATTGATTGTTCGCATTTAAATTTATGGAAAGCTGATATTCAAAATGTAAATCTTGAAAATAGAGGTTTAGATATTGATTTAAGAAATATATTTATTCCCTATGGAGGTAGTGTTAAAATAGGTCATAATGTAATTAGCTCAATATTTGCTGTAAATGATGATTTCTTTTTACATTTAGAACATACTAATTTAAAAGGAAATAATGTTACTGGTGATTTAAAAATTTATAAAAATTATAGAGAAGTTTATCCTTGGTATACACCTGACACTTTTGATGATATTTATAAGCAGCAACATCAACAATTTTTCTTAGCTGAAAATGCGCCTTTAGAATTAAAAGATAAATATTATAATAAGAAATTAGTAAAATTAATAGATCCTCTTACTTTAAAAACGGTTGATACATATGAAAGACAAACTTTAACTTTTGCTGAATTTGTCCAATATTATGAATTTTTAAAAGATAAATATTTAGCTAATTTTAAAATAGATGATCTTGATCGGGCTCGGATTATCTTAGTTAAAATGTTTGGGTTTGATAAATTTGCAGAAATTATTAACAATTTAGCTAATTCTTGTTTACCACTAGAAAAATCTTTATTATGTATAGCTAATATGACTGAAAATGAATTAAAACAATTATTTAGTGATAATACTTTTTTAAAAGAAGATACTTTACAAACATTAGACAAAGTAAAAAAATTAAGTTTATAAAAAATAACAGAAATTTAATTTCTGCTATTTTTTATGTTAAAATGATAAGGAGGAAACGATTATGAAAAAATATTTAAATGATTATATTACTGATATTGATGAAATAATAAAGAGTAAAAAAATAACGAAAGAAGTAATAAATGAACATTTAATAAAAATTCAATTTTTTCAACATGAAAGATTAATTCATTTATTAGTAACTTTATTTTATTGTGTTTTTATGTTAATTTTTATGGGGTTAGGAGTTATATTTATTGGTTTTTTTATAATTGGTTTAATTCTTTTGATTTTTGTTTTATGTTATATAGTCCATTATTTTCGTTTAGAAAATGGCGTCCAGTATTTATATAAACAATATGATATGTTAAAGGGAGGAAAAGAAAAATGAACGAAGAAATTGAAAAATTAGATTTAGATTTACCAAATTTAACTAAATTTAGTATGATTGAAAAATATGGCGAAGATTTAACGGCACGCGAGTATATAACAGATCCAGCCATTGCCCGCGATGAAGAAATTAAACAAACTATTTTAACTTTATTAACTCCGGAAAAAAGTGCTTTATTAGTTGGTAAACCCGGGATAGGTAAAACGGCTATAGTGGAAGGATTAGCTTATCGAATTGAAAAAAATATGGTTCCTGATGCTTTAAAAAATTGGCAATTAATTAAAATTAATATTACTAGTTTACTAGGAGAAAGTGTGAGTAATGGGGCAACCGAAAATCGTTTGGAACTTTTAGTTGAAGAGTTAAAAGAAAGAAAAAATACTATTCTATTTATTGATGAAACCCATTTGTTAACGAATAAAAGTAAAACTAATAACTTAGACTTTGCCAATATGTTAAAACCGGGACTAGACCGGGGAACGATTAAAATGATAGGGGCAACAACAACAGAAGAATATGAACAATATATCATTCGGGATCGCGCTTTCTTGAGACGTTTTATCAAAATTGATGTAGCCGAGGCTGATAAAGATACAACAGTTAAAATTTTAATGGGAACTTATCCTAAAATTGAAAAACAAATTGGAGCCCACATGGAATATACAGATTTTATCAAAGAAAAAATCATGCGTTTTATTGTGGAAATGACGGATGAATATAAAAGAGTTTATGAAGTTGCTTCCCGTTATCCTGATATTTGTTTAACAATTTTAGCAAATGCTTATTCCTATGCCGTGTTTGATAATCAAAAGGTTGTTACTTTAAAACATATTTATAAAGCTATTTGCAATGCTAAAAATATTTATGAAGATGCTAAAATTAAGGAAATTGCTCGTTTTAAAGAAGAATTTGCTGATATGATTAGAGACGAAAATGTAGACTTAAATGAAATTTAAGTCTTTTTCATTTAATATTTGCGTATTATTAACTAGAGGTGAATTATTTTGAAAAAATTAATCTTATTATTATCTCTTTCTTTTCTTTTTGTTCTCCCGGTTAAGGCTGATGATTTAGTACCTAATGCGAAAAGTGCAATTTTAATTGAAGCCTCAACTGGACAAGTTTTATATAATAAAAATGAAAATGAAGAATTAGCTCCTGCTAGTATGACGAAAATCATGAGTTTACTTTTAATTATGGAAGCTTTAGATAATGGGCAAATATCATTAAATGATGAAATAACCATTAGTCAAAATGCAGCTTCAATGGGTGGAAGTCAATTGTTTTTACAACCTAATAGCAAAGCGAAAGTTGAAGATTTAATTAAAGGTATTGCTATTGCCTCAGGCAATGATGCGGTGGTGGCAATGGCAGAGACTTTAGCCGGAAGTGAAGAAAAATTTGTGGAGATGATGAATCAAAAAGCCCAGGATTTAGGACTAAAACACACGCAATTTCAAAATCCTCATGGCCTAGATGCCGATGGCCACTACTCAAGTGCTCATGATATGGCTATAATTGCTCGGGAACTTATTAAACACGAAAATATTTTAAATTATACCAAAATTTATGAAGAATATTTAACGAAAAGTGACGGCACGCAATTATGGATGGTTAATACCAATAAATTAGTGAAATTCTATGAAGGCGTGGATGGTTTAAAAACTGGTTTTACAGCCACTGCGGGTTATTGTTTAACAGCTACTGCTAAAAAAAATACAATGCGTCTTATTAGTGTTGTAATGGGTGAAGATACTTCGGAAAATCGGACTACTGATACTGTTGCTTTATTAAACTATGGGTTTAATGGTTATAAACTAAATACGATAGTAGATAAAAATCAAAAATTAGGTCAAGTTAAAATTATTAAAGGTAAACAACAATTGGCTAATTTATATGTTAAAAATTCTGTAACTCAACTTTTAAAAGTTAATGAAAAAGTTCAAAAATATACGATTGAAACTAAACTTAATAATGTTATTGCTCCAGTTAAAGAAGGAGATAAAGTAGGAACATTATTTGTTAAAGATAAAGATAAAATTATTCAAAAAGAAGACTTAACTATTAGAGGAAATATTAAAAAAGCTAATCTTTGGGATTTATATAAAAGAAATTTTGCTTTAATTACCAGCGGAAAATAGAAATTTAATTAAAAATGCATAAAAATCATCAAAGAAAACTAGACTAAAATTCTAGTTTTCTTTGATTTAAATAATTGTAGTTCTTAAAAAAATTTTATCGGCAAAAGTGTAAAGTGTAAAATAAAATAAATTTTGTGCAATTATAATAGAAGTATGACAGTTATTCCAATTTACCATCAAAATTTCAGGGACCGATAATGTTATAAAAA
>CANQLL010000055.1 GCA_947624705.1 uncultured Bacilli bacterium | reverse complement strand
TCATATGCTTACTCATATGTTTCAGACCAAAATTATTTAAGAAGAAGTTATAATTATTGGACCATCACACCTCAACATTCTGATTTCGATCCTTTCGTTTTCTATGCCGGATCTTTTGGCGCTTTTGAAGAAGGCGGAGCTAATAATAGCGGGGCCGTAGTCCCAGTTATCAATTTAAAAACAGATAATATTACTTATTCCGGTTCTGGGATTGATAGCGATCCAATTCAAATTAGTTAAAAAAAATATAATTATTGATATAAAATTATAGACAAACAAATGTTTAAGTTATATAATTTACTTTAGAAAGTAAGTGATTTAATGTTTAATCAATATTTAGAAAATACTAAAGTAAATTATATAATATTAGATAGTTTTTATCCTGCTTTAAATCGACAAGAATTAACTAAATTAAAAAATTTAGTTAAAATAAATATTAAAAATTTAAAATATCCTTTAATTAATAAGAGTACTGGTTATAAAATTGTTATTAATAGTAAAAGTATTGGTAAAATTCTTTATCCTGCTCCTTATTTTAATCCTTTTATAAAAGATTATATTTTTAATTTAAATGTATCTTTAAAAATAGAAGAATTATATTTTAATTCTATATATATTGGAAGTTTAAAAGAAATGAAAAATAATAATGCTAATAACGTTTATCATCACTTTGTAGCTCCTTTAAAAATTAAAAATAAAGCTTATAAAGTTTTTATAACTATATATAATAATGCTTTGTATAGTCTTTCAATTGAATTTTATAAAAATACGATAAAAAAAGATATAGAAGTAAAAGAATTAGTAAATGATATAGAATTATATAATTATCAAATTAAAAACTATGAATTAATAAATATTAATACAATGCGGAATAAAAATATAATTAAAGAAGATAGACCAATTTATATTGGCTAGAAGGTAAAAATATAGTATAATTAAGTGGTAAAGAAGTGATAGAATGAAAAAGAAAAATGGTTATACGGTAATTGATTTATTAATAGTAATTGTAGTTTTTGGAGTAATTGCTTTTGTTACAATATCTAAAGTTTCTTATGCTTTAAGTGATGATAAAAGTGAATTATATAATTTAGAAATAAAATATATTGAAAATCAAGCTATAGCTTATGGTAATACGATAAAAGAGGAATTAAAAAATGAAAATAAAGAAATTACTGTTAATTTTCTCGTTAGTGAAAAATATTTAGAAGCCGAAGATGATAAAGGAAATATTTTTAATCCTCAAGATGAATCTAAAACTTTAAATGAAAATAAAATAAAATTATCATATGATAGTAAAAATGATAAAGTTAAAGCAAAATATCAAGACTAGTAATCTAGTCTTTTAAATTGAAGGAGAAATAAATTATGGCTATAACAAAAACAAATTTTATTAATTATACAAGGTGTCCAAGATATATTGCTTTAGATGAAATTCATCAAGAAAAATTATTAGCTGATATATCTTATGAAGATTATCAAAAAGAAGAACAAAATGAGAAATTAGCAGAATTAATTGGGGGAATGTATGAAACTGATAATGAAGAAGAACATGATTTAATTGATAAAGAAAATCGTTATTTAGAAGTAATGATGCCTTATTATAAAGAAGTGGAAAATTTAGTTGGTAAATATGTTAAGAAACATTTTAAAGGAAATACTATTTATTCTAATGATAACTTTTCTCAAGAATGTTTTGATTTTACAGATAAAGGTATAAAATATTTATGTTATGTTGATGTTTATAATGAAAATGAAAAAGAAATAAATATCATTGAAGTAAAAGCAACTACGACTAATAAATTTTTATCATTAGCTTCTAATCATCCTAAACAAGATAAATATTCCATTTTTCTAAAGAAAAATAATATTTTATATCTAAAAGATGAAATAGATGGTTATAACATTGAAGAAGAAATGCCTATTGAAAAATATCAAAAACAAAAAGAAAAGTTATTTGATCGTTATAAAGAGGGTAAATATGTTTTTGATTTAGCCGTGCAAAGATTTATTATTGAAGGAGAATACAAACAAAGTAATAATTTAGATAAAACCAAAAATATTCATTATTATTTGGGAGTTTTAAACCATGAATATGTTTTTGATGGAACTTATAAAGATGGAAAACAAGTATTTAATAAAGATGAAAATGGTAATGAAATTGTAACTTTGATTGATTTAACAAAAGTTACAGAAAAATATCAAGAATATATTATAGAACAAAAAAAATTATTAGAAAAATATATTAACAATATGGATGCTTCTCCTTGTAAATTAGGAAATTTTTGCGAATATAAAAAACAAACGCAATGCAAATATTTTGATGCTATTTGTGGAAAGATTATTCCGACGAAAAATTCTGCTTTAGCTTATAAAAGAAATGGTTTTGGTTTTAAAGATAAAAATGGAATAAGACATAAAGGGTTAAATTTAATTAATGAAGGTTTTATCAATATGTTAGATATTCCTGAGGAATGGATTACTTCTAATAATCATCATATTCAAAGAGATTGTTTAGTTTCAAAAAATGAATATATTAATAAAGAGAAAATAGAAGTAATGTTAAAACAAATAGAATATCCTATTTATCATTTAGATTTTGAAACATTTCCTTGTCCAATTCCTCGTTTTAAAGGGGAAACACCTTATATTCAATCTCCTTTTGAATTTTCTTTACATATCGAAAGAGAACCAGGAGTTTGTGATAAATTTAAAGATAATTATGTTTTCTTAGCCAAAAATCATGAAGATTGTCGAGAGGAAATGATTAAAGCGATGCTTAAATATATGGATCCAGATAAAGGTACTTTATTTGCTCAAAATGTTCCTTTTGAAAAGGGGAGAATTAAAGAATTAGCTAATATTTTTCCTCAATATAAAGTTCCTTTAATGAAACTTTATGATCGAGGTTTTGATTTATTATGGTTACTTGATACTAATAGTGCCATATATGAAGAATTAGGTTATTCTAAAGAAGAAGCTAAAACTATGAATTTTTATGATTATCATCAAAGTGGGTCATTTTCAATTAAAAAAACTTTACCAGTATTTACTGATTTAACTTATGACGATATGGAAGTAAGAAATGGAACAATGGCAATTATTGAATATGCTTCTTATCCATATATGAGTAAAGAAGAGTTTAATTTAAAATATCAAGCCTTAATTGATTATTGTCAACAAGATACTTGGGCGATGGTGGCAATATTAGATAGTTTAAGAAAAAAAGTTGTAAAACAAAAAATATGATAGTTATTAAACTACCATATTTTTTTAATTGCTACAAGAATTAGCAACTTTAAAGACTAAATCTTCTTTATCAGTATTATATGTCTTTCCGCCATATTTAACTACTACCTCAATGTAATAAGTACCTTCACTTCCTAATGGAATGTAATTTGTTGTTAATTTAGCATTGCCTTTATAATAGTTATATGTAACATTTGAAGAAGACATATTAATTCCATTTACTGTAACACCGATTTTACCACTTGCTGTCCAAGTTCCACCATTTGTAGGTTTAGCACATAAAGAATTATTATAGCTTAATTCAATATCTGGATTACCATTATTACCTGTGCCATAAGTTGTTCCTCCACTTAAATCTAAAGCAGGATCACCTTTGACATCAATACTAATTCCATCACTCATATTTGATTTAAAATTACTATAAGTTGATTTAATAACAAAAGTATAACTAGCTTGACCACTCATAGTATAAGTAAATGTGTTACTATCAGTAAAGCCTAAATCTTGTAAATTACCAGTAGATGGATCTTTTAAGAATACTTCATAACCGACATTTCCTAAAACACTTTGATTATAGCTTAACATATGTTTTAAATATCTTTCATATTGGTCTCCATAAGCATTTTTCATATAATCTTCTAAATAAGTGGAATTTAAAGCATTTGGTGTTTCAATCTTTTCCCAACTTAAGGTTATAGCACTACCCGAAGTAGAAGCATTACCATGCGTTGGATCATTTAATTTTGTAAATCTTGGCGAAGTTTCATTTGGAGCACTATTTTTATTAAAGTATTCGGTAGATATTAAACTTGATGGAGTATAGTTGCTTGGCTTTTGAGCTGGGTTAGTTCCAAGTTCGACTTGCGCTTCGACCACACCATCTGGAACTTGAAAACGCGAATTTTTCTTAAAGATATTATTTCCTAATGCTGCCGAAATTCGAACTCTTTGATTAGCTCCATCTATCGCTGTTGTATAATAATCTTTAGTAATTTCTTTATAACCATACCATAGGGAAATAGAGTAGTCAGGTGAGTAAATTTCTACCCAGTTATCATGGGAAACTGAATCAGGTAAACCATTGGCTTTACGAGCTGCTTCATCAATTGTTGAAGTACCAGTCTTAGCTGCCACATCAGTACCTTCAACATAAATTTTACCACCGACATTATTGGCACCAGCATAGGTTAACATGTTATTCATCATATAAGCGGTTTCTTCGCTCATAACTTTATTTTTCTTAATTTCAGGTTCAAATGTACTATCATCTTGCCGATAAACTATTTTACTAAATGAGTAAGGTTCAATATAATATCCTCCGCGTCCAAAGGCCGCATAGGCTGCTGACATTGACATTGGGCTCATGCCATCAAAACCACCAATTGCTGCTGATTCATATAAGGTATCACCATAATCTATTCCCAAGCTATGAACAAAGTTAGCTACTTTTGTTTTATCTACTTGTTGGAAAGCCTGAATAGCGGGGATATTCCGAGAACGATATAATGCCGTTTTCATCGTTAGCATACCCATATAAGAATTATCAGAGTTTTTAAGAGGTGTTCCATCGGAATAAGTCATTGGTTCATCGAAGAAAATCGAACCAGTATTACCATTATTATATTCAAGATATGGACCATAAGCAAAGAAAGGTTTTGCACATGAACCAGGATGACGATTCATTTGCGTAGCATAATTATATTGTCTTTCTCCAACTCTATTTCTTCCTGCTCCAACGGCTACAATTGAACCGTCTTTAACGCTCGTGACACCAATTCCGGCTTGAACAACATCATTTTTCCAGGTGTAATATTCCCCAGCATATAGTTTATTTATCACATCTTGAGCATCTTTTTCCATTGTAGAGTAGATTAACATTGGCGTATTATAAGGATCATTTCCTGTTTTAGCTTGAACATCTTCAATTACGGTATCAATAAAGCCTTGATAAATATTATCAGATTCAACCGGTTTAGCACTTAACATTGATTCAATACTAATGCTATTAGCAGCATCAGCTTCTTCTTGCGTAATATAACCATGTCTTACCATTAATTTTAAAACAGTTTTTCTTCTTTTCGCCGCTTGTTCAGGATTATTATATGGATTATGAGTAGAAGGAGCTTGGAACATTCCGGCTATTAGGGAAGCCTCAGCTAAATTTAAATCCTGAACTGATTTACCAAAATATAAACGGCAAGCTTGTTCTACCCCATAAGTTCCATTACCAAGCCATGGAGCATTAACATAAAATTCCATAATTTCTTCTTTAGTATAATTTTTTTCAACTTTAAAGATTGCCATATAAATATCGGTAAATTTTCGAATAATTCCTTTAATACCATGCGATTCTTTAGAAGTAAAAGTATTTTTTACTATTTGCATTGTCAAAGTCGAAGCTCCACCAGCTGAGGAGTTACCACTTAATTGACCGACAACGGCTCTTGTAAAACGAGGAAGATCAAAACCGCTATGTTGAAAGAAACGGGAATCTTCGGTAGCTACAATAGCATCAATTAAAACTTGTGGTAATTCATCGTAAGAAACTAATTCTCTTTTTTCACTACCAATTCTTCCAATTTCATCTCCTTTAGCATCAAATATTATTGTTGCTTCTCGATTATATAGTTCATTTTCATCAAATTTAGGAGCTGTTATTACAATAAATAACATAAATAATAAGAAAATAGAAAGAATAACAATTGCAATCCCGGTTAAAATAACCAAAATAGGGTGTTTACGACTTTTAATTTTATTAGTTATTTTTTGACTTTTATTTTTGATTTCTTTTTTAAGATTATTTTTTGATTCTTTTTTCTCTTTTTTATTATCTATTTTTTTCACTTTTACTTTATTACTAGTATCTTTTTCAGCCTGAGATTTAGCTTTTTTTGTTTCATTTTCTTTTACCATATTTTTTGATTTATTATTCTTACTAATACTAACTCCGCCTTTTTTTAACTTATCTGAGACTTTAGCTATTTTTTTATCAATTGCTTTATTAATATCTTCTACCTTATCATTTAACTTATCAATTTTCTTTTTCTTATTTTCCATACATTTTCCACCTTCTAAAAATATATTTTATCTACAATTTTTAAATAATCTAATTCAGGATTTAATTTTATCTTTAATTCATATCCTTTTTCCTTAATATATTCATATGCTACAGATTTTCTTCCATGAGTATTTAAATATTCTAAAAAATCTTCTCCTTTTAATAAATAAATTATTTCATTAATCATTATTATTAAAAAACTTATTCCTCCATGTTTAATTACTTTTTTCATATGTTCTATTTGATGAGCATGAATATTATTTAAAGGAAAAGATGTTTTATTTTTAGTAACTTTTGCTTCAAAATCTAAATATTTTCCTTTATATAATCCATTATAATCTAAAGTTGATTGTTCTTTAAAATAACCTCGATCAATTATTTTATGATTATCTTTAAATGCTACTTTAACAACTCCAATCGGAGTGGGTTTTTTATAAATTACAGCTTTATCTGTATCTAAATAATATTGATTAGAACGATTAATCATATTTTCTAAATCCATTCCTCGATTTTTATAGATGAGTTGTTTATTATTATATGTTTTATCCAAGCTGTTTTTTAACACAATAATCACCAAGTCAATTATACTATATTATTAATTTTTTGGCTATCTTTTAAATTTAATTTTTTAGTATTTGTCGAAGATTTACTACTTTTGTCTAAAAGGTCGATTTATTTTCAAGATATCTATATAATAAAGAGGGTGATATTTGATGATGAGAGTAGATTATTTAATTAATAAAATTTTAGAAGATTTAACATTAGCTACTATTACTATTAACACAAACTTAAAAACAGCTTCTAGACAAAAAAATAATAATATGCTAAAGTAATTACTTGTGGGGAGGAAATTAAATAGAAATGATAGAATTTATGAATGAAATTAAACAAAATTATTTAGAGAAGTCTTTGGAACTTTTGGATTATTATGAGGGTTTTCTAAAAGGAATGGAAGATGTTTATAATTTAGTTGTTAATGAACAAACAACTGCATGTATTCCAGATATGAGTGATTGGGATTATGATATACTAACTAATTCTTATTCAGTTGGATATTTTGATGGTTATGTTTATTACTATGAATATTTAAGAAAAAATGAAGATTCTTTATTAAATAAAAAACCAAGTACTAAAATATTATCTTCTTATAACTATCGTTATATAAAATAAAAGAGCCAATGGTTCTTTTATTTTATGGACTATTAAAATGTGCAATTATAATAGAAGTATGACAGTTATTCCAATTTACCATCAAAATTTCAGGGACCGATAATGTTATAAAA
>CANQLL010000054.1 GCA_947624705.1 uncultured Bacilli bacterium | reverse complement strand
GCATTATTTGCTTAATTTTTGTGTGAAAAAATAACAGATTTATAATTGTATCTGTTATTTATGGCTGAGTAGTAACATTCTTTTGGATATAATCAATCTTGCACTACATTTAGCAAGATAATTGCAATGTTTTAAATACTTAAGTAGTGTAATATAATTTAATTGCGAGGTGGGAAGTAGATGCCATTTAGATTAGTTGAATCATCAAGCGGTTCTGAGAATAAAACAGTCCGTTTTCCAGTTGATGTTATAAATCAAATTGAAAAAGCTATTACCGGAAAAAATATTACTTTTTCAAAATTTGTTATATCAGCTTGTCAATATGCACTTGATAATTTAGAAGAAACTGATAAACCTACTAAATAAAATTTAGTAGGTTTAATTTAATAATTTTTTTATTTTATGCTTAATTCTTTGCATCGCATTATCAATTTGTTTAACATTCTTTTTTAGGATCTCGGCTATTTCTTTGACTGAATAATCTTCAATCATTAAATAAAATACTTCTAATTCACTAGCTGATAAAACGGAATTTGCTTTTTTTAATAATTTATCTTTATTTTCTTCACTAGCTAAATTTGTTAAAGGATCATTTTTATTATCATCACTAATAATATCTTTTAAAGCTTGATTATTGTAGATATGTTCTAAAGATAATGATTCATTGATTACTTTATTTTTATAAGATGAAGCTTTCCGAATAATTACTTGTAAACGGCGATCTACACATAAAGTAATAAATGTTTTTAAAGAAGAAGTATCATTAAAACGATAAAGAGCATCACTAAAACCTAATAAAGCTTCTTGATAAAGGTCACTATATTCTATTTTATATTTTTTAGCAGCCATGGTATATTTTTTAATAATTATTCCAATTATATATTTATACTTTTCATAAAGAATATCTTTGGCCTCTTCTGATTCTTCTTGAATCAAAGCAAGAAGTTCATTATCAGGATAATCTTGATAAGGATTCATCGGTTAATTAAATCGTAAATAATAATGCCGGCTGCTACAGAAGCATTTAAACTATTTACTTTTCCTTTCATCGGAATAGCGATAATTTCATCACAATTTTCTTTAACTAAATGAGACATTCCTTTTCCCTCATTACCGATAATTAATAAAACTTTATCAGCATAATCTTGCTTCTTATAATTAATTCCTTCCATCGAAGTTCCATAAACAAAAAATCCGTGGTTTTTAAATTCTTTAATAGTTTGATTTAAGTTATTAACTAAAGCGACATTCACATTAGCTAAAGCCCCTGCACTGGTTTTATAAACTGTATCATTAATACTAACACTGCGATTTTTAGGAATTATAATTGCCTTAATCCCGGCAGCTTCGCAGGTTCTAATAATAGCTCCTAAATTATGAGGATCTTCTAAATGATCTAACATAATAACTATTTTTTCTTGATAAAAATTTTTAATATTAGCATATTCATAATCAGCAATTTCCATAATAATACCTTGTTGTTTTTTATCATATATATCAATATATTCAAAATTTATTTGGTGATTATGAATATAATTTAAAATATCTTGATCTTTAAATTTTTTACTTAAATAAACTTTTTTTATTTTATTAGTTGTTTTTAATTCATTAAAAACATTTTTACCATATACCTTCATTAAACCCTCACTATAAATTCCATAATTTCTTTAATTCTATCATAATTTTTAGCTAAGTAAAGCTCTCCAATTAAACATTCTAAACCGGTCGCCATTTTATAAGTTATAATATCAGTATTCTTTCGCTTGCCACCATGAGCATTACGTCCTTGTTTATAAATAGCAATTTCTTCCTCAGTTAAAAAATTAGCTTCTAATAATCTTTCTAAATGATGTCTTTGGGATTTAGCCGAAACAAACTCTAAACTTCTTTTTTGATAATCTTTAACTTTATAAATATTTTGGGTAGTTAAAAATTGGCGAATATAAAGTTCATAAACCGCATCACCTAAATAAGCTAAACTTAATGGATTCATCTATACCACCTAAAATTTAATTTCTTCGGATAATTTTTCATTATATAAATCTTCAAAATAACCTTTTTTCTGTTTAACAATAAATAATATTATCCCACTAATAATAAAGATTAAAGAAATAATCTGGGCAGCTTTAAAGCCTAAGAACATTAAAGAATCGGTGCGACTTGCTTCAATTAAGAAACGACCAATTCCATACCAAACAAGGTAAAAAGCCGTAGGTTGACCATTTTTAATATATTTATAACGACGGAAAAATAGAATAATAATAAAACCTAAAAAACACCATAATGATTCATATAAAAAGGTAGGATGATAATAAACGCCATTAATGTTCATTCCTTGAATTATAAAATTTGGTAAATGCAGTTTTTGTAAAGTTACTAAAGTTGTGGCTGCTCCATGAGCTTCACTATTAAAGAAGTTGCCCCAACGCCCTATGGCTTGACCAATTAGTAAAGCCGGAACAAATAAATCAATAACTTTTAAAACATCAACATTATATTTTCGAGTATATACAATAATGGTAATTAACCCCGCTATAATTCCCCCATGAATAGCCAGACCACCATGCCATATTTTAATAATTTCAATTAAATTATTACTATATTCGGAAAAATTAAATAAAACATAATATAATCTAGCCCCTATTAAGGAAAATATTATAACCCAAAACATTAAATTAAAAAGAAAATCTTTTTCAATTCCTAATTTCTTTCCTTCTTTAAAAATGAGAAACATTCCAACAATAAAGGCTACTAATAAAATAACTGAGTACCAACGTACTTGGATAAAACCAAAATCAAATAAAATGGGATTCATCTTAAAAACCTCTATCTTTCTTACCCAAGTATACTAAAGAACAAAAGGTTTTTCAAGTAATAACCTTTTGTTCTATAAGCTTTAAAATTTATTTTAAATCTTCTTTATTATAAATGAAATCAACAATATTAACATTTTTAATTCCATCAATATTCTTTTGGAAAATTAAATCTAAAACAAATAAATAACGGGGATATAAATCTTTTATTTCATAAAACGGTTTATATTCTCTTTTTCGAGTTTGTTCATCATCAATATTTTTAGATACTTGAATATAAAAATATTCATCAACATTTTTACGAACTATAAAATCACATTCTAAATTTCCTATTTTACCAACACTTAATATATAATCTCTACTTTTTAAATAAGAAAATAAAACATTTTCTAAAACTGGACCATAATTTATTCTATTATCAGTATTAAGAGCAAAATAAATACTTAAATCAGCTAAATAATATTTTTTTTGACCTTTTAATACTTCTTTAGACTTAAGATCAAATAAATCACAAGGATAGATAATTTTAGCATTTTCTAAAATCTCAATATATTTTTTTATTGTTCTTCGATCAACTTTGGTTTTTTTATCTTTAGCAAAATAATTATAAATACTAGCTACTGAAATACGAGAACCAAAGTTATTCACAATAAAGTTTTGCATGTTAGCAAATAATTCTGAATCTTTAATTTTTTTATGAGTTTTTATATCTTTTTCAAAAATTTGTTTAATAACATTTTGAGTATATAAAAGTTTATCTTCATATTTATCGTAATTTAAAGAACCAGGAAATCCCCCATTACGAATAAATTCTTCAAATTCTAGATAAATATTAGGATTAATGTCTTTACCTAAAAATCTTTTCATATCAACATATTCATAAAAATTAAGAGGCAACATTTCAATTTCTAAATATCGACCCGTTAATTTAGTAATTAACTCTCCTGATAAAAGATAAGAATTTGAACCAGTTAAGAAAATAGAAAAATTTCCTTCTTCTCTATAGGCATTAATTAAAGTTTCAAAATCTTTAACATTTTCTACTTCATCAATAAATAAATATTTAAAATCATTATCTGTTACTAATTTATCAATTGCTTTTTCTAATTGATTAGGAGTTTTAATATTTAAATATTCTTTTTTATCTAATTCAAGATAAATAATATCTTTAGGATTAACTCCATTATCTTTTAGTTCAGCAATAATACTTTTAAGCAAAAAAGATTTACCACATCTTCTAATGCCAGTAATAACTTTAATCATTGGATCATTATAAAATCCTCTAATTTTTTGTAAATAATCTTCTCTTTTATAGATTTTTTCCATGCTTATCACCAATATTATTATATAATTTTTAAGACTAAAAAGCAAGTTATCGACCAATATTTGATATAAAGCAATATAAATTGGTCGATAACTTTAATTAAGAGAATAATAAATCATAAAGAATTTACTTATGACTTTCATATTTTATTCTATTTACTTTAATTTTTTTATTTGTTCGCTTGTTTTATAATTTTATATGCTATATAATTTCGATAGGAACATTTGAGGTGAGTGTCGTCCCCCCACTCTTGAAAAAGGAAGGGGTTGATATGTTAATGAAAACTAAGATTTTTATTATAAAAATTCTCAAGCTCATTTCCATTATTTTACTGCTTTCTACCTTATTGGTATTAGCTATAAAAAAATAAGACACTCTTTCAGCACTGATTGAGTGTCGTGTCTTTAATTTGAGGGCGACATTCACTTGCAGAAACGAATGTTCCTCATTTTTATTTTATGCAAGTTTTCTTGCTAAATACATCATACAATAAAATAAATATTTTTGCAAGCTATGACAACGGCAAAATTAGCAAAGTTTCCTAGAAATATTTATCTATCGATTACTTGATAGTAAATTGGTCTTTTTTAATTTATTTTAAAATATCTTTTAAAAATTGACCAGTATATGATTCTTTAATTTTTGCCACTTCTTCTGGGGTCCCAAGAGCAACAATAGTTCCCCCATTATCTCCCCCATCTGGTCCTAAATCGATAATATAATCAGCAACTTTAATGACATCTAAGTTATGTTCAATAACAACCACTGTATCCCCATTATCAACAATGCGATTTAAAATAGTTAATAATTTTTTTATATCAGCACTATGTAAACCAGTCGTTGGTTCATCTAAAATAAATAAACTTTTACCAGTTGGTTTTTTTTGCAATTCTTTAGCAAGTTTAACTCTGCCCGCTTCGCCACCAGATAATGTTGGAGCACTTTGACCTAGTTCTACATAAGATAAACCAACATCCATCATGGTTTGTAATTTGGTTTTAACCTTGGGAATGTTTTCAAAAAATTCAACTGCTTCTTCAACTTTCATTTTTAAGACATCAGCTATATTTTTACCTTTAAATTTAATACTTAAAGTTTCCCGATTGTATCTAGCTCCTTTACAAACATCACATGGTACATAAACATCAGGCAAAAAGTGCATTTCAATTTTCTTGACACCATCACCATTACAAGCTTCACATCTTCCGCCTTTAACATTAAAGGAAAAACGACTTTTATCATAACCATGCATTTTGGCTTCTTTAGTAGCAGCAAAAACATCACGAATATCATCAAAGACACCTACATAAGTGGCGGGATTACTGCGCGGAGTCCGACCAATGGCATCCTGAGTAATATGCACAACTTTATCAATATTTTCTAAACCCTTTATTTTTTTATGTTTACCGGGAATATGATGAGCTTTATTAACACTATTAGCAACAGCTTTATAAAGAATTTCATTAATTAAACTAGATTTTCCAGAACCACTTACTCCTGTAATTAAAACTAATTTACCTAAAGGAATTTTAACATCAATATTTTTTAGATTGTTTTCTTTAGCTCCTTTAATTTCTAAAAATTTACCATTACCTTTGCGGCGTTTGGCAGGAACTTCTATTTTTTCAATTCCAGCTAAATAGCGTCCCGTAACACTATCTTGACATTTCATGACTTCTTGCGGAGTCCCTTTAGCTACAACATAGCCCCCATTTTTACCAGCTACGGGGCCAATATCAACTAAATAATCAGCAGCCAACATCGTATCAGTATCATGCTCAACCACAATTAAAGTATTACCTAAATCACGCATTTCTTGTAAAGATTTAATTAATTTTTCATTATCTTTTTGATGTAACCCAATACTTGGTTCATCTAACACGTATAAAACCCCAGATAAACGACTACCAATTTGCGTAGCTAAACGAATTCTTTGCGCCTCACCACCCGATAAAGTTGAAGTATTACGAGCTAAAGTCAAATAAGATAAACCAACATTAATCAAAAATTCTAAACGCGATTTTATTTCTTTAACAATTAATTCACTGATTTTTAATTGTTCTTTAGTTAATTTTAAATTACTAATAAAATTATATAATTTATCGATACTTAAAGCTGTCATATCATAAATATTTTTCTTATTAATATAAACGGATAAAACATCTTTAGATAAACGTTTACCTTCACAGACTGGACATAAAGATTCCGTCATATAACCTTCAATCCATTCTCTAATCCACGTACTTAAAGTTTCCATATAACGTCTTTCTAAGTTATTAACAATTCCCTCATAATAATCATTAGTATAACGAACATTACCATTTTTAGAAATATATTCAAATTTTAAGACATCTTTAGATCCATACAAAACAATATTTAATTCTTTTTTAGTTAAATCTTTAATTGGTTTATCCATATCAATATGATAATAATCACAAGCTGTTTTTAAAGAAGTATAATAAATATTTTGATCAATAGTTAAAGGTAAAATAGCTCCACCATTAATTGATTTTGATTTATCTGGAATAAGTAAATCAATATTAATATTTTGTTTAACTCCAATTCCTTTACATTCTGGACAAGCGCCATAAGGAGAATTAAATGAAAATAAACGTGGCTCTAATTCGGGTAAAGAGAAATTACATAAATCACAAGCATAGTTTTCACTCATTAATAATTCTTCTTTACCAATAATGTTTATCACAACTTTGCCACCCGCTAATTTAGTGGAAGTTTCAATCGCTTCAAATAAGCGAGAACGTTCTTCTTCTTTTAAAATAATCCGGTCTACTACAACATCAATATTATCTTTGATATTTTTTTCTAATTTAATATCTTCATATAAATCACGTACTTCCCCGTTAATTCGAACTCGGGAATAACCTTGTTTTCGTAAATTTTCTAATAAATCTTGATGCATTCCTTTTTCCCCATGGACAACGGGAGCTAAAATTTCAATTTTAGATCCTTCTTCTAAATCTAAAACTTTATTAGTCATTTCTTCAATGCTTTGGGAAGTTATAGGTATATGATGATTGGGACAATAAGGAGTTCCAACTCGGGCAAATAAAAGCCGTAAATAATCATAAATTTCGGTTACAGTT
This sequence comes from uncultured Bacilli bacterium, assembly GCA_947624705.1. GTDB lineage: Bacteria > Bacillota_I > Bacilli_A > RF39 > UBA660 > HGM10766. The sequence continues at coordinate 547 of CANQLL010000054.1, read as the reverse complement.
CCTACCGTACTACGCGGGTTTTTATTGGTTGTTTTTTGGTCAATAGAAATACTGGGAGATAACCCCTCTATTGAATCAACATCCGGTTTTTCACTACCTCCTAAAAATTGGCGTGCATAGGCTGATAAACTTTCTACATATCTTCTTTGACCTTCAGCATAAATGGTATCAAAAGCTAATGATGACTTTCCGGAACCACTTACGCCGGTCATTACAATTAATTTATTTTTGGGTAATTCTAAATCAATATTTTTTAAATTATTTTCTCTTGCTCCTTTAATTATAATCTTATCCATACTTCTCACCTGTTAACCTATTATATCACTTTTTAGAAAATTTATAGCAAAAATTATTGAATCAATTAAATTTGCCAAAAATGTCGATAAGTTTTTTAAAAAAACTTATTAATAAAAAAAGGAAATTGAGAATAAACCGATAATATATTTAATGAAGGGAGATGATTATATGCTTAAATAAATTATTATCATTTATTTTAGTTAAATAGAAAGGACGTGATATTTTTTGACTTATACTAAAATAAAAGATA
>CANQLL010000053.1 GCA_947624705.1 uncultured Bacilli bacterium | reverse complement strand
AAGTTATATTTTAATATATTTTGGTAACATTTTAACTAATGAATATTCGGTAACATTTTAACTAAGGATTAACAAAAGTGACAATTTACCTCTTGACAACAAGTAAAAATTATTGTAAATTGTATTTAATCTGATAAGCAATTATCAGAAAAATGTTAGTCGCTTCTAGGTGGTGCGACGAATAAATTATCCTAGTTGCTTAATTTTAGTCGCTTACGGGTGGTGCGACGAATAAATGATCCCGACCGAAAATAGAAAACTCTATTAATTAATATAATTTTTAGAGTTTTCTTTTAAATTTAAATATGGAGGGTTTTGGTAAATATGAAAGTACAAACTGGATATTTATATCACATTAAAGATGAATTTTTTGAGCATTTAAATGATATGGGTTTAATGCTTAATCATGAACATGGTAAAGCAAGACCTACATATTTTGTAATAAAAGACAAAGATTTATTATGGTTTATACCTTTAAGTAGTAAAGTTAATAAATATAAAAATATAATTAATAAAAAAATTAAAAAGTATGGGAAATGTAAATCTATAATGATAAGAAAAATTACTGGTGTAGATTGTGCTATATTAATTCAAAATGCTTTTCCAACCATAGAAAAATTTATTTCTCATCCTCATACTAGAAATAAGGTTCCAGTAAAAGTAGGAACATTATTAGAAGATGAAATATTAAATAATTTTAAAACCTTATTAGCTTTAAAAAATGGAGGCAATGACTTATTTTTTACTGATATAGATAGAATAAAAGAAGAAATGTTAAAGGAGCTAGAAAAAGAAAAAGTAACTTCTTGACAACTATCATTGATTATAGTAAAGTGTAATTGGGCTGATAAATATTTATCAGAAAATGTATCTCGCTCTCGGATGGTGCGAGTAATAAATTATTCCGAACGAAAATGGAAAACTCTAATGAAATTTAGAGTTTTCTTTAGCTCAAATTTTCATCAATTTTGTCCTTTACAAATAGGTATTTTATTGATATAATCTTAATTGCTTTAGGGCATATTTAATCCGCTGTAATAAATTATAAGATTAAATATTAATATAATATAGAAAGGACGCGTAATATGAATAATTTAATTGAAAAAATTAATAAGAAACATATTAAACCTGATGTTCCTGAGTTTAGAGTTGGTGATACCGTTAAGGTCGATGTTTGGGTAAAAGAAGGAAAAAAAGAAAGAATCCAAGCATTCCAAGGCTTAGTAGTAAATATAACTGGTGGTGGCGTGTCAAAAACATTTACAGTTCGAAAGAAAAGTGGGAATGTTGGCGTAGTTAGAATTTTCCCAGTTAATAGTCCAACAATTGACAAAATTACGGTTATTAAAAAAGGTGTTGTTAGACGTGCTAAACTTAATAATATTCTAAAAGGAATGAAAAAAGAGTTTAAAGTTAAAGAAAGAAATTAGAGTTAAACTCTAATTTTTTTAAAAAGGATTTGATAGAAAATGAAGATTTTAAAAGAAATATATCCCTATATAATAATTATTATTGTTGTTATATTATTTCGCACTTTTATTGCCACGCCAATAAAAGTAGATGGGCAATCAATGCATCCTACTTTAAATGGTAATGAATTATTAATCTTAAATAAATTAGGAAAAATTGAAAGATTTAAAATAGTTATTGTTGATGAAGATACAGATGATTTAATAAAAAGAGTAATTGGTTTACCAAATGAAACAATTGAAATAAAAAATAGTAATATATATATTAATGGTAAAAAAATTGAAGATAAATATGGGGACGGTAGAACTAGTGATTATGAAAAAATCACTTTAAAAAAAGATGAATATTTTGTAATGGGAGATAATCGAGAAAATTCGCGCGACAGCCGCATGATTGGCCCAATTAAAAAAAGTAAAATAAAAGGAACAACCAATTTTATTATATTTCCATTTAATAAAATTGGCAAAATTGATAAAAATTAAAATATCAGCTAAAAATATGTCTAAAATTACTTGTTAAGGCATATTTTTTTTGATAGAATATATTTGGCTTATTGGTCAAATAGACATGTTTAGGGATTTATATTTCGAGTGCCGAAGAGGTGAAGTATAAAGTTGAACTAAGCAGATGAATAACGAAGGAGGAATTGATTATGGAAGCCGTAGTTTCTATGAGTTACTTATTAGAAGCAGGAGTTCATTTTGGTCATCAAACTAAAAGATGGAATCCCAAAATGAAAGAGTATATTTTTACAACTAGAGATGATATTTATATTATCGACTTACAAAAAACTATGACATGCATTGAAAATGCATATGCAGCTATTAAAGAAATAGCTCAAAATGGAGGTACTTTCTTATTTGTAGGTACTAAAAAACAAGCTAGTGAAGCTAGTAAAGAAGAAGCATTACGCTCTAATTCTTATTATGTTACCGAAAGATGGTTAGGGGGAACTTTAACTAACTTTAGAACTATAAGAAGAAGAGTAAAACGCTTAGAAGAAATTGAAAAGATGGAAGAAGATGGAACATTTGATGTTCTACCGAAAAAAGAAGTAATCGGATTAAAGAAAGAATATGAAAAATTAAATCGGGTTTTATGTGGTATTCGGGAAATGAATAAATTACCACAAGCAATGATAATTGTTGATCCTAAAAAAGAAATTAATGCCATTAGAGAAGCAAGAAAATTAAATATTCCGGTATTTGGAATTGTGGATACAAATTGTGATCCTGATGATGTTGATTATGTTATTCCGGGAAATGATGATGCCGTTCGTTCAGTAAAAGTAGTATTAGGAGTTTTAAATAATGCTATTTGTGAAGCTAAAGGCTTAGAAATGGTTGATTATTTAACGGAAGAAGATAAAAAAGCCAAAAAAGAAGGTAAAATGCCAGAAAAAGTAGAAATGCCTAAAGAAGTAAAAACTGAAGTTAAAGAAGAAACTATTAAAGAAGAAGTAAAAGAGGAAGAAAAAGAAGATTTAAGTAGTAAAACTTTAACTGAACTTAAAACCATGGCTAAAGAACAAGGCTTAAAAGGTTATTCAACTATGAAAAAAGATGAATTAATTGCTAATTTAAATAAATAAGAAAGAAGGGTTTAAATGATAAGTGCAAGTCAAGTAAAAGAATTACGTGAATCAACTGGAGCTGGAATGATGGATTGTAAAACGGCTTTAAGTGAATGTAATGGTGATATGGCTAAAGCAACTGATTGGTTAAGAGAAAAAGGTTTTGCTAAAGCTAATAAAAAAAGTTCTCGTATTGCAGCGGAAGGATTAGCTAATATCTTTATAGATGGAAATAAAGCGGTAATATTAGAAGTAAATTCGGAGACTGATTTTGTTTCTAAAAATGCCGAATTTGTAGAAATGATTGAAACAATTGGTCAAGCTATTTTAAATAGTGAAGCGAAAACCGTTGAAGAAGCTTTAGAAATTCCGGTTGAAGAAGGCACAATTAATGATTTAATTGTAGCTAAAACTGCCAAGATTGGCGAAAAATTATCTTTAAGAAGAATTGCCGTTGTAACTAAAGGTGAAGATGAAAACTTTGGTAGTTATTTACATATGGGAGGTAAAATTGCAGTTTTAACTGTAATTAAAGGGGGCGATGAAGCAATTGCTAAAGATGTAGCAATGCAAGCCGCAGCCATGAAACCTCAATATGTTTTTAAAGAAGATGTTCCGGAAGAAGTTGTAAATCGCGAAAAAGAAGTACTTAAAAATCAAGCTATGGAAGAAGGAAAACCAGCTGATATAGCCGAAAAAATGGTAGCTGGTAGAATTAATAAATTTTTTAAAGAAATTTGTTTAACATTACAAGCTTTTATTAAAGATGGTGATGTTGATGTCGAAACATATTTAAAAAATAACAATAGCTCTTTAGTAAGTATGACTCGTTTCGAAGTTGGCGAAGGTATGGAAAAAAGAGAAGAAAACTTTGCTGAAGAAGTAATGAATCAAATAAAGGGTAATTAATAAAAATTGCTCTTTTTTTATGCTCGAATTTATGCTATAATTTTTTTATGATAAAGAGGAGTTGAAGAATATGTTTGGCAAAATCAAATATATTAGTGATAATGAAGCTCATGTTGAAAATGCCGCAGGTATTAACATGAGTGGGGATTTAATGAATGTTCATGTTGTTTTTGAAGATCAAAATCAAAAAGTATTAGGAGAAGTTACTGAGGTAAATGATACGATTATTAAAATTCGCTTTTTAGGAGAATTTTTAGATACTCGTTATGTTAGTGGTGTTATTCGTAAACCAAAATTATCTTCGACAATTAGAGTTATAAATGAGGGAGAATTATCTGAATTAATGGGTACTGATGGGGCTTCATCCTTTTTGCTAGGGACAAGTTCTATTTATAATGGTCAACCAGTTTATGTTGATATAAACCAAATGTTTGCTAATCATGCCGCAATTTTTGGCAATACTGGTAGTGGTAAATCTTGTGGAGTTGCCCGGTTAATTCAAAATATATTTCGTAATAAAAATTTAGTTCCTTATAATGCTAATTTATTTATTTTTGATGCTTATGGTGAATATAAAACGGCTTTTCGTAACATTAATCAAATAAATCCATATTTTAGTTATAAATTTATTACATCTAATCCAACTGATCCGGAAGATGTTCCACTTCGTATTCCTGTGCATTTACTTAATTTAGATGATTGGTCTTTATTCTTACAAGCTAGTTCGCATAGTCAAATACCAATTATTGAAAGAACTTTAAAATTAGCAAAAATTTTTGCTCAAAATGATGAGCGTGCTATGAAATATAAAAATCATTTAATTGCTAAAGCTTTACTCGCGGTGTTATTTTCTAATCAAACAACAGCACATAAGAAAAATGAAATATTTACGATTATTGAAGCTTGTAGTACACCAGAATTTAGTTTTGATAGTACAATTCAAGGTTTAGGTTACACGCGTGTATTTAGTGAATGTTTTGAAATAGATTCTAATGGTAATTTTGGCGAAAGTGTATTAATAACCGAATATATTTTAAAACATATAGATGATAGTTTAGAGGGAACACCTGAACCTGAAGGAGCCTTTTATACTTTAATTGATTTTAGTAAAGCGATGGAATTTACTTTAATTTCGGAAGGATTTCAAAACAATCAACAAATATATGATGATGCCATGTTATTAAAGGTTCGTTTAAATTCTGCTATTAATAGTAAAGTGGGTTCATTCTTTACTTATGATCAACCTATTTCTATGGATGGTTATATTTCTTCTTTAGTAGCTATAGGTCCTAATAAAAAAGCCCAAATTATTAATATTAACTTAGAAGATGTTGATGATACCTATGCCAAAGTAATTGTTAAAATTATTGCTCGTTTTTGCTTTGAATTTGCGAAATCTCGTAAAGAAAGAGCTTCAATTCCTTTTAACTTATTTGTCGAAGAAGCCCATCGTTATATTCAAAAAGATACTGATACTTTCTTAATTGGTTATAATATCTTTGATCGAATTGCTAAAGAAGGTCGTAAATATGGAGTTTTATTAGATATAATTACGCAAAGACCGGTAGAACTTTCTGATACCGTTATTGCTCAATGTTCAAACTTCTTAATCTTTAAAATGACACACCCTTTAGATATTGAATATATTAGTAAAATGTTACCAAATATTTCAGCTGATGTTTTAGATAAACAAAAAGTATTACAACCAGGTAATTGCGTAGGTTTCGGTAGTGCTTTTAAAATTAATATGATAATTAAAATGGAAATGCCTAATCCAAGTCCATATAGTAATTCTTGTGATGTTTCAGCAAGATGGCGTATTCCCCAAGCAAATGGGGCTGTAAATGCCAATCCTCAAGTTAATCAAATGAATGTTCAAAACCCTAATATGGTTAATCCTTTAAATGCCGTATAGAAAAAAGAAGATTAAAAATATTTTCTTTTTAAAATTTGGGAAAATGGCAATGCCTCGCCATTTTCTTTTTCAATTAATTCTAAAATATTATTCATTTCCTGGCGGGAAAAATTATGAATATTATTAATATTAAATTCTTTATCTTTAATTTTAATTATTTTCTCTTTCGTTTCTGGTTTTAAAGAAGAGTAATCTAAAGTAAATATTTTATTTAATTCTTCTTTTTTAGTTCGATATAAGCGATGTTTTTGCCAATCACAATAATACTTATAAGAATTATAAAGAGATTTTATAGTTCCTATACTAATCCCCATAGAAATAAGATAGGCTATATTATTTAAAAAATTATTTTCATTTAATAAATTATTAAAAGTATAAACATCACCTATTAAAGAAAAGATAAGTAAATATAATTTATAATTTAATAATTCATCATAATAATTAATATTTTCAAAAAATTGGCTTTCCATTTTATTATTTAATTTATCGATATGTTCTTGATTATTTAAACCAATAGATTCCGTTTTATTGGCATAATAAATTTTTAACTCTTGATTATTTATTATTTCATAATAAGTAATAAAATTTCGGGCTTGGCGTTGTGATATATCAGGATTTGGTAACATAATAATTCCTCCTTTTAAGTAGAAAGTATTATATCACTTAAATTTAATTTTTACAATCTAAGAGAGTTAGAAATTATCTTGTTAAAAATAACTATTTATGCTATATTGAATATGAAATAATAAAGAATAAAAAGGTATCAATGATTTTAGATTTGAGAGGAGTTTAGAAAATGCAAAATACTAAAATTAATATTAAAATTGATACAAAGGAGTTTTTAAATTCAGATGGAACTTTAAATAGGCAAGAAGTTTTATATAAATCTGGTTTATATGCAGGGGAATGTTATTCTAAAGAAGGTCTAGATAAACTTAAAGAAGAAGATGAAAGTAAAACTATGAAAAGAATTAATTCGGCTTTAAATAATTCTCATCATAGTGTAATTGGTCATCCGCATTTAACTTTAAATATTGAAAATATTCCTAAAATTTTAGCCATGGTTTTAAATAATCAACAAGAATATAATACAAGTGAAAAATCTTTACGCTATACGCCAGTTGAAAGTATTGATGGTTCTATTATTACTGAACGAGAAGTAAAATTATACAACAAATGGTTAAAAATTTTTGAAAGTTTAATTACTAAAACTTATCCTAATTTAGGAGCAAATAAAATTCATAAATTAGCTCAAGAAAATGCTCGTTATTTAGTAACAGTTTTTACGCCTACAAAAATGATTTATACAACAAGTCTGCGCCAATTGAATTATCTAGTTGCTTGGATGCAAAGATATATTAATGAAGCTGATTTACATGATAATTTTGCTTTAACTTTATGTTATTACATGGAACAATTTATTAAAGAAATTAAAAAGTTAAATTGTTTAGATGAGCGTTTATTAACAAATGATAAAAATAAATCATTAATGTTATTTAGCCAAAATATTGAAAATAGAGAAGAGTATTTTGGTGATGTTTATTGTTGTAATTATGAAGGTTCTTTAGCTATGCTAGCTCAAGCTCATAGATCTCGTCCAATTAGACACGAAATGCAAAGATTAGAAGAAAAAAAATATTATGTACCTCTTATTATCAAAGGTAATCAAGCTCTAGAAGAAGAGTGGAATGCCGATATTGAATTAGTTAAACAATATTTTCCTCAAGGCGAACTTGTTTTAATTAATGAAAGAGGAAATTATGAAAACTTTATTGAAAAATGTAAAGAAAGGTTATGTACCAATGCGCAGTTAGAAGTAATGGTGCAAACTAAAAAAACTTTAGAAAAATATTTAAAAGCTTTAGAAGAAAAAAATCATTATTTAGCGGCGGAGTTAGCTAAATATAATCAGGGCGCAAGATGTACTTTCCCAGATTATAATTGCTTAAATCCCTGTCAATTTGCCGAAGGTGTTAACTTAACCCGGCATATATAATAAGCGGTTTGGATTTTAATTTGATAGTTTAATATTATTTTTTATGTTAATCATTAGTTAAAATGTTACCGATTTAAGATAACAGGTAACAAACAAAGGCAAGCTTTGTTTAAAACCAA
>CANQLL010000052.1 GCA_947624705.1 uncultured Bacilli bacterium | reverse complement strand
TTTCAGATTTTGATAAATTTCTTGAAAATGATAAAATACTAAAAGAAATTGGAAGTGATAAAAATGAATGAAAATAAAACAAATATCAACTGATTGATTACGATTTATTTAACCTCCTATTGAAACTCTTATAAATAAAGGACTTTAGTGAAAAACAATTTTACACATTTTTGTTAAAAAAAGACTAAAATTACTAAAAATTGATAAAAATACTTTAAATATCGTAAAATTTATGTGATGAATTGAAAAGGTGATTACGACTTCTAACCCTAATTATATTATAAATTAAAAGGAAGGTGATTATTGAATGGATAAGAAAAATGAAATGATAGTAAATAATGAAGATGAATTAACAAATATTGAAAATATTTATCAAGATATTCGAAATAAAATAATAATTGCTAGAGAAAAAATGTTTAAACATATAGATACTACCATGACAGAGGTATATTGGTATGTAGGAAAAATAACATATGAATTATCTGAAAATAGTACAAAAGCAAGTTATGGTAAAAAAATAATAGATGTTTTATCAAGTAAACTTACGAATGAATTCGGAAGTGGTTTTTCTTCTGTTAGTATAAGAAGAATGCGAAGATTTTATGAATTCTATCCAATTTGGTCGGCAGTGCCGACTGAATTATCTTGGACACATTTTCAAGAACTAATTAGAATAGATAGAAAAGAAGAAAGAGATTTTTATGAACAAGAAGCGATTAAGTCTAATTGGGGTTATAGAGAATTAAATAGACAAATAAATACTAAACTATATGATAGATATTTAATATCACCAGATAAGAATAAAATAATCACTGAATCGCAAAAAAATAAGATTGAAAAACAACCAGAAGAATTACTTAAGACACCATATATTTTTGAGTTTGCGGGTTTAAAAGAAAATAAAAATTATTTAGAAACGGATTTAGAAAAAGCATTGTTATCACATTTGACTGAATTTTTACTTGAATTAGGTAGAGGATTTTCTTTTGTTGCTAGTCAGCAAAGAATAAAAATAGGTACAGAGTATTATTATCCGGATTTAATTTTTTATAATCGTTTAGCAAAATGTTTTGTAATAATTGATTTAAAAATTGGCAAACTTATGCACCAAGATATTGGGCAAATGCAGATGTATGTAAATTATTATAAAAAGACCCAAATGATTGAAGGTGAAAATGAACCTATTGGAATATTATTATGTGCAGATAAAGATGATGCAGTAGTAGAAATGACTTTAGGTGATAATGTGAAAAATGTATACGCATCAAAATATTTAACATATTTGCCTTCTAAAGAAGAATTGATTAAAATAATAAAAGATGAGAAAGAATTGTATGAATTGGCAAGAGAAGAAGGTGTAGAAAATGTATGAAAACAATAATGGGGTTAATAAATCCGTAATCAACTGGTATCCTGGCCATATGGCTAAAACTAAAAAATTAATTAAAGAAAAATATAAATTAATAGATATAGTTTATGAAATTATTGATGCAAGAATACCTTATTCTTCTAAAATAATTGATATAGATGAACTTTTACAAGATAAACCTCGTATTCTTATTATGAATAAAAGTGATTTATGTGATTTAAAAGAAACTTTAAAATGGCAAAGTTATTATGAAAAACAAGGTTATAATGTTTTACTTGTTAACTTAAATCATGGAAATGATTATCAAAAAATAATAACTAAAACTTATGAAATAATGACGGAAAAATTAAATAATAGAAAACAAAAAGGGTTAACTTCTCAAGAAATTAGAGCTTTAGTTATTGGTATTCCTAATGTCGGTAAATCAACTTTAATTAATAAAATGGCTGGTAAAAAAGTGGCAAATATTGGCAATAAACCAGGAGTTACTACTAGTTTAAGCTGGTTAAAAACTAAATCTAATATCTTAATTTTGGATACCCCTGGTATTTTGTATCCTAAAATTAAAACCCCAGAAATAGGCTTAAACTTGGCAAGTATGGGCAGTATTAAAGAAGAAATTTTACCTTTAGATGAAGTAGCAATTCATATCTTAAATAAGTTAAATTCTTACTATCCTGATATTTTAAAAGAAGAATATAATTTAGAAAAACTTGATGAAGACGCCGAAATAGTTTATAATCATATTGGACATAAAATTGGAGCTTTAATATCAGGAGGCGAAATTGATTACGAAAAAGTAAGTAAAAAAATAATTAATGATATAAAGTCCGAAAAAATAAAAAATATAACATTTGATAGAAAAGATGATTAAAAATGAAATTGAATGAAGAAAGTAAAAAATATTTAGAAAAGAGATTAAATTTAAAGAAATATTATAATAGTAAACAAATAGATGAATTTTATGATTCATTAGATAAATATGTAATTAAAAGAAAAATTTATCTTAATGATTTAACAGATTGCTTAGATGAAGGATTAGATTATTTAAATTTATTAGGTTTTAATTTTGCCGAATCAATTGAAATTTTTAAAAATTATCCTCCAATAATTCATGTTAATAAAAGAGATTTTTTAACTAAATATTTATTATTAGCTTGTTTAAAAGAAAAAGATGGTACTCTATTAAGAAAAGAAATTGTGCTTTATAATCCTAAATATTTAATTATTGGTTTAAAAACATTATATGCTAGATATAAATTTTTCTTAGAACAACAACGTTCTAAATATTTAACTAAATATTATTTATTAAAGATGACAAATCAAGAATTTAAAAATACTTTTGATCTTGGTATGGATGAGGTAATAGAAACTTATCCTTTTGATGAAACAGTTATTAAAGAATTTTTAGATTGGCCCGAAAACAAAGAAATTAAAGAAAATATTGAAAAATATCAAAAGGAAAATCAAAATGCTTGATTTATTAGAGTATGAAAAAGATTTATATAAACAAAATATTAGTTTAATTGCGGGGGTTGATGAAGTAGGGCGCGGTCCATTAGTGGGCCCTGTTGTCGCTGCTGCTGTTATATTGCCCCAAAATTATCAATTAACAGGTTTAACAGATTCTAAAAAATTAAGTGAAAAGAAAAGAAATACTTTTTATGAAATTTTACAAAAAGAAGCAATTGCTATAGGAATAGGTGTAGTTGATCCTCAAACAATTGATGAAATAAATATTTATCAAGCTTCTAAAAAAGCAATGTTAAAAGCAATTGCTAATTTACAAGTAAAACCGGAACATATTTTAGTTGATGCAATGCCTTTAGAATTAGATATTCCCTCAACTAGTATTATTCATGGTGATGCTTTATCTTTATCAATCGCTGCAGCCAGTGTCATTGCGAAGGTAACTAGAGATGAAATGATGTATGAACTTGATAAAAAATATCCAATGTATGGATTTAAAAATCATAAAGGATATCCTACTAAAGAACATTTAGAAGCTATAAAAAAATATGGAGTATTTGCTGATTATCGTTTTTCATATGGACCTGTAAAAGCGGTCCAAGAAAAACAAATATCCTAAAAAATTTTAATTATAATAGACCTTAACGGTCTTTTTTGTTATAATGAAAAAGGTGGTTTAAATGGTTTATAAAAGAAGTGAACTAAGAGAAAAAATTATGATAATTCTTTATCAAATTGAAATTTTAAAAAAATATGGAAATAATTATAATATAGAAGAAATTATCAAAGATAATATTTCTTTTGAAAATGATTTTGTTTCCGAAATTGTTTATGGAGTAACAACGCATTTAGAAAAAATAGATGAAATTGCTAATAAATATATGAATGATTGGACAATTGATCGAATTGATAAAACGGGAGCTTCTATTCTAAGAATGGCAATTTATGAATTATGTTTTACAACAACACCTGATATTGTAGTAATTAATGAAGCGGTCGAATTAGCCAAAAAATATAGTGATGACAATGTGCGTAAGATTATTAATGCCGTTTTAGATAAAGTTTTAAATGATAAAGAATAGGGGCGAATAATGGAACCAAAATATATAAGTATTAGTTTAATAAATAAAGCCATTAAAAATGTTATAGATGTTCAACCATTTTTACAGAAAGTTTATTTAAAAGGAGAAATTTCTAATTATAAAGGTCATACAAGAGGCCATTTATATTTTTCTTTAAAAGATGAAACTAGTAAAATAAATGCGGTGATGTTTGCCTCTGCAGCATCCAAATTACAATTTGTACCCGAAGATGGTATGAATGTTTTAGTCGAAGGGCGAATTAGTGTTTATGAAGCTAGTGGTCAATATCAAGTCTATGTAGAAAAAATGAGTGAAGACGGAATTGGTAATCTTTACTTAGAATATGAAAAATTAAAGAAAAAATTAGAAACGGAAGGATTGTTTGCCGAAGAACATAAAAAACCAATTCCTAAATATCCTAAAACAATTGGAATAATAACAGCTCCGACGGGAGCAGCCGTTCGGGATATAATTAGTACAATCAAAAGACGATATCCTTTAGCTCAAACGATTTTGTTTCCGACCTTGGTTCAAGGCGAACTTGCTAAAGATAATATTGTTAAGCAAATAAAAACTGCGCAAGATTATGATTTAGATTTAATCATTTGCGGTCGGGGTGGGGGCTCTATTGAAGATTTATGGGCTTTTAATGAAGAATGTGTGGCTCGGGCCATTTATGAGTCAAAAATTCCGATTATTAGTGCTGTTGGTCATGAACCAGATTTTACGATTGCTGATTTTGTCGCTGATCTGCGCGCGCCTACCCCAACAGGTGCGGCGGAGATGGCTGTTCCGAACTTAATTGATTTACAAACTTTAATTAAACAATACGAAATTCGTTTAAATGAAAATATTAGTAATAAAATTAATTTTTATCAAAAACAATTAAAAGCTTTAACTAATACTTATGTTTTAAAAAATCCTTTAGCTATGTATGAAATTAAAGAACAAAAATTAGATAATTTAATTAATAATTTAAATAGTTATATTAAAAATTTATTAAATAAATCAACTTTAGCTTATGAAAGTATAATGAATAAATATGTTTTAAAAAATCCTCATAGTATTTATGAGAAAAAAGAACATCAGTTTCAATTATTATTAAATAAAATTACTTTATTAAATCCTTTAAAAATATTAGAAAAAGGTTATTCTGTTGTTACTAAAGATGATAAAATTGTAACTGATGTTAAAAATATTAATTTAAATGATAATCTTAAAATTACTTTATCAAAAGGAATTATTAAGGCTAATGTAATTAGTAAGGAGGAAGAAAATGGAAGATAATAAAACTTTTGAAGAATCTTTAAATGAACTTGAACAAATAGTCAAAGAATTAGAAAGCGGCAATATTGATTTAGATAAATCAATTGATAAATACACCGAAGCAATGAAAATTGCCTCATATTGTGGAGATAAGCTTTCTAATGCGACCAAAAAAGTTAATAAAATTTTAAAAGATAATGGTCAACTTGAAGATTTTGAAATCGAAGAATAAAAAATTAGCGTTTTGCTAATTTTTATTTTTCTCCTTCTTTTAACATCGTAGTAATGAAAATTCCAATTCCTGTTGTTGGGTTTGAAACAATAACATGAGTAACCCCACCAATAATTTTATTATTTTGAATGATCGGAGAACCACTCATTCCTTGAACAACTCCGCCGGTTTTATCTAACAATTTCTCATCAGTAACTTCAAAATAAATATTTTTAATTTCATTATTTTGATCAATTTTAGTTATATTTATATCAAATTTTTCAATTGTTTCATCTTCTAAAACCGTATATATTTGGGCTTTTCCTAATTCAATTTCTTCTGGTGAAGCTACTTTTAATTTCTCTTTATTAGGAAAAGCTTCGGTATATTTACCAAATATACCATATTCAGTATTTTGGGTAATTGTACCATATTTAGTATTAAAATCTAATTTAGCATTTTTACCGCCAGGAGTACCACTTGTACTTTTATCAATACTTGTTACAAAACTTCGAAAAATGAGACCACTTTTAACTTCAATAGTTTTATTAGAATTACTTTCGGCTACTTGATGGCCTAAAGCCCCATAAATAGAAGTACTAGGATCTATATAAGTAAGAGTACCAATACCAGTAATATTATCTTTGACATATAAACCAGTTTTATAAATATTACCTACTAATATTAAAGGAAATACAATTTCTTTTTCTTTATCATCTCGTAAAATAGTTAAAGTAACTTGACTATTTTTTTGTTCATTATCAATAGCATTAATTAATTCATTAGTAGTAGCTACTTTAGTTTTACCAACTTTAATAATTTGATCACCAACTTTAATATTAGGATTACCTTTATTTAACTCGCCATTAACTTTATAAAAACCAATAACCATTATACCTTTACTATTAATTTCAATTCCCACATTTTCGCCGCCGGGAATAATAAAATCAGAATATCCTAAGACAGTTAAAGGAAATAAAAATAAAGATAAACTTAATATTAATATTTTGCTTAAATATTTTTTCATCATTATCACTTCCATATATATTTTAACCGAAAAAAATATTTCTATTTGTCCAAAAAATGGTAGAAAAAAATAAATGTCAACTTGACGTTTTAATAAATGAAAATAATTGACGGAATAAGAGGTTATTGAATAAAATTAAGATATGAAGGAGGAAGTGAAATGAAAAAAGTTTTATGGGGATTTTTGGCAATTGCTTTAGCATTATGTATTGTCCCTAATGTTAAAGCATTAACAAATTATAAGTTAGGGGATTGGCAAACAACAATGCCAAATGATGAAGTAGGAGAAGATGTTTTTAGTAAACAAGCTGCTGGTTCCAAAGAAAGTGATCCTACTGACTCTAGTAGAGTAATTATTAAGGGAAGAGCTGATGAAGTTAGCGGAATGAAATTAGGTCCTTATGTTGAAGGTGATACAACTACTGTATCTCAAGGAATTAATGAAGAATTATCAATTGTGTTAGGACCAGAAGAATTAAAAAGTGGGGAATTATTTGAAGTATCTTTATCTCTTAAAGATCCAGAACAAAAAACACATTATGGTTATGTCAATGAAGTAAATGTTGTTACTCAAAATGTTGACGGAAATAATATTGAAGTTAAAATTAATGGTATAGAAGACAATCTTGTTGCAACAATTACCAAAAGTGGTGTTTATAAATATTCATGGAATGTTAAAAAAACTGGTGAAGATACTATCTTAACATTTAAAGTTACGGATGAAGATGGTAAAACAGTGGGAGAAGAAAAACAAGTAAATATTGAAGAAACATTTCCAGTAGGTAGCTACGATAGACAAAATATTACGGATAATACAACTATGAGATGGTTATGGTTCTGTAATGTTAAAGCTGATCATGTAACATTAGTTACTAAAGCTGATGAACCGACTGTTACACCTACTGAACCAGCTAAACCTGATACTACAGTAACTGTTGAAAAAAATGAAAATTTAAATCAAATTTTAAAAGATTCATTAAAAGAAAGCTTAGGGGACAAATATAATTATGATGATGTAAATATTACTGTCCAAGCGCTTGAAACTAAAAAAGAAAATGAGAAGATAAAAGAAGAAGTTAAAAAGAAATTACCTGATGCTAAAATTGTTAAATATTTAGATATTAACGTTGAAGTAACAAATAAAGCTAATGAACATTTAGATTATATTACTGATTTAACTAAAGAAATAAAATTAAGTGTGGAAATACCTAAAGATTTACCAGCCATAGCTGATGGTTATACTCGTAAATATTATATAATTAGACAACATGGTGATGAAATAACTATAATTAATCCAACTGTATCAAAAGATGGAAAAACGTTATCTTTCTCATCAGATAAATTCTCAACATATGCTTTAGCATA
Source organism: uncultured Bacilli bacterium (assembly GCA_947624705.1). Taxonomy (GTDB): domain Bacteria; phylum Bacillota_I; class Bacilli_A; order RF39; family UBA660; genus HGM10766. The sequence continues at coordinate 260 of CANQLL010000052.1, read as the reverse complement.
TAGCGATAGTATAATAGCTCCAGAGAAAAATAAAGAAGATGCTAAAAACCCAAATACATCAGATATGATTGTCCCTTTAATATCTGTATTAAGTGTTAGTGTTGTTGGTATCGGTTACATTTTGAAAAAAAGATTATTTAATTAAAAAAATTTATAATTTGTTTAAGTAGAAAAGCAGAGCAAAAAAACTCTGTTTTTTTCATCTAAAAGTGTCAAGTGTAAAGCAAAATAAATTTATACTTGACAAACGTTCGGGGGGG
>CANQLL010000051.1 GCA_947624705.1 uncultured Bacilli bacterium | reverse complement strand
AAAATGGAACTCGAATATGACGGAACAAGTATCGTGGGAATGGAAAATGCTTTACCAGGAGATAAAAAAGTAATAACTTTTACTGTAACAAATAAAGGTACAGTAACCACGCAATATAATGTTGATTTAATCAATGTAACAAATGGATTTATAAAAGATGAATTAGTATATAGTATCAAAAGAAATGGAAAAGACGAAAAAGGAGAAACACCATTACCAGGAAGTGATACCACTTTACTAGAGGGAGTAAGTATAGAAAAAGATGAAACAGATACATATGAATTAACAATCGAATTTAAAGAAACATATTCGGAACAAAATTATAATCAAGGAAAAGAATTTAATGGATTAATTCAAATAAATGGATACGAACCAGAATATGCTAAAACAATCTTAGGAGTAACATATCCAGTTATTCAAGAAGAACCAAACTTTGAAGAAGGTTTTCCTAATAGAGATACTCTAGAAGAAGATATAACCAAAGGAAGTGGTTTATATAAAACAGCTGATGACTATGGAGGAACAAGTTATATCTTCCGAGGTCAAGTAGACAACAATTATGTCCACTTTGCTAACCAAGATTGGCGAATTCTAAGAGTCAATGGGGACGGAACAATCAGATTAATGTTAAAAGATGAATTAATAGATGATTCTCAATATAAAGATTTTACCTATAATTCATCAAAACCAGCTCATGAATATGTAGGCTTTACATTTGATGGAGCTCCATGTCCAATAGATAGTCCTTGCGAAGTAACATATGATAATGTATCAAGAAAATTTACCAATGAAAAAGGTGGAATAAATAGTGATATTAAAGATGCTTTAGAAGAATGGTATAAAACTAATTTAACTGAATTTGATGAACAGATAGCTTATGGCTTGTTCTGTAATGATGTTAGTTATGGAAGTGGAACTGATAATATGAATTCAACGTCATTGTTATATTATGGAGCGTACCAGAGATTACTTTCAGGTTCAATAAATGTAACCCCAATGCTGGTATGTCCAGAACAAGTAGACAAAAATAAACAACCAAGAACCTATGGAGGACTATATAAAAGTAAAATAGGGTTAATAACAGCAGATGAACTAGTAATGGGAGGATATAGTCCAACAGGTAGTAATAGTAAAAGAACCACTGGCAAAAATTATTTAAGAAGAAGTTTTGATTATTGGACGATCTCGCCTGACGGCTCTAGTAATGGTGCTAGTGTATTCTTTGCTAAAAGTATGGGGAACATTTACAGCGACGGTCTTGATAGTTACGCAGCCGTGGTGCCAGTTATCAATCTGAAAATAGATAATATCTCATATTCCGGTACAGGCATTGATAGTGACCCAATTAATATTGCATTAAATTAAGTTCTATTTCTAGAACTTTTTTCATATATTCTTCTAAGAGAGGATGATAAAATTTGAAAACAACTATTCCTTTTACAAAGGAAATATTATTTAAAAATAAGATTGCGGAAATAACTTCAATATCTTTAGAACATGAATTAAATACGACAGAAAATGAAATAAGTGGTAACTTTATAGTGAGTGGGGATTATAAAACGCATGAAGTTTGTGTTAACAAAGAAGAATTTTTATATAAATTACCTTTTAGTGTAGAAATCACGGAAAATATTGATTTAGATACTTTAAATTTTGAAATAACTGATTTTAATTATGAAATAGTTGGTAATAATACTTTAAAAGTTAATATTGAATTTATAGTTGAAGCTGATGAGAAAAAAATAATAGAAGAAGAACAAGATCGAGAAGAACTAGTTACTTTTGAAAAAGCTGAACCAGAAGTGTTAGAAACTCCTTTAGATGATATAATACCTCCTCAAGAAACAACTATAGATCAAGAAGAAACTACAAATCTAAATGAGGATGAAAGATTAAATGAACAAGAAAAAAATACAATTTTAAATGCTGTTGATAATGAAGAAAATGAATATATGACTTATAATGTTCATATTGTAAGAGAAATGGAAACTTTAGAAAGTATATGTGAAACATATAATGCCAATATTGATATAGTTAAAGAATATAACAATATTGAAACTTTAAATATTGGTGATAAAATAATAATTCCCCAAGAACAAGATGAGTAGAACTTTAGATATTTTAAAACAAGTATATAAACCATTAAGAGTAACTTTAAAAGGTAAAACTACAATATTAGAAACAACTGAGGGTAAATATTTAGTTAAAGATAAAAATAATAAAGATTTAAAACAAATGTTTAATTATTTAAAATCCCGTAATTTTGATAATTTTCCTAATTTAATTGATGAAAATAGAGTAGATTTAAATGTTTATGAATATATAGATGATATCAATATGCCCATTGAACAAAAAGGCTTAGATATGGTGGATGTTATTAGTAATTTGCATTTAAAAACAACTTATTATAAACCTGTTAGCGAAGATAAATATAAAGAAATATATGAAAATATTTTAAATAATGTTAATTATTTAACTAATTATTATAATAAGTTGTTTGATAAAATTGCCCAAATAGTTTATATGTCTCCTTCTAATTATCTTTTAATTAGAAATTCTTCGAAAATAATGGCTTCTTTAGATTTTGTTAAAAAAGAATTAGATGAATGGTATGAAATAGCCAAGAAAAAAAATAAAGAAAGAGTTTCTTTAGTTCATAATAATTTAAGAACTGAACATTTTATCAAAAAAGATAAAGGTTATTTAATAAGTTGGGAAAAGTCTAAAATAGATACTCCGGTTTTAGATTTAGTTAATTTTTATAAAAATGATTATTTTAATTTAGATTTTGAAACTATTATTGAAAAATATTTTCAAAAAAATCCTTTTTCGCAAGAAGAAAAGAAATTATTTTTTATTTTAATTTCTTTAATTCCCGAAATAACTTTAGATGATAATGAATTTAATAATACCCAAAAAGTTCGAAATATGTTAGATTATCTTTTCTTAACGGAAAATTTAGTAAGGCCATACTATACGATAGAGGAAGAAAAAAAGTAAAGCTACTTCAATTAAAAGAATAAATATATTAAAACGAAGCGGTAAGATTAAAGTAATGATTACTTGATAAAATATTAAAATTGATAAAGCAATTATAGCTAAAACACTAAATAAACCCCCGCCATTATTTTTATGATACATAAACATCACCTTACTTTAATATATGAAAATAGATTAAATTATGTTTTAAATAAAAATATACTAGTTAAAAATTAAACATTTTGATATAATATTTTTAAAGTGATTTTTCACTTTAAAAGAAAGGAGTAATCGAGTTATTCTTCTCGATAATTGTAGTATGAAAAAGAAAAGAACTAAAAAAATGATAATATATCTTTTATTAAGAATATTTGTAGTTTTATCATTAGTATTCCAATTATTTAAACATAATTATAATAATGTCTTTTTATGTATTTTAACTTTAATATTATTTATGATACCATCATTTGTAAATAAAAAATTACAAATTGAATTACCAAATACTTTAGAAATAATTATTATTTTATTTATTTTTAGTGCCGAGATATTAGGAGAAGTAAGAAACTTTTATGGAACATTTCCACATTGGGATACATTACTACATACAATGAATGGCTTTTTAATGGCAGCTATAGGTATTTCTTTAGTTGATATATTAAATCGAAGTGAAAAAATTAATGTTAATTTATCCCCAATTTTTGTTTGTTTAGTAGCTTTTTGCTTTTCAATGACTGTTGGAGTTGTATGGGAATTCTTTGAATGGAGTTGTGATAGAACATTTGATTTAGATATGCAAAAAGATCGAATTGTTGATAAAATAGCAAGTGTTGAATTAAATTCTAAACAAGAAAATGAAGCTGTTATTATATCTGATATTAAACAAACAACAATTAAAGGAAAAATAGATGATAAAGAACAAGATTATATTATAAAAAATGGTTATTTAGATATTGGTATAAATGATACTATGAAAGATTTACTAGTTAATTGTTTAGGAGCTATAGTATTTTCAATTATAGGATTTTTCTACATTCAAAATCGAGATAAAAGTAAAGTAGCAATACATTTTATTCCCAAAGTTAAAAAAGCCAATTAAATCAAAAAACGTATTTTGAGCAAGATACGTTTTTTAATTGGGATAAAAAGTGTCAAGTGTAAAGAAAAATAAATTTATACTTGACAAATGTTCGGGGGGGTTATAATGCTATTATGTAAACTTAGAAAATATACTTTACATAATGGGAAGGAAGATTATTTATGAAAAAAATAAAATTTAAATGGAATGGAAAAGTAGTAGCTTTAGCATTTGCATCAATTGCTTTAGTAATGTTACTAAGTGTATCATATGCCTACTTTGTCTCTAAAGTAGATGGCAATGAAGATGCTAAAGCTACTGACATAACAGCAGGGAAAATGGAACTAGAATATGACGGAACAAGTATCGTAGGAATGGAAAATGCTTTACCAGGAGATAAAAAAGTAATAACATTTACTGTAAGAAATAAAGGTACTGTAACCACGCAATATAATGTTGATTTAATTAATGTAACAAATGGATTTATAAAAGATGAATTAGTATATAGTATCAAAAGAAATAAAGAAGAAGCAAAAGGAGAAACACCCTTACCAAAAAGTGATACAACTTTACTAGAGGGAGTAAGTATCGAAAAAGATGAAACAGATACATATGAGTTAACCATCGAATTTAAAGAAACCTACTCAGAACAAAATTATAATCAAGGAAAAGAATTTAATGGTTTAATTCAAATAAATGGATATAAACCAGAATATACTAAAACAATCTTAGGAGTAACATATCCCGTTATTCAAGAAGAACCAAACTTTAAAGAGGGCTTTCCAAAAGAAGATACATCAGAAGACGAAATAACCAAAGGAAGTGGTTTATATAAAACAGCCGATGAATATGGATCAAGTTATATTTTTCGTGGTCAAGTAGATAATAACTATGTTCATTTTGCCAATCAAGATTGGCGAATTCTCAGAGTAAATGGCGACGGCACAATTAGATTAATGTTAAAGGATAAATTAACAAAGGATTCAAAATATAATGATTTTACTTCTAGTTCAGGAACTCCACAACATGAAAAAGTAGGCTATACGAGTGGAGGAATAGCCTGTACCAATAGTGCCCCATGTCAAATAACATATGATAGTACAACCCAAACATTTACCAATCCAAGTGATTCCCAAACAAATAGTAACATTAAAGATGCTTTAGAAGAATGGTATAAAACAAATTTAAATGATTATGATAATCAGATAGATTATGGTTTGTTCTGTAATGATATAAGTCATGGAAGTGGAACAGATAATACAAGCTCAACGTCAACCTTATATTATGGAGCGTACCAGAGATTAAAATCAAGTCAAACAAATGCAACCCCAACCCTGGTATGTCCGGAACAAGTAGACAAAAATAAACAACCAAGAACATATGGAGGACTATATAAAAGTAAAATAGGCTTAATAACAGCGGATGAACTAATAATAGGAGGATATAGTCCAACAAGTAGTACTAGTAATAGTACTACTGACAAAAATTATTTAAGAAGAAGTTATACGTATTGGACGGCCTCGCCTCACATCTCTGATATCAGGGCTTATGTATCCGGTGCTATCTATACAGGTTCCTTGGGCAGCAACTATACTTATAATAGCTGGACCGTGGTGCCAGTTATCAACTTAAAAACTGATAATATTTCTTATTCTGGTACAGGTATAGCTAGTGACCCAATCGAAATTGAATAAAGCTAAATTTATTTTTTCATTCTTCCTTGACGCTTTTTTATAACTTGGTTATACTTAAAGAGCAGAAAGTGGGAATTAAATTGATAAGTATTAAAGGTAATGTTCGATATATTATTTATGAAAGTTCAACCGGTTATAAAGTTGGACGTTTTCATGTTAAAAATACTGATTCAAAGGAAATGGAAGAATATAAAAATCGAACTATTGCCTTTACGGGTTTATTTGCAGAATTAAATAAAGAAGATACTTATACTTTTATTGGAGAATATGTTTATAATGATAAATATGGCTATCAATTTAATGTTAATGAATATAAAAAAGAAAAACCCGAAGGTAAAGATGCTATTATTGAATTTTTAACCAGTAAATTAATTAAAGGTTGTGGAGTTAAAACTGCCCAAAAAATTGTAGAAACTTTAGGAGAAAATGCTTTAACTTTAATTAAAGAAGATCCTAGAAATCTATTACTTGTCCCTAATATGACCGAAAAAAAAGCCCAAACTATATATAATTCTTTAATGAAATATGATGAAAAAGATGAATTAATTGTTGAATTACAAAAAATAGGTTTTACTTTACAAGAAGTATTATTATTAATAGAAGAATATGATAATGATTTAAAAGATATAATTAAAAATAATATTTATGAATTAAGAGAATTTATTGATTTTGCTAAATTAGATAAAATTTATTTAGAAAAAGGCGAAAAAACAAGTGAAGTAAGAGTTTTAGCTTGTATTATTGAAAGTATAAAAAATCTAGAATTTAATGCTGGTGATACTTATCACTATCAAAATGAAATAGTTAGTTATTTAAATAAAAACTATAATATTCCTTATGTAGAAATAGATAGTTATTTAGAAAAATTAAAAGAAAATAAAGAAATATATATTAAAGAAGATAAAATATTTTTATATGAAACTTATTTAAAAGAAAAAACAATTGCTGAGAATTTGTATTTAATAAATAATAGTTTTTGTAAAAAAGTTAGTAATATGGAAGCTAAAATTAAACAATTAGAAAATGAATTAGAAGTAAAATATAATGAAGAACAAAAAGAAGCTATTATAAAAGCTTTAAATAATAATATATGTATTATAACGGGAGGTCCTGGTACAGGTAAAACAACAATAATTAATGCTATTGTTAAAATGATTATTAAAGAAAATAATTTAAATAATTTAGATATTTTAAATGCGATAGCTATGCTAGCTCCTACTGGTAGAGCTAGCAAGAGAATGAGTGAATCTACTCATTTACCTGCTATGACTATTCATCGTTTTTTAAAATGGAATAAAGATGATAATTCTTTTCAAATAAATGAAAAGAATAAAACTACGCAAAAATTTATTATTGTTGATGAAGTTAGTATGATTGATACAAATTTATTTGATGCTTTGCTTAAAGGCTTATATTCTAATATTAAATTAATTTTAGTTGGCGATGCTAATCAACTTCCTAGTGTAGGGGCGGGTTTAGTTTTAAGTGATTTAATTAATTCGCAATGTTTTTGTCATGTCGAATTAAATATGATTTATCGACAAAGTGCTAATTCTTATATCCCAGATTTAGCTAAAGAAATTAGAGAATATAATGTAAGTACAAACTTTTTAGAGCAAAAAGATGATTATAATTTTTTAAATGTTACAAATAGTAACATTAAATCCACTTTAGCTCAAATATGTCAAATGTCCAAGCAAAAAAATATTGATGAAAAAACAATGCAAATTTTAGCTCCTATGTATAAAGGCGAAAATGGAATTGATAATTTAAATATTTTATTGCAAAATATTTTTAATCCTCAAGATCATATTAAAAAAGAAATTAAAATAGGTGATGTTATCTATCGAGAAAAGGATAAAGTAATTCAATTAGTTAACGATCCCGATAATAATGTTTATAATGGTGATATTGGTTATGTGTATAAAATAGGCAAAAATGAACATAATAAAAATGTAATTACCATTGACTTTGATGGTAATTACATTGAATATTTAAAAGAAGAAATGATTAATATTAAACATGCTTATGCGATGACTATTCATAAAGCCCAAGGCAGTGAATTTAATCATGTTATTCTTTTAATCTCTTCAACTTATCATAAAATGCTTTATAACAAATTAATTTATACGGGTGTATCTCGGGCTAAAAAAAGTTTGGTAATTATTGGTAATCCTAATAGCTTCTTAGAAGCTGTTAAAAACCCCTATAGTAATAATCGCAAAACTAATTTACAAGAAATGATTATGAATATTATGTAAAAAAATAGCCAAACTAATAATGAAGGTGGTGCATAAAATGAAAAAGGCAATGTCCTTAATGTTATCTGCAAGTATCATGGGAGCAGGAATTGCAACTTATTGTTTTATGAATAAAGATACAAAGAAAAATGCTGATAAACTATTGAATACTGCTCTAGAAGAAGCGGATAAGAGTTTAAAAAATATGTAATAAAAATAGTGGTTAGTCCACTATTTTTATTATAAACTAATATAAAATAAGAATATTTTAAAACTACATAAGTGTAAAGTGTAAAATAAAATAAATTTATACTTGACAAACGTTCGGGGGGGTTATAATGCTATTATGTAAACCTAGAAAATATACTTTACATA
>CANQLL010000050.1 GCA_947624705.1 uncultured Bacilli bacterium | reverse complement strand
AAATAATTATTACTTGAAGCAGAACCACTATATGGTAATCCCGCATAATTCATTTCATCCGCAGTTAGTAAACCTATCTTAAGTTTATATACTCCCCCATAAGTACGCATGTTACTATATTGATCTTTAGGATTCGGGCATGTTAGAATCGGCTGTCTATCATTAGAACCCGGTATTAATCTTGTATATGCTCCATAATATAAAGTCCCTGTTTCATCCCCGCCACCAAAACTTGTATCATTACAATAGGTTCCATAGGCTATTTTATTATCAAATCCATTTAAAGTTGAATTATACCATTTTTCTAATTCGGTTTTTATATTACTATTATTACCTCCATGGGTATTTGTAAACGTATTATTTGAATGATAACTCCAGCACGGACTATTTAAAGTACATGCACTATTATCATAGGTATAACCCACTGATTTACTCTCATTATATAGATAATTAAATTCATGCTCATCAGGAAGCTGACCATCTAAGATTAATCTTATTGTTCCATCCCCATTAATCCGCACAATACGCCAGATTAAATCTTCCTCATTTGTATTTTTTCCAAATTTTACATAATTATTTTCGACTTGACCGCGGAAATAATAACTTGTTCCCTCGTCATCATCTACTTTAAATAGACCGCTTCCGGTTGCGCTTGCTGCTCCAGATGATGGTGGCTCTCCTTTGGTAAAATCAATATTTCCTGTTTTTACTTCTTGATTTAAAATAGCTTGAGCTAATAAATTAGATTTGGCTGTAGTATTTAAAATACTTATTTTATAATCAAATGTTTTATTTTTAAGAACATCTGAACCAACTGATTGATCAGCACTATTTATATTATCAAACCATACTTGAATTTTAATTTTTCTTTTAGCTTTAGGTCCTAATACTCCTTTTGATATTATTTTTGATTCACTAGCAGAAAAGTCTGTAAAACTAACACTAGTTGTTTCTGTTACTTCATTTAATCTTTTTATGGTTCCATCAACTTGTAATCTAATATATTGATCATCTAATGATGAACCACTTTTTTTACTTAATACGACATCATAAGGAGATATAACATCACAAGTATTAGTCATTGTTACTTCATAAGGCTCAGTTTCAACACCCTCGGCTATACTCATTGGATAAGCATTTTCTTCTGTTAAACCTTGGACATTTTCCGAATAGGTTATATCTAAACAACCAAAATTATCTTCATTTACTCCTTTTTGAGTATAAATACGTTGCCATAATCCATAAGTAGTTATTGCTACTATTACGATTGCTACAATTGTAATACTTGCTAATATTATAATAATTCTTTTACTATTTTTAGTCATATTACTTACATCCTTTACCCTTTATAGTATTTCCTATTTAACTTTATCATATTCTAAAAGATTATTGCAACTTTTTTATTAATTTTCTTTATAAATTGAAGTAAATAAATCTTTTTCTTGTTCTATTTTTTCTTTAACAGGTAACTTTGGTAAATCATTAATAGTTGATAAACCAAAATAATCTAGAAAATCACTGGTTGTTTTATAAAGATTAGGTCTTCCTGGTAAATTTGATTTACCAGCTTCTTTTAATAAATTTTTAGCTACTAATTTTCTTATTATATGAGAAGATGATATTCCTCTTATCTCATCAACTTCTGCTCTGGTTATGGGTTGATTATAAGCAATTATAGCTAAAGTTTCTAAAGCTGCTTGCGACAAAGTATTACTTTCGGGATTTAGAATTAGTTTTTGATAATAATCTTTATGTTCTTTTTTAGTCGTTAATTTAAAAGCATCTCCTAAAAAACTAATTCTAATTCCCCTTTCTTCACTTTCATAAGTGTGTTTTAATTCTAATAATAATTTTTTTACTTCATCTTGATTTATTTGTAAAATATCGGTTAAAGCATTTAAAGTAATACCCTCATCACCCACAACAAATAATATTCCTTCCAAAACTCCTAATAAATTCATAATTACACTCTTTTCTCAATTAATATATTACCAAAATTATCTTTTTGATGTAATAATACTTCTTTGTTTTTACTCATATCTAAAATAGATAAAAACGTAACAACTATATAATCTTTAGTGAAATTTTCAAACAAATCTTTAAAATCAATTTTTGATTTTAAAGATAATATTTGCCGAATAGATTTAATTCTTTCACTAACACTTAATTCTTTATGAGTTATTTTGGTATCTATTGGTTTTTGTAATTCTTCTCTTTCTTGCATTTCTAAAAAAGCTTTTAATAAATCTTCTAAAGTAATATTAGTATTAATTTTTTCTTGTTCATTATATTCACTTATATTAGTTGGATCTTTAGTATAAATTTCATCTCTTTTTTCTCTTAAAGATTTAAAATCATTAGTTACATCTTTATATAATTGATATTCAAGTAATTTATTTTTTAAATCTTCTTCTGATTCAAATTCATATTCTTCTTCATCATTATCTTTTATATTTAGAAGTAATTTACTTTTTAGATGTAATAATTCGGCCGCCATTACTAAATAACTTGAAGCAAAATCAATATTTAAATCTTGCATTTGCTTAATAATATTTAAATATTGTTCAATTATTTTAGATATTTCTATTTCATAAATATTCATTTTTTCTTGATTTATTAAATGTAAAAGAAGATCTAAAGGACCTTCAAAATCATTTATATGAAAATTCAATTTTATCACTTCCTTATTTACAAATATAACGCTGCGCTTCGAGTTCAAATTTAACTACTTTAGGATTCGTATTTAAAGAATAATAATTTTTATTATTTAAAGTACTTATATCGGCTTCTTTTAAATCTATTTGCGTATTCATGGTAAAAGATGTCGTAGTATCGACTAAATTAGAAGATATTCCTTTTATATTATTTAAATTAGAAGCTTCTGTAGTATATTTTTTTAAAATATCATTATAATTTTGAGCATTATTATTTTCGTATTCAATAATATCACTAATTTTATCTAATTTATTATCTTTAAAATAATATTTTAAATTTCTTTCTTTATTTACGCAAGCTAAGACATCATAATCATTTTCTTGATTATTTAAAGTTACTTCTTGATAATCTTCTTCTGTTTTTTGACTAATTGTTAAATTAACAGCATTATTATATGAACTTTCACTAATTAATAATTTTAAATTAATATTTTGATTATTATCTAAAGCTTTATCACTAACAATCTTAACTCTTTCTATTAAAGTTTGATCAACATTATATAATTCAAAATAATAATTTTGATTTAAATTAATTGTTTTATTAGAAAGGTTTGTAATTGTAACAAGAAGATAATAATCATCACTACTTTCTTTACTTAAATTAGTAAATTTTAAAGAATTAGCAAAAGTAAATTCTGTATTATTATCTATTTCATAATAAACTAATTCTTCAGCTTCTTTTGGGGTTTTTATATTCTCTTTTTCTTCTACTTTTTCTTCATTTTCTTGAATAGAAGTTGTTTTTTTCGTTTCCAGATAATCTTTAATATAAGGTAAACCAATGGTAACCCCAATTAAAATAAAGAAAAATATTATTACTCCTAATGAACCTTTTTGTTTTTCTTTTTCTAAAACCCCTATTTCTTGAGCTTCCATAGATATTTGGGTATTTTTTTCTTCCGTTTGTTCTTTTTTTTCTTCCATTATTTATCCCTTCATTCTCTAAAAATATTATATCAAATCATATTTAAAAAACCAATTAATTTTTATAATTTAGAGGGATAAAAGCATAGAATTAAATTAATTTAGAACATAGTATAAAATAGGAGGTAGATACTATTAAAAATAAAAATTATTATCTAATAGTGTTTTTTCTCTATTTAATTATTGCTTTTTCAACTTCCTTAGCTGGTTACTTAGTTGGTTTATATATCCATAATATAGTTAATTGTACAGTTTATGGTTTCTTTTTAGGAATAGCTATAGCTATATTATTTAATATTATTTTAGTTAAAATTAAAAACTTCTTTGAATAAAAGAAGTTTTAATCTTTTGGTTTAAAAATTAAAGTCATGATAAAAGCAAAAATAATGGTTGCCGAAATCCCCGCGCTAGTCGTAGTAAGTAAATTTTGAAATATGCCTAAAACCCCATTAGATAGATAGCCATCTAAGCCCGCATGATATAAAAGGTTACCGAAAGAAGTTATTGGTAAAGAAGCTCCTGCTCCCGCTAGTTCAATTATTTTATCATAAATATCAAAAAAACCAAGAATAGCCCCCAAAACAACAAACATACTTGTAACATGACCAAAAGATAAATTAGTATTATCAATAATAATTTGAGCAATTAAACATAATAGTCCAACGTATAAAAAAGCATAAAGGTAAGTCATGATATAACCTCCAAACTAATTGCATGAGCAATGGCCGGAATTGTATGTTTTTGATTACACATTACCGGCGAGTGTAGTGAACCTGTGCCAACAACTAAAATTTTTTTATATTTTTTTTGTTTTAATATTTTATTAAATAAAACTAAAGGTAAAGCTACTGGTCCACTTGCTCCTGCATAGGTTTCTTGATCAGGAGCATATATTTGCATACCAGCATCGATATGATTTTTTAATTTAATTTGATAATTAATTTCTAAAAATTCTTTTAAAATATTTTTACCTACTTCTCCTAAATCACCAGTTAAAACTAAATCATAATAATTAATATCTCTTTTTAATTCTTTTAAATGATTGGCAATTGTTGAGGCTGCAGCTGGAGCCATAACGGCTCCCATATTAAAAACATCTTTAATTCCATAATCTATTACTTTGCCAATAGTAGCACTTTCTACTTTAATTTGACTAATTTCATTAGAAATTAAAGCACTAACGGCTCCCGTGGCCGTGAAAGTTGAACGTTTAGGACGCAAACAACCATATTCAACGGGAAACCTAAATTGCTTTTCACTTGTTAAATTGTGGGAACTAGTTAAAACTATTCCTTTTTTAAAAAATCTAGTTTCAAGCATATTACTAGCTATAATAATACTTTCCACAAAAGAAGCACAAGCACTATAAATTCCTAAAAAAGAAATAGGATAATTACGAATATTATAAGAGGTTGCCGTGATTTGATTCATTAAATCACCGCCAACCACTAAATCAATATTATTAGAATTAAGATTATTTTTAAAAAGAATTTGATCTAAAACACTTTTTTGCATTTTAATTTCAGCATCTTCAAAAGTTTTTTCACTATCATAAAAATCATTTATTCCATTAAGATATTTAATTTCGCCCTTTTGTTCATAAGGTCCTACAATACTTACAGCATCATTTAAATAAACGTTTTTAAATATTATACTTGCCATATTAACACTCCTATTATTACTAAAACAAAAGCCGCAACAACTCCATATAAAATAACACTTCCCGCTAATTTAAAACAGTTAGAACCTACTCCTTGAATTAAACCATCTTGTTTATAATCTAAAGCTGCACTGGTAACTGAATGAGCAAAACCAGTAATTGGAATGATTAAAGATGATTTAAAAATATTAACTAATTTATCAAATACTCCTAAAGCCGTTAATAAACAAGCAACAAAAATAAAAATAATCATCATCCAAACTGTTGCATCTAAAATAGACAAATTAAATATATGTCTAATTAATTGCATAACGCCCTCCGCTAACATTCCTAAAAAACCACCAAAGAAAAAAGCCACGATACTATTCATTAACCGATTTTCTTTCGGGGTCTTTCTTTTAACTAAATTTTGATATTGTTCTTTATTCATAAAAAAACCTCCGTTTTTATTATGAGGTTTTTTTATTTAGTTATACGTTTTAAATTTAATCATTATTTATCCTAGATGGATATTTTTATTTATCTAACTTTATCTTATCTTCATAACTATTTTACATTAAATAAATTACTGAATATTTCTTTATAATCTTTAACTAAAATTATTTCAACATTTTCTTTAATTTGGATAGGTAATTCTTCTATATCTATTTTATTAGCCAGAGGAATAAATATTTTATTAATTCCCTCATTATAAGCGCCAATGATTTTTTCTTTCACTCCGCCTACGCGTAGTATTTCTCCTCTTAAAGTCATTTCTCCTGTCATAGCTACACTTTTGGAAATTTTTTGATTTAAGATTAAACTTAAAATACAAGTAACAATTGATACTCCAGCGGATGGACCATTCTTTTTAACATCTCCTGAAAAAGCGTGTAAATGAATATCTTTATTCTTAAAAATATTTTTATCAATATTAAAAGTTTTTAAATGGGCTTTAATATAACTAATAGCAACATCAGCACTTTCTTTCATAATTGTACCAATAGAACCAGTAGTATTTAATTCGCCTTTGCCTTCATACATAACGGCTTCAATTGGAGAAACTAACCCGCCTAGAGGCGTGTAAGCAAGAGCATTTACTAAACCAACTTTAGTTGTAGATGTAAAACTATTATCTTCATATTTATAAGGACCAAGATATTTTTTTAAATCATTATTAGTAATTGTCTTATGAATATCTTTACTTTCATTTAAAGCATCAATAATAACTTTACGAACAATTTTATTAAGTTGCCGATCTAAATCTCGAACTCCTGATTCTTTAGTATATTTATTAATGATTGTTAAAATAATTTGATCACTAAATTTAATATCTTTTTTAGCTAAAATATGTTCTTGATAAATTAAAGGTAATAAATATTTTTTAGCTATATCCAATTTTTCAAATTGGGTATAAGAAGATAAAGTAATTATTTCTAAACGATCATATAAAGCACTAGGTATATCATATAAACTATTAGCTGTTAAAATAAATAATACTTTAGATAAATCAAAAGGTTCTTCAATATAATTATCAATAAAATATTTATTTTGTTCCGGATCTAAAATATCAAGTAAACTACTAGCGGGATCTCCTTTAAAATCCTTAACCATTTTATCAACTTCATCAATTAAAATGACCGGATTAGCTGAATTACATTTTTTAATTCCCTGAATAATTTTGCCCGGAGAAGCGCCTAGATAAGTACGACGATGGCCAACTAGTTCACCACTATCATTTAAACCACCTACACTAATTTTATAAAATTCCCGATTTAAAGAAGAAGCTATGCCAATTGATAAAGTTGTTTTTCCTACTCCAGGAGGACCTACTAAACAAATAATTGGGCTTTTAATTTCCGGATTACGGGTTTTAACAGCAATATATTCAATAATCCGATTTTTAATTTCTTCTAAGCCATAATGCGTAGAATCTAAAGTTTTTTTAATTTTCTTTAAATCAGTTTCATCTTTAGTATATTTATGCCAAGGTAAATTTAAAGTCCAATCTAAATAGTTACGAATAACTGTAGCATCGGGACTAATATCAGATGTATATTCAAACTTTTTAATTTCGGAATTAAATTTAGCTTTCGATTTTTCACTTATATCTAAATTTTTAACAATTTGGCGAAAATGTTCTATTTCTGATTCTTTAACATCAGCTTCGCCCAATTCTTTTTTTATTTGTTTAATTTTTTCTTTTAAAATAAAATCTTTTTGATTTTCTTCTAATTCTAAACGCACTGATTCATCTAAATATTCATCTATTTTAATAACTTCTAATTTAACTTTTAAATCATAAGATAAACTTTGGGCTCTTTTTAAAGCATTTATCTCTTGCATATAACCTAATTTTTTTTCAAAAGATAGAGAAACAAAAGTAGTTATCATATCCGTTATTTTATTTAAATCTTTAGTTTTTTTAATAGTAGGTAAAATACTATTGGAAACTTCAGGAGAAGAATTTATATAATCTTCAAGTAAATCAGTTAATTGAATTTTGGCAGCTTTTACTTCAATATCACTAAATTTAGGTAAATCTATCATATGAACTTTAGCAGCTAAAATATTTTTATTTTCAAAAGGATTATAATATTCATCAACATAAATTCGATCTTTACCAGTTATGGTTATTCTTAATGAGCCTTCATCAGCAAGTTGTAATTTACTTTTAATATGCCCTACTACTCCTATTGTTGGTAAATCAGAAATATCAGGTTCTTCTTCAATTTGATCTTTAGGACAAACTACTAATATTTCATTTTTATAATTTTTACTGGCTAAAGAAATAATTTCTTTACTTAATTTATTATTTAAATCCAATTTTACTTCTTGAAAAGGTAATAATACTAAGCCTTTAAGGAGAATAACTGGTAAATCTTTATTCATAGTGATTTCCTCCTTTTAAATATTGTCTTTTATTATAAAAAAAAAATTAAATTTTGTAAATAAATTTTATTACAATTTTTATTACAATTCACATACAACATAAAAATTTAAATAAATTTATTATCTTTAGAACAATTGTTTGTTATAATGCTCATGGATACATTTGAAATTTATCAGATGCTTTCCCTTTCAATTATCAAAAAGATAAGAGAAAGGTGGTGGTTTTTATTATGACAAAAAGAGAGAAATCTCTATTTATTATAATCCTACTATTATTCTTTATAGTAATCACCTTACTATTTAAATAATAAAAGCATCTGATTTCAACAATCGTTGATTTCAGATGCACCCCAAAATAAGGGACTGCATTTGATTCACTACAATCAAATGTATCCTTATTATTTTATGCAAGTTTCCTTGACATATTCATAGTATCATAAAAGCAACACTTTATCAAGCGTACTATTTCTATCAATACAATTTTCTTAATTCTAAACCTATTTTGTAATATTATTCAGTTTTAGGACATTCTATATCT
>CANQLL010000049.1 GCA_947624705.1 uncultured Bacilli bacterium | reverse complement strand
TTTTGGTTTTAAACAAAGCTTGCCTTTGTTTGTTACCTGTTATCTTAAATCGGTAACATTTTAACTAATGATTAACAATTGCGTATAGCAAGTTCAAATAAAATAGAAAAAAAGTGTTTTGAAAATGTTTATTAAATAATTATAAACTTTATTACATCTTTTAAATTTTTTTGATTACTTTTTTCTTTCTTTACTTCAAGGGAACATTAATTAAAGAACTATTACTTTCTAATAACCCATTATAAATACTGGGGACTACTCCTTCGACAATTTGCGAAGAAATTAAGATTTGACAATTATTATTAATTTTTTTATTAACATAGGGAATTAATATTTCTTCACTTAAAGAAATATTAATATAAATTTCAATTAAAGCACTATTTATTCCATAATCTTTAACTTTAGTTTTTAAACCAGTTACTAAATTACCAATAAAATCTATTTTTAAAGGAATTTTGGGACCTAAATTGGCTAAGTAATTATTATTACTAAACAAACCTACTGGTAAAAGTAAAATATAACTACCATCTTTATTCTTCTTTAATATTTCATCATCTAATGGTAAATCATTTAAAGATTTTTTAATATTTTTAGTTAAATTCATAGATAATAAATAAGCTTTTTCTAAATCAAAATCAACAGCTATAATTTCTTCTTCTTTATTTTTGGTAATTTTTAAAATATTATTTAAATCATGCTTATTTATTATCTCTTGGTTAAAAGAGTTCATAATTATATCATTGCTTAACTTATTTATTTTAGCCTCCGCAATATTTAACATTTTAGGAGAAATTTTTTGATTGAAATAAGTTATATATAAAAAAGCTAAACTAAAAACAATTATTAACAAAATAATAAATAAACTAGATTTTTTAAATTTTAATTGTTTTCTTAATTTCATATTAAATTTTATGCAAAATATTTCTTAAAAAATAAAGGAAATTAGGGAAAAACTAAAAACTTTAAAAGTACTTGAATTTATTATGGGCGAAGAAAAATAATGACAAAGTCCAATAATTTTATATATGTTTCCCATGATTTAGCATTTCGATATATCTGCAAAACATAAAGATATCTTAACTAATTTCTTAAAAGATTTATTAAAATATTAGATAGTGATGTCGAAAAAGAAAATTAAAAAAAGAAAGAGTTACGGATATAATTAACTTTTTAAATATCAAAATGCAAAATAATGATAAAGGTGATATTGAAAAAAGATTAACATTAAATTATGCCCCATTCAAAATAGATATTTAAAAACAAAAATATGCCAAATAAGAAAGCTATTATAATTATTATAGTTAGAATAATTACTAAAATTTTATTAGATTTAACATCATCTTGTAAATCTTTAAAATCGTCAAAATCTGTTTGTGAAAGATTTAAAGATTTTGTATAAAATGACTTGTCTATTTCTTTTTGTACTTCATCTTTTACAACTTTTTTGATTTTATCAGTATTAATATTTTTTTGAATATCTTCTTTTAAACCATCTAGAACTTGAGTGTCTTCACTTCCTTTTAAATCTTGAAATAAATCAAGAGGATCTAATTCATTTTGTTTACTATTTTGTTCATTTAAAGTAATAGTATTTATTAAAGTCATTAGTTTTTCTTCTTCATCTGTTTTTTCTTTTTCTTCTTCTAATTCATCTTTTTTATTAGATAAATCTAAACTTTTTAAAATATCATATTGTGTATCTCTAATCTTTTTTAAACGTTCTTTTTCGTAATTAACAGTTTTATTTTCACGAGCTTTTTCTAAAATAGCATTAATATCATATTCTTTGGTCTCATCCAATTGTATTTCATTTTCATCTTTAGGAAAATCTAAAGTAATAGGTTTACGAGTGTTCGTATCACGATATTTTTTATCAAGCATATCTTTAAGCATTTCTAAATCAATATTAGTGCCATTATCACTTAAAACCGTCGCATTAGAATTTACATTAAAATCATTTAAACTTTGTTTATTTACTTGCTTATAAAGTTGTTCATTTTTTTGACTTCTTTTACCAACATAATTTTCCCCGCTATGATATTTTTCCATTCGACTATTCATGAGACACCACTCCGCTATAATGATATCATAATTCGTCATTTTTTGAAAAGACAAATAAAGGTAATTATTGCAATTTATGTCAAGTTTAGTATATAATTTATTTAGAAGTAATTTAAAATATATAAGGAGGAAAAGAAAATGGATATCTTAGATGTCGAAAAAAGTAAATGTATTGGCTGTGGAGCTTGTGTGAGTATTGATGATGAACATTTTGATTTTGATAGTGATGGTTTATCTCAAGTAATATCTAATAATAATTTAAAAAGCGAAAGATTACAAGATGCTATTGAGTCTTGTCCAACCGGAGCTATAAGACTAGCTAAAACTAAAACCAGCAGCGAAGAAATTGAAGCAAATTCTTTTCAAACTGAAGCAATGAGTGAATCATAAAAAATCGTCGATTAAGATGATTTTTTTAATAATTTTTTAACTTCTTGTTCTGAAAGTTTGCGATATTCTCCTGATTTTAAATGACCTAAAGTTAAAAAATCATAACTTATTCTTGATAATTTTGTTACTTCATAACCTAAAGTTTTAAAAATATTTTTAACAATATGGTTACGTCCCTCTATTATAGTTATTTCCACAATTGAAGTGTTTTTTTGTTTATCAGTAGCTTTTATTTTAAGTCGTTTTGGCCTAACCATCCGGCCATCTACTTTTATTCCTTCTTTTAATTTATATAAATCATCAACTGTAAAAATTTTATTAAGTTTAGCAATATAAGTTTTTTCGACTTCATAGGAAGGATGGGTAAGTTTATTAGTAAGATTGCCATCATTAGTTAAAATTATTAAACCCGTTGTATCATAATCTAACCTACCTACTGGATAAATTCTTGCCTCTGTGGCAATTAAATCCGTTATTATTTTTCGATTTTTTTCATCTTTTAAACTACATATAACGCCTCTTGGTTTATTTAAAAGATAATATTCTTTTGGTTTGCTTTCTAAATGTTTACCATCAACAATAATATCAGCATCTAAATTAACTTTAGTTCCTAATTCGGTTACTTTTTGACCATTTACATAAACTAAACCATTTTTAATTAATTCTTCGGCTTTTCTTCTTGATGTTAAGCCTCTACTAGCTATAACTTTTTGTAATCTTTCCATATAACTTTACCTCTATAATAATCCTGTCATATAAATTGGTAAATAAATAATTTTATTTTCCACTTTTAAATCACTAGTATGAATAATATAAGCCATATCTAAATATTCTTTATATTTATTCATAAATTTATTTAATGAAGTTAGAGTATAATTTCTACCTGATTTAACTTCTATTGGAGAAATGTTATGCAGACTAGTTATTCTTTGTTTGGCTATTAAAAAATCAATTTCCATTCTATCTTGACTTTCTTTTGAAGAATTAGAATAAAAATATAGTTTGTGATTACTTGTAACTAACATTTGCGAAACTATATTTTCAATAATCATTCCCCCATTATATTCTAATTTATCAAATAATATTTTTTTATAAATTTCTTCCGTAGTTAAACCTTTTTCATCAAAGGAATGAGATATAAGTAAACCAGTATCAGCCATATAACATTTTAAACTGCTATTATCACGATTTAAAGATAAACCTAAGCTTGGTTCCGTAGTATTATAACAATTATTTATAAGCATCGCATCATTTAACCATAAAAATGCATCTTCATAATCTCTTGTTTTAGCTTCTTTAGCAATTGAGGTAATATGAAATTTCTTTTCATGTTTTTGTAATTGAGAAGGAATATTATCAAATACATCTTGAGCTTTTAAACTATATTTACCAGCATGTTTTTTTATATCATCGCGATATAAGTTTAAAATATTTCTTTTAATTTGGTCTACTTGATTAAAATCTTGGGTATTAACATATTCTAAAACCGCTTGCGGCATTCCTCCTACAATCATATACTTCCGAAAGTAATCCATAGCTTTACGATGTAAAATATTACCTAATGGTTTTTTATTTTTAAAACATTCTTTAATAAAATCCATTAAAGTATCATTATTTAAAGCCCATAAAAATTCTTCAAAATCCATGGGATACATCTTTAAATGTCTTTCTTCTGAAGGAATTAAAATATCCGTTACATTTTCTTTAATAGAAATTAAAGAACCCGTTTCAATATAATCATATCTACCATCAGCAACTAAATATTTAATAGCTGAACGAGCTCTAGGAAATTGTTGAACTTCATCAAATATGAATAAAGTATCTCTTTTATATAATTTAACATTATAATAGTTAGAAAGATATAAAAATAAATCATCTAAATTATCTAAATAATTATTAAATAAATTTTTTATTTCTTCCGAAACTTGGTTAAAATCAATTAAAATATAACTTTTATAATTTTCTTGAGCAAATTGGGTCGCAATATAACTTTTACCTACTCGTCGGGCCCCATCAATTAATAAAGCTTCTTTTCCTTTAGTTTGTTCTTTCCACTTCACCAATTCAGCATAAATTTTTCTTTTCATTTTGCACCTCTTTAAATTAATTTTACACCAAATCGAGAATTTTTTATAGCTATTTTTACACCAAATCGAGAATTTTTATTAAAATAAGAGATTAGCTATAATAAAAGAAGCAACTATGCCACAAAAATCGGCAAATAAACCTACTTTTAAAGCATAACGAGTTTTTAAAATTTTAACACTGCCAAAATATAAACTCATAACATAAAAGGTTGTATCAGTACAACCTTGAATGATGGAAGCCAGACGACCAATATAAGAATCAGGTCCAAATTCTAAAAAAATATTATTCATAATAACTAAAGTAGATGAACCAGATATTGGTCTTAATAAAGCCATTGGTAAAATATCTAAAGGAATATTTAAATTTTTAAAAATTGGATTTAGAAAACCTAAAGCAAATTCAATAAAATTACTTTTTAAAAAAATATTAATAGCAAATACCATGGCAATTAAAGGAGGAAAGATATTAAAAGTGGAAATTAATCCTTCCTTGGCCCCATTTAAAAAAGAATCATAGATATTAACTTTCTTTTTATAACCATAAATAACGATAAACATGACAATAAAAGGAATTATAATAATTGAAATCTTATTCATTTTTTCCTCCTAATTAAATAGTCTAAAGTAAGTCCCGCAATTGAAGCACAAGTAGTAGCTAATATTGCCGGCAAGATAATAGCGGTGGGTTCTGTGCTGTGAGCAAGCATCCGTAAGGAAATAACGGTGGTGGGAATTAAAGTCACCCCACTAGTATTTAAAACTAAAAAAGTAATCATGGCATCACTTGCTTCTTTTTTATTAGGATTTATTTTTTGTAATTCTTCCATTGCTTTTAAACCAAAGGGAGTGGCGGCTGAACCTAAACCCATCATATTAACAGCAACATTACTAGCAATATAGCCTAAAGCTTTATTGCCTTTAGGAACTTTTGGAAATAATCTTTTTAAAATTGGATAAAAAATATTAGCTATTTTCTTTAATAAGCCACTATCTTCAGCAATTTTCATTAAACCCATCCAAATTACTAATATAGGTAACATTTCTAAAATCATATCTAAACCTTTTTTACCACTTTCAATAATTTCATTATTAATGGCATTAATATTACCTGATAAAAAACCATATCCAACCCCAATAATAATTAAAATACCCCATATAATATTAACCATTAGACCACCTAAAAAATTATATGGAAATTAGAAAAATTTATCCTTAGATTTCATAAATTATTAAAAGAAGATTATAGTTATATAGGTGAGTTTATGAAAAAATTATTTTGGGGTTTATTTTTAATTTTAGTTATTCCGGGAAAAGCTTTAGCCGTGGAAAGTGCGATTGTTATGGATGGTTATTCTAATCGCGTTTTAATGGGTATTAATGAAAATAAACCCAAATTAATTGCTAGTACAACTAAAATCATGACAGCTTTAGTTGCTTTAGAAAATGGCAATTTAGATGAAAAAATTAAAGTTGATGAAAGCGTTTTAAAAGCTTACGGCTCGGCGATTTATATTGAAGTTGGGGAAAAAATTAGCCTAAGAGATTTATTATATGGTTTAATGCTTAGAAGTGGAAACGACGCGGCCTTGGTCATTGCTCAAAATGTAGCAAAAAATGAAAAAGAATTTGTTAAATTAATGAATCAAAAAGCTCAAGATATTGGCATGAAAAATACAATCTTTTATAATTCCCATGGCTTAGAAGAAAAAAATGGTAATGGTAATACATCAACAGCCTATGATATGGCCCTGCTTATGCAAGAAGCCATGAAAAATAAAGATTTTCAAAAAATAACTAGTACTAAAAATTATACCACTAAAACAAATAAAAAAACTTATACTTGGAAAAACAAAAATAAACTTTTATTTAATTATAAATATACAACCGGTGGTAAAACTGGTTTTACCGAAAAAGCACGGCGTACTTTAGTAACTAGTGCTACTAAAAATAATAAAAAATTAATTATTGTTACTTTAAATGATTCAAATGATTTTACTAATCATCAAAAATGGTATGAACAATATTTTAAAGAATATAATGTTTATAAAATTATTGATAAAAATAAATATCAAATAACTAATGAACATTATAAAAATAAAATTTTATATTTAAAAGAAGATGTCAAATTAATGTTAACTAAAGAAGAAAAGAAAAATATCAAAATAAATTTAAATATTGATGAAGAAAAAAATAATAATAGTAAAATAGTTGGTAAATTAGTGGTTTTATTAAATGATCAAGAAATAACTTCCCAAAATATTTATGTTAAAGATAAAAAAGTTAAGAAAAAAAATAAATTCTTTTCTTGGTTTTCCTAAATGCCTATGATACTATAATATTGGGTGTTTTAAATGAAAAAGGATAAATTAAAACTAAAAAAAATGATATATAAACATAGATTACAAATACTTTTATTAGTTTTAGCTTTTGCTTTAATAGTTAATTTAACTTCTGTTACTTTTATAATGTATAAAAAGAAAAATATAAAACCAGTAATGGTTTATGAAAATTCAATGCAATTTTTTACAATTAATACTATTGAAACGGAACCAGTAGAAGAAATTGTTGAAGAGGTTGTCGAAGAAAAGCCGATAGTTATTCAAAAAGCTCCAGTTAATGATAAAGAAGATGGCGAAAAGAAATTTGTTGATTCTTCAACTTCCAATGCCAAAGAAACGACAATTGAAGAAGCCAAAGCTTTATATGAAACAGAAGGAAGTTCGTTTGGAATTGATGTATCTAAATGGAATGGTAATATTAATTGGCAACAAGTTGCAGAAAGTGGAGTTGAATTTGCTATCATTCGTTGTGGTTATCGAGGCTATGGTAGTGAAGGAAAAATAGTACAAGATCCTTACTTTGAACAAAATATCAATGGTGCTTTAAAAAATGGCATTAAAGTGGGAATTTATTTTTATTCAACTGCTATTAATGAAATCGAAGCTTTGGAAGAAGCTCGGACCGTAGTAGAAATGATTAAAAATTATAAAATAACTTATCCTGTTGTTTATGATTTTGAAAATTATTACGAAGGCCGCTGTGCTTATTTAAATAAAACTATAATGACTAATAATGCCCTAGCTTTCTTAAATTATGTGAAATCCAAAGGCTACACGCCAATGATGTATGCTAGTAAAGATGCTTATCAAACTAAATGGGAAACCGCTAGATTTTCTGGCATGAAAAATTGGTTAGCTCATTATACTGATAAAACGGATTATACTGGTAAATATAATATGTGGCAATATACTGATGCTGGAAGAGTCCCGGGTATAAGCAAAAATGTTGATTTGAATATCGCTTATTTCAAATATTCAGCTGATGCTCCTGCTAAAGAAGCTCCTAAAACTGAAGTTCCTAAAAATAATTCATCACAAAGTAATACTACCCCTACTCAATCAAATTCTTCTCAAACTGAAGAAAATCCTAAAAATGAAGAGCAACCAAAAAATGAAGATGAAAATAAAAATAATGAAGATGAAACTAATAATTCAAATGAACAATCTAATTTAAATCAAAATAATCAAGAAAGTAAAGAAAAAGACTTTTAAGGAGTCTTTTTAAATTTAGTGATTTTTAGTTTTAGTGGTGCTAAATTTAGAAGTTCTAACACTAAAATTAATTTGCTTTATACGATTTTTTATTTTACTCAAATAGCCTAACAATATAAAATAAATCTTCTTTTTGAGATGTGTTAGATATATTTTGTTTATACCAAAATAATTAACCCCTAGGCATTTTGAAAGTGTATCATAATAACCTAATTGAAAATAAAAATTTATTTGTTCACTTATTTTATATATTTTAATATTGTATAATTTTTGCTAGGAAATACTATAACTGTTGAGTACTTGCCAACTTCTTGTGGGAAGGAGACTTGATATTTTATGAAGAGAAAAGATTTATTAATCTCATTTCTAATATTAATTATCATTTTATTAATATATAAAGAAATAGCACTCAATCTAGCATTGAACTGTACCCATAAAAATATTTGGTAGACATTCAACATAGCAAAACTGAATGTTCCCTTTTTTATTTTATGCAAGTTTCCTTGACATATTCATAATAACATAAAAACGTACTTTTATCAAGTTCCACTTGTTTTCTGTGTGGTGAATTCTAAAAGTAAATGCAACCAACAGATCAAGTAAATTAAGTCTGAAAGTAAATGCAATATAAAAACGATGT
>CANQLL010000048.1 GCA_947624705.1 uncultured Bacilli bacterium | reverse complement strand
ACTGCTAATATAAGAATGTAGAAAATCATACATTCTTATATTAGCAGAATCTTACATTTTTATCTTGACATTATCAACCAATAATTGTTGATACTATTAATAAAGAAGAAAAAGCCGGTATTATTTATGGTTATATTTATGACAATATAATACATTATTGTGTCAAACAAATTGAAAAGGAAAATTATGATTTGGCTTATAATAGATATAAAAATAGTGTACTAGCACTTGAAAAACAATTAGTAAGACCTAAACATACTGATAAATTAATCAAAACTTTAAAATTAAGAAATCGTTAAGATAGTTTATCATTCTATAATCTTTAAAAATAAGAAATATAGAATGATTTTTTATTTAATTGGTCAATATAATATTCCTAATTAATAATTAGAAAACTTACTCAGTAGGAGTATTGATAATTGAAAATAATAAATATGATTGTTACCAAAGATATAACAAAATTAGGTAGAGATTATATAGGAACAGGCTAGCAATTTAAAACCTTTAAGTTTAGGTCAAAAGATAATTCTTCCATCAGTTAACTGATAGTAAAAAACCAAAAAATCTGCAAAAATAAAAAATTAGTTGTGCAACTAATTTTTAGTGCAGTTCTTTACAAATACCAGGGTCAGGGATATAAAAACAATGATTTTTATATCTTCCAGCTAATTCTTGATCATACCAAGTATTTTTACATGAAGTATTTTTAGCAGGAGCATAAAACCATAAAGAATTTGTAGCGGGATGATAATACTCTCCTCTTAAAACTCTTTCAGCTAAATTTTTTTCTAAAGTAGTGGGAACTCCATTAAATAAAGAACTTTGTGTACCCGTAAATTGATTTTTTTGATAAATAGCTTCAGTAATAGTTCGAATATTTTTAAAAGTTAAACAATCAGCTAAAGCGCGATTGACTACAACATTTCCAACCATTAACATTCCTAAGTTACCTTCTCCTAAAGCTTCGGCTCGCATTAAGCGAGCAAGTAACTCCAATTCTTTAGTTGTATAGTTTATTATCATATAATTCACCTAAAATATCATATGAAAAAGACTAGCAAATTGCTCTATAATATGATACAATTTAATTGGTTTTGAAATTATATTCAATTTAGGGGCGTGGTATAATGGTAGCATAGGAGTCTCCAAAACTTTTGATGGGAGTTCGATTCTCTCCGCCCCTGCCATTTTTTAAAATTATATAAAATAGAAAAACTTTAACTTTTCCGTTAAAATTTTTTTATGCATTTCTACTTGTCATTTTCAATAAATTTAGTATAATAAAGTCCTATTAAATGGATTTTTTATTTGTTAGAAAGAGGAAATTGGAATGAATAGCGATAATAATTATAATTTATTTAATGAAAACCTACCACAGCCTTTAGAAGAGACAAAATTAAAAGAATATTTAATTAAATATAAAAATGGTGATTTAGAAGCTAAAGATAAAATTATCAAACATAATCTGCTTTTTGTAAAATATTTAGTAAATAAATATTTTAACAATACAAGTTATGATATTGATGACTTACGTAGTATTGGTATTATAGGTTTAATTAAAGCTATTGATACTTTTGATGTTAATAAAAACATTAAATTTTCTTCTTATGCCAGTAAATGTATTGTTAATGAAATATTAATGTTTCTACGTAAAAATAAAAAAGACCTTTCTAACCTTAGTTTGGAACAAACTATAGGAGTTAATAAAGACGGAGAAGAACTTTTGTTAGGAAATATAATAGCCGATGAAAAAAGAAATATATCTTTAGATTATGAAAATAAAGAAGAATTAAATTATTATAAAAAAATGTTATATCAAGCTTTAGAATCACTTACACCTTTAGAAAAAGAAGTAATAACTTATTATTATTTTAATAAGATTACTCAACAACAAATTGCTACTAAAATGGACTGTTCCCGATCTAATATTGAAAGAATAATTCGAAATGTTTTAAAAAAGTTAAGACTAATAATAAATAATGAATATGTATTATTGTCTGAGAACAAAGAATTAAGAAAACGTTCTTCATTAAATAGAAATTCTTTATATATATATTTTCCAAATAATAGTAGGGATGAGGTTTTAAATGCTGTTGCCAAGCTTGATGAAAAAGAAAAATTAATTATGGAATTATATTATGGATTAAATGGCAAAGAGCAACAATCAGTTGAATATATTGCTAGAAATACAGGCTATAATGTAAATTACATTAAAAGTAATAAAATAAGACTAATTAAAGAAAAAATTAATACTATTCTAAACAAATCTCAGTTAGAGGATTCAAAATTAACAACTAAAAATATAGAACAAGTTTTCCAAGATATAGAACACCAAATTTTAAATAATACTTTTGATGAAAATAAATTATCTTATAAAATAGATGATGAAACTATTTATGTTGATATTATAGAAACTAAATGTTCTTTAGCTTATAAATCAAACAAAACTGGTTTATTAGATCGAATTCATGCCCAAAGAAAAAATTGTTTAGTCTATAAAATATATTTAGAAAAACCAAATGTTAACTTAAAGGATAAATATATTATAAAAGATAAAAAAACTAATAAATGTTATAAATATGTTTATAAATTTAATGATGGTAATTATGATTTAACCAATGTTTTAAATGAATTAGTATGTTTTAAAATTGATAATGTTAAGATAGAAACTTTATCTAATTTAAAAGATAATTATGATGTGGAAAAAAACGAAAAATTCAAAAATCAAATCGCAGCTCGCAATCAAAATGAACAAGAAAAACAATATAAAGTATTTTTAAGTAAAAGTGTTGAATTAATTAAAGAATGTAAATATCTTGAGGCAATAGAAAAATTAGAACTTTGTTTAAAATCAAATAATCCTTCAACTTTGTTTTTGGCTAATTCTTATCTTGGCATTATTTATCTTAAGCAAAGTAAAGATTTACTGGCTTTAAAATATTATCAGGAAAGTTTAAAATATAATGCTCAAGATTATTATGCTTTATTAGGAATGGCTAAATCTTTTGAGCTCTTAGGGGATTATAAACAAGCCATAACTTATTTTCAAAAGTGTGAGCAATTATCAACATCTCATGTTAAACATCAACTAGAATTAGGAAAATGTTACAAAGAAATGCAAGAATATCCTAAAGCTCTTGCGGAATTTGATAAAATTATTAATAAGTATAATAACAATTATAATGCCTATTATGAAAAAGCCCAACTTTTATTAGAAATAGGAAATTATAACCAAGCCGAAGAAAATATTAAGCAAGCTTTAAAATATACAAATAATCAAAATGAATATGCTTTAGTTCTTTTAGGCGAGATTTATTATTTAACCGATAATCATGAACAAGCATTTCAAATATTTGATGATATAGTAGAAAAAAAATCCCAAAATGGTTTATGTGAAATAGGTTATTTCTTTCATAAATTAGGTTTACAGGATTTAGCTTATAAATATTATTCTAAAATTTTTGGCTTTTATAAAGATATGCAAAAAAGTAAAAATGAAGTTGAATCTCATATTAAAGAACATACAGTTTATAATCAAGAAAAAATGCATTCAATATTTAATTGTCCGATTAATCTTGCAACATTAGAAGCACTTATCAAAGATTGTGACAAAGTAGCAATTGCTCCAAGAGATGATATTTATCAATTTAAATGTGATAATATTGGTACTTTATATATTGATGAAAATGAAAAAATAGAGGTTAATTATTTAACAATTATTACTTTACCATTTACCAAAAAAATAGTCTTAGCTTATCCTGATTATAAATTACGTACTGATAAAAAACTAGCTGAAATTAACTTAGATCAAATTACTACTATATATGAAAATACTCTTAAAGAAAAAGTAGTAGATTTACAACTAGATGATAAAATGACAAAAGATGTTAATTATGCCATTAAATTATTTAAAAATAACGAGTTTAATTTAGCTAAACCAATATTTCAAAAATGTTTAAATTCACCAAATATAGAAACACTTGGTTTAGTAAATTATTATTTAGGTCGAATATATCAAAATGAAAATAAACCATTAATAGCCATTCAATATTTTAAAAATTCTTTAAATAATAACAAAGGTTATGGATCTTTATTAGGTTTAGGTAAGGCTTATATGAGTACTAAAAATTATGATGAGGCACTTAACTGCTTTAAAGAATGTGATAATTATAACTCGACAAATACCCCTCACTTAATTGAATTGGGAAAATGTTATAAAGAAATGCATAATTATGATCAAGCTTTAGCAATATTTAATCAGCTTATTGAAAATAATAATTATAACGCTCGTTATTATAAAGCCATATTACTATATGATTTAAAAAGATATGATGAGGCTTTAAAAGAAGTCGAAATACTTCTTCAATTAGGTCCAGATAATTTATTTGCTAAAAATTTGTTAGGTAAAATATATTATTTAACCAATAAACAAGACCAAGCTTTAGCAATTTTTGAAGAAATTATCAAAATTGATTCTAAAAGTAAAGCCAATTTAGCTACTCAAAATATTGGTTATTTCTTTCATGAATTAGGTTTACAAGATTTAGCTTATCAATATTATAGCAAAGTAAGAAAATTTAATAAATATTTTAATTTGACTAAAGAAGAAGTCAATATTCATTTAAAAGAACATTTTCATGTTCCAAAAAATCCTATTATGCATTCTTTATTTAATACCGAAGTAAATCTAGAATTATTAGAATATTTAATTAAAGAAGAAAAACGCGTCGCTATTAAACCAATGTATGATGTTTATCAAATAAAATGTCCTAATATAGGTAAATTATATATTACTGAAAATGATATCCAAAATGAAGATTATCTGACTATTTTAACTGCTCCATTTACGAAGAAAATTCTTTTAGCTTATCCTGATTATAGAGGCTATTCTCAAAATTTATCAACTTATACTATAGATGAAATTAAAAAATTAGCTTTAAATATTTCCCGTATTAAAGTAACCAATGTTGAAAGTGAAGACCAAGTTTATGAAGGAACATTAGTTACCAGTCAAGAAAATACTATTTCTAAAGTAATGGATAAATTAAATATATCTAGTGAATTGGCTACTTATAAAAATCAACTTAAACTATTAATTAATATTTTGCCTAATTCTGAAGAACAAGTAATATTATTATTAAGTTTAGGTTATGTTAGAAATAAATATTTTACTTTTGAACAAATAAGTCAATTTTTAAATGTAACAGAAAAAGAAGTTGAAAATACGTTTAATCAAGCTTTACTTAATTTAAATAATATAGCAACATTTTCTTTAAATGGTATTGAAAATGTAAAAAAATTATTAATTAAGAAAGAACAAAACTAAATATTCACCAAACCATATAGTTAATTTTAACTATATGGTTTGTATTTTAATAAAATTTTGATAAAATAAAATTGAAGGTGAAGTATATGGCCAAGCGTTATAAATTAAAAAAAGAAGGAAAAATGTTTTTGGGAGCAATTTTAGTTATAATTGTTCTTATAATAGTAGGTATAGTTGTTTATAAAGATTATGTTTATAAACATTCTTATGAATATAATTTAGAACTAAGAGGATATGATACTAAAGAAATAAAATTACTAACAAGTAATTTAGATGATGAAAGATTAGATAAATTAGCTAATTCTAAAAAAGATCCAGTTATTGTGGCTTTTTTACAAGAAAAATATTATTTAAAAAAGAATTTAGATCGTTATTTAACTTATTATGAAAATAATAAAAAAGTTTCTTATAGTGATATAGTAGCTATTGTTAATACTTATAATGATTATGAATTTTATGAACATGATTTAAAAACAGATACATCTAAAAATGAATTATTACTATGTAATAAATTTTATAAATTACCGGATAATTATGAACCAGAAGATTTAGTTAATTGGAATAGTAAATATTATTATGGCGATGTTCAAGTAACTAAACAAGAAGTTTATGATGCTTTTATTGATATGTGGAATGCTGCTAATAATGAGGGGATTTATTTAATTGTTAATTCTAGTTATCGAGATTATGCTTCCCAAGAAGAACTTTATAATACTTATAAAGATTCTTATGGGACAACAGCAGCGGATGCGGTCGCATCACGGCCTGGTTATTCGGAGCATCAAACTGGTTTATCAGTAGATATATTTAGTAAAGATAATACTTCAACTAAAACTTTTAAAGAATCAAATGCTTATAATTGGTTAGTTAATAATTCTTATAAATATGGTTTTATTTTAAGATATCCTGAAGGTAAAGAAAATTTAACTGGTTATGAGTTTGAAGCTTGGCATTATCGTTATGTTGGCAAAAAAATTGCTAAAGATGTTCATGATAAAAACTTAACTTATGAAGAATACTATGCCTATTTTCTCGAAAAATAGCGAAATTTGTTGACAAATGAAAGTTAAAGAAATAAAATAGGATTAATCAAATTTGAGGTGATGTGTATGAAAAACATCATTAACTTAAAATAACAACAACTTGTTTTAATGCGGGTTGTTTTTTGTTTAGGAGGTGGAATTTATGTATACTTTTGAAGAAGAAAAAAGATTAGATTATGAATTTAATAATCTAATAGCTAATTATCAAATATATAATCAAAAAGCCGAAAATGTTGATTTAATCATTAAAGCTTATGATTTAGCCAAAAAAGCTCATAAAGGAGTAAGACGAAAAAGTGGAGAACCTTACATGTATCATCCTTTAGCTGTAGCTAAGATTGCGGTTTTTCTTAAAATGGATGCTATTACCATTTGCACTTGCATCTTACATGATGTTGTGGAAGATACTGAATATACTTATGATGATATCGCTGAAATTTTTAATAAAATAGTAGCTGATAATGTAAATAGTGTTACAAAAATGACTAAAGAAAATTATAATAATCCATTAATTGATGCCCATATCAAAACAATGTGTAAATTATTTAGACATTTAAATTATGTTGATGTCAGAGGACCAGGAGTAAAATTATTCGATAGACTTCACAACATGCGCACTTTAGATGCAATGAAACCGGAAAAACAATTAGAAAAATCTCAAGAATGTATGGAATTTTACGCGCCCTTGGCGCAGAGTTTTGGGGTAAATGCGATTAAAAAAGAGTTACAAGATTTAGCTTTTAAATATATTAATCCTTTATTTCATTTAGAAATTAAAGAAACTTTAAAATTTTTAAAAGAAAAACAAGAAAAAGAAATTGAATTTATTAAAGATAATATTCATCAAAAATTATTAAAAGAAGGAATAAATAATAAAATTAAATTAAGAGTTAAAAATATTTATAGTGTTTATATTTCTTTAGAAAAAGGAAGAGATTATGATAATATTCATGATTTGTATGCTTTGCAAATTGATGTTGATAAAATAAGAGATTGTTTTTTAGCTTTAAATATTATTCATGATAGTTATCCTTACTTTGATAAATATTTTAAAGATTATATTCATAATCCTAAAACAACGGGTTATAAAGCTTTGCATACTACTTTTGTAAGCCCTACAAACCGTATGTACCAAGCGCAGATTAGAACTAAAGAGATGGGTTATCGTAATTCCTATGGAATTTTATATGGTTTAGATATTAAAAGTGAAGAAGATTTAGAAAATTTAAAATTAAATTATCCTTTCTTTGAAAAATTAAAAAATTTAGATGAACAATATCCGGAAGATGATTTAACTTTTTATAGTGGTTTAAAATATGATTTATTAGGTGATAAAATATATGTTTTTTCGCCAACTGGTCATGTTTATAGTTTACCTGTTGGTTCCACAATTGTTGATTATGCTTATTGTATTTGTCCTAATCGTGCTCAATATTTAGTAAAAGGAAAAATAAATGGGGAAATAGTCGATATTAGTACTCAACTTAAAAATCAGGATTTAGTTGATTTTACATCAAATACAGTTGAACCTTTTAATCCAAAAGTTTTAGAGTCAGCCCGTACTATTCAAGCTAAAAAATTAATATTAGATAGGATGAGTAATCATGGAAAATAAAAAAAGAGCTTTTGTTTTATCCGGCGGAGGAGCCGTCGGCGCTTATGAGATAGGAGTTTGGCAAGCTTTACGAAAAATGAAGATTGATTTTGATATTGCTATTGGTACTTCGGTTGGGGCTTTAAATGCTATAATGGTTGTTCAAAAAGATTTTAAAAAAGCTTATAAAATATGGCGTAATATTTCTTATAATGATATTTATGAAGAAAAAATAGATAGTAATATTAATAAAAAAGATTTATATAAAAAATATGCTAAAGAAATTATTCAACATGGTGGGATGAATCCCACTATGTTAGAAAATTTATTAAATATGGTCTTTGATGAAAATAAATTTTTTGCCTCTAATATTGATTATGGTTTAATTACGGTTAATTTATCTTCTTTAAAACCAGTTATTAAAAGAAAAAAAGATCTAACTAAAGAAGATGTAACGGATTATGCTATAGCCTCGGCTACTTGCTTTCCCGCTTTTAAAGTAAAAGATATTAAAGGAGAGAAATATATTGATGGCGGTTACTATGATAATATGCCAATTAATTTAGCCATTGATATGGGAGCAACCGATATAATAGCCGTTGATTTAAATCAAGTGGGTATAACTCGTAAAACAAAGAAATTTAATGGCACTACTACGATTATCAAACCTAATAATAAGTTATTAAATATGTTAGATTTTGAAGCTAGTAAAACAAGAATAGCCATTAAATTTGGTTATAATGATACGATGAAAAAATATCATTTATTAGATGGTAATAAATTTACTTTTAAAAAGAATAATTTAAAACGAAATTATTTAAAACATCAATCTAAATTTACCGAAGTAAATTTAGATTTAAAAACTGTTAATAAAATAATTGAAGATTTAGGTCATATTTTTAATCTTTCAGAAGTAGAAATTTATCATATAAATAAATATAATCGTAAATTAAAAAAATTATTAAAAGAAACAGAAAGTTTAGATTTAAAAAAATTAGTTAAAGCTAAACAAGTAAAAGGAATATTTGATAAAAGAAAAGTCATTAAAACAATTTATAATAATTTAGATTTTCAAAATAAAAAATTATTAGCTATTATTGCTCAAATTTTTAAAAAAGAATATCTTGCAGCCTTATATTTACGTATTATAAGTGGATAAAAAGGGGAAAGGGATCACGCGTTTCCACGCGTTCTCTATTTTTTTCTAAAATAAAAATGTATCACTTCA
>CANQLL010000047.1 GCA_947624705.1 uncultured Bacilli bacterium | reverse complement strand
TTATATTGCGTGGTTACAGTACCTTTATTTCTTACAGTAAATGTTATTACTTTTTTATCTCCTGGTAAAGCATTTTCTATTCCTACGATACTTGTTCCGTCATATTCGAGTTTCATTTCTCCTGCTGTTATGTCAGTAGCTTTAGCATCTTCATTTCCTTCTACTTTAGAGACAAAGTAGGCATATGATATACTTAGCAACATTACTAAAGCAATTGATGCAAATGCTAAAGCTACAACTCTTCCATTCCATTTAAATTTTATTTTTTTCATCATTATCTTTCCTCCTATTATGTAAAGTGTATTTTTAGGTTTACATAATAGCATTATAACCCCCCGAACATTTGTCAAGTAAAAAGAAGTGTACTTGACACTTTTTTCTGCTGGCAAATTTATACTTTCATAATACTTTGTAGTTTG
The DNA here is from genome assembly GCA_947624705.1 of uncultured Bacilli bacterium. Taxonomy (GTDB): domain Bacteria; phylum Bacillota_I; class Bacilli_A; order RF39; family UBA660; genus HGM10766. The sequence goes on along the minus strand of CANQLL010000047.1, from coordinate 9,102 downwards.
GCTATTACTTTCTTTTCAATCCGTGAGATATATGACTGAGATATTCCTAGTATTTCTGCCACTTCTTTTTGCGTGTATTCTTCGGTATTATTTAAACCATATCTTAAAATCATAATTTGTTTTTCTCTTGGTTCCAACGCATTTAAATGTTTAGATAAAACTTGTTTATCTAATTTATCTTCAAAAGATTTTATTACAATATCATTATCTGTTCCTAGAATATCTTCTAAATGTAATTCATTTCCTTCTGAATCATAATTTAGAGCATCTTCAAAAGATATTTCCCCTCTTCTTTTTTTATTTTTTCTTAAAAACATTAATATTTCATTAGCTACACAACGCGAAGCGTAGGTAGCTAATTTAATATTTTTATCAACTTTATAAGTCATAATTCCTTTAATTAAACCAATTGAACCGATTGAAACTAAATCTTCTATATCATAACCCGTATTTTCATATTTCTTCGCTAAAAAAACTACTAATCTTAAATTATGTTCAATTAATTTATTTCGGGCATTTAAATCTCCTTGTTGGGCTTTAATGATACAATCTAATTCCTCTTCTTTACTTAAAGGTGGGGGTAGAATATCACTACTTCCAACAAAAAAACATTCTTGATATTTAACTTTTAATAAATTTAATAATTCTTTTAATTTTCTAAACATAATATCCTCTCTTTCAACCCATTATTTAATAAACAATCTATTTCATCAATTCCTATCTTTTTTTCTATTAAACCAATTAAAATATTTTTAAATAAAATATTATTAATATATATTTCTTTAGCTTTAAAACACTCTATTAAACTACTTTCATTGACGGTTTTAATTGGAACATATATCGGACTGCGAATAGTAAATTTGCCTTTAATTAATTCTTTATTAATTAAAATAACTTTCTTTTTCGAAATTGGATCAATTAAATTATTTCCGGTATCTAAATAACCCATTATTTCTAAAATATAATCATTATTAAAAATTATTTTAACCGGAAAATAATTTTGATATTGATTTTTTAATAATTTATTTTCTTTAATATAAATATAGATAACTAAAGGACTTATTAGAACTAAAAAAATAATATTTATCGATAAGCCTTTATGAAAAAAAACTAAACCTTCTCTTTTATAAGCAAAACTATTATTTAAAAAATATAAAAATCCTCCTAAAACACTACTTACTAAATATAAACTAACAAAATTTTTAAAAAAATAACGAATATTATGATAACCGAAACTAGCTAATAACATAATTAAACTAATTAATAATTTAAAACAAAATAATTCTAAATTATTAATCTTTAAAAAGAGTAAAAAAATACTTAAACTCCCTAAAAAAGCTCCGAGTATTACTCTTTTTAAAGATATATTTCTTTTTAAAATTATTTTAACTGCCATTAGTAACAATAAATCAAAACCAAAGTTTAAGAAAAAAACTAAATCTAAATATATTTTCATTTATCATCACCAAAATTATTATAAAAAAAACATAGAATAAACTATGTCATAATTTGTTTTTAAAATATTTTTTTAATTAACCAAATAATAAAATGAATAATTAAAATTAAGATAAAAGATAAATAATAACTTAAATTTAATTGATGACCAAAAATAAATGGTAATAATAAAATTAAAGCAATAAGATAAACAATTAAAATTTTAAAAAATTCTTTTTTAAAATTTAATTTTTGGTTGACACTTTTATCATATAATTTATTAGCAAGTAAATATAAATTAATTGTAAAAAATAAAATTTCACTAACAAAATCAACTTTATAATTAGCAAAATAGCAAAAAACAAGAGCTAAGATTAAAGTATCAAAGCGAAATATATTTTTACCTTTTATTTCATTTAATAATTCTTCTTTAATTAATAAATATAAATAGATAAAATAAGGAATAAAACTAAGATAAGGTAAAATTATATTCATATAGTTTCCTCTTTTCTAGAATATATACAACCACAATAATTTTGGCGATATAAATTATATTTTTTAGAAAGTTCAATACTATTTTTATAACCATTTTTCTTTTTAAAATCACTAGGTAAATAATTAATATGATATTGTTCTTGAAGTTTAAAACCTATTTCATTTAATTTTAAAGCATTTTTAAAAGGACTAACAGTTAAAGTCGTACCAAAATAATTAAAATTATTTTCTTTAGCTTTTTGAGCCGTATAAGCTAAACGTAATTCATAGCATTTAAAACATCTTACGCCGCCCTCTTTTTCTTTTTCTAAATCATGAGCCATTTCTTTAAATAAATTATTATCATAATCACAATCTAGTATGTTTAATTTATGAGGACTTTTAATTAATTTTAATAATTTTATTTGTTCTTCTTTTCTTTTTAAATATTCACTGAATGGTTCAATATTAGGATTATAATATAAAATTGTAATATTAAAATAAGGCATTAATGTCGTAATAACATGCGAAGAACAAGGCGCACAGCAAGAATGAAGTAAAATGGTTGGAACTTTATTTTCTTCTTTTAATTTTTTTAATATTTCTTCCATTTCTTTATTATAATTCATAATTATTCCCCCTAATAACTTTGAAAATAGAAATTTTCTTCATTACTACTATCTAAATATAAATAACCTTTTTGATTGTTTAAAGTAGAATAAATTTCTTCATAATGATTTAAATTTTTAATATTAATTAAATTAGCATAAACAGTATTAGTATCATTCATTCTTAAAATAAAACGCGTTTCATCAATAATTTCTTCATTACTTTTAGAAGGTGAATATTCTATTTCACTAATAGATGATATTATATCAGCATCTACTTTTAATAAAGATTTAATTAGTTTTTGATAAATTTTATCAGGAACATAATTTATTAAAGTAGGTACACCTTTATAAGAAGAACTATCTTCTATTTCATGACCATCTTCCAAAACAATCTTTTGGGTATTAAGATTATAAAATAAAATTTTATTTTCTTCAACTTCAATGGTTAATTTACCAAGTAAACCTTTTCTTATTTTAACATCTTTAACTAAAGGAATTTGTTTTATTTCTTTTTTCATTTTATGAGATGTTGTTTTAAATAAAGAAGGATAATCTTTGATATCAGCAGCTTGTATAATTTCATTATCAGTTATATAAGTAGTTCCCGTAATAAAAATATTTTTAATAGGCATCTTAAAAACATAATATAAACTATATATTATGATATATAAGATTAAAAGTAAAATAATTAATCTTTTGAAACTAAATTTTTTAACTTTTACTTTTTTCGTAGCTGCCATATTATCTTTCTTTCTATTTTTCTAAAATTTCTTTAATTTTATTATATATTATTTCACTACTATTAGTTACAGCTAATTTTTGCATATTATCTTTCATAATTGCGATTTTTGTAGGACTAGCAAATAATTCTTTTATTTTAGTTTGTAGTAATGAACTAGTTAAATCTTTTTCTTCAATCATTAAACCGGTTTGATTATCTTCTAAAGTTTTAGCATTATGATATTGATGATTGTTAGCAACATAAGGACTAGGAACAAAAATAGCCGGAATTTGCAAAGCCAGTAATTCACTAATCGTACTAGCTCCTGCTCTAGTTACGATTAAATCAGCACTTTTCATTAAAGAAGATAAATTATCATAGTAAGGAATAACTTTAACATTAGCAGGAAATTTAACATTTTGAACAAAATTATCATAAAGATTTTTACCTGTTATATATAAAACTTCATAATCATCATTAAAGTTAACTAAATAATCTTTTAATTTAGCATTAACAGAACTACTTCCTAAAGAACCCCAAACACAAATGACTAGTTTTTTATTAGGTGAAAAGCCTAAAGTAGTTTTGGCAATTTTTTTTAAAGTTAAAGCATTTTCTCCACAAGGATTGCCGGCATAGAAAGTATTTTTAGCGTTAAAATATTTAATACTTTCTTTAAAAGAAACCCCAACTAAAGAACATTTACGACCTAACATTATATTTGATTTACCCGCAATGGAATTTTGTTCATGAATAAAAGTTTTAATTTTTAACTTTTGAGCTGCTTTGATAACCGGATAAGTAACATAACCGCCAGTACCTATTACGACATCTGGTTTAAACTCTTGCATTATTTTTTGACATTTTTTTAAAGCTTTTTTAATTAAACCTAAATTTTTAAAATCGCGTTTTAAATCAGTTTTACTAAAACCATATATTTCTAATGCTTCATATTTGATATTATTCTTCGGAATAATATCTTTTTCCATTCGATTATGAGTACCAATATATAAAACTTCTAAATTTTTTTCTTTTTCTTTAAATTTATTAATAATAGCTAAAGCGGGATAGATGTGTCCTCCTGTTCCCCCAGCACTTACAATAATACGCATTAAAATCACCTATTTAATTATACTATACTTTAATTTATTTAGCATTATTTTACCAAAGATTGCAAATAAAAACTGTCAATTAATGACAGATTTTAAATTTCTTCTAAACTTAAATTATCACATTCAATATAACCCGTTTTATTCCCTGCTTTTACTTTGCAATAACCATTAATTTTAACTTTTAGATTTTTAACTTTGCTTCCTCTTTTAGATGTAGATTTAATATCACTTGTTTTATTAGAAGATTTATATAAGTTACTATCTTTGCTTGTATATAAATAATTACTTTCTTTTACTTTAATAGTTTTACGAGTTAAATAATTACCTTTTTGATCATAACAATTAATATAAGTTTTACCAGGTGTTAAAGCTTTAAAAGAATCATCTTCACTATTATAAGTTAAAATATTTTCATCTTCTACTTTATAATCATAACAAGAACCATTCTTTTTAACTTGAATTTCTTCCCCTACATTAACACTTGTTTTAGTTAAAGTAAAAGTTTTTGAAGATTTTGTTTTTGTTTTAGTAGTTTTTTTAACTTTAGTAGTTTTAGCATTAGGATCTTTATAGCAATATCCTATCCATTTAACTGTACAAGTTTTAACTTTTCCTTCATTAGAGCAGCTTTGACCTACCCGCGCTTTTTGTTTTCCTGTACTACCATTACAATTATCATAAATCATTTCCACATCTTTAGGTAAATTGTTTTTAGTTGGGTCTCCTAAAGTAAATTTTTTCGTAGCTGCCGTTTCTCCACAAGCGCGATTGCTATTACTTGAAGTGCCATCTTCATTTTTAAAATCCCCAATATTTTCTTGAGAACCCCAAGTTAATTCATCACTACCATTATAGTAACCACAAACTAATTTATATTGATAATTTGTTTGCACCTTTTTGCGATTAACATCTGCTTTAGCTAAGCTAGGAATAAATAAACAACTCATTATTAAAAATAATACAATTTTTTTCATAATCTAATTCCTCCTTATAAGAAAAAAATCCTTTAATTAAGGATTAGTTTTATTATTGTTTCTAACCAATCCCCCACTGACACCATAAGTATAGCACATTATTAGTTATTTGTCAAATTGTGTAGGGACTTAAATCAATTTCTAAATTAACTAATTTATTTATAGCATAAATTTGATCTAATTCTGTCATTGCTTTATTTAAATTATCATCTTTTTTATACTTAATAATAATTTGAAAACGAAAAATATTGTTTATGCGAAATTGATTAGCTGTTGATGGTCCTAATATAATAGTTTCTTTAGATAAATTAGTTTTTAGAAATTTAACTATTTTATTAGCTTCTTTACTACAGGCCTCATAATCATAACTAGCTACTTTTATACTTACTAAATAATAATATGGTGGATACGCTAAAGTGTGACGATTTTGCATTTCATATTGATAGAAACCTAAATAATTATTATTTTGAACTAATTTTAAAATTTCATTATCCGGATTAAAAGTTTGAATAATAACTTCTCCTTTTTCTTTCCTTCTCCCACTTCTTCCTGAGGTTTGCGTAAGTAAACTAAAAGTTCTTTCTCGCGCCATAAAATCAGGCATATTTAACGATAAATCGGCATTAATAACACCAACTAAAGTAACTTTAGCAAAATCTAAACCTTTAGAAATCATTTGCGTGCCTAATAAAATATCATATTTATAGTTTTGAAAATCAGCTAAGATTTTTTCATGCGCGCCCTTACGCGTTGTGGTATCAACATCCATACGAACAATTCGCGCTTTAGAAAATTCTTTTTGTAACATTTTTTCTAATTTTTCTGTTCCTAAACCATAATAATTTAAAGCTTCTTCATGACATTGCGGGCATTTGTCTGGTTTTAATAATGTATAACCACAATAATGACAACGTAAATTATTGGTTGTTTTATGATAAGTTAAAGATATATCACAATTAGGACACTTATAGGTATAGCCACAATTTTGACAAGTAATAATAGTCGAATAACCGCGGCGATTTAAAAGAATTATAACTTGTTCATGCTTTTCTAATCTATTTTTAATTTTTTGAATTAATAATTCACTAAAAATAGGATGTCTTTTTTTCATTTCTTCTTTCATATCAACAATATTAATATCAGGTAAACCATAATCATTAACTCTTTTTTGTAAAGTTACTAATTTATATAAACCTTTTTTAGCACGAGCCATACTTTCTAAAGAAGGAGTTGCACTGCCTAGAACAATCGGAATATGATGATATTTAGCCCGAAATTTAGCCATATCTAAAGTATTATATCGAGGCATATTATCTTGTTTATAATTTTCCGAATGTTCTTCATCAATAATAATTAAACCTAAATTATTTATTGGGGTAAAAATTGCACTTCTTGTTCCCACAATAACATCAACTTCATTATTAACTATTTTTTGATATTCATCATATTTTTCGCCATCAGATAAAGCACTATGAAAAATGGCTACTTTTGAACCAAATCGTTCATAAAATCTTTTCACAAGTTGAGTTGTTAAAGTAATTTCTGGAACTAAAAGTAAAGCTTGTTTATTATTTTTTATAACTTCTTTAATTAAATGAATATAAACCTCTGTTTTTCCGCTTCCTGTAATCCCATAAAGTAAAAAAGTATCTTGTTTATTTAAAGAATTTTTAATCGTTTCAAAAGCTATTTGTTGTTCTTTAGTTAAAGGAAAATCTTGAACTTTTTTACTTTGCGGATTAAGACGATATTTTTTTACTTTTTCTTCTAAAACTATTTTTTTATTTATTAAAGTTTTTAAACTAGAACTTTTAATTTCTTTTTTTAATAATTTATTATTATTTTGCAAAGTTTTAATAATTTCAATCTGAGCTTTACAATTTTTATTTTCTAAAATATATTTATTTACATCTAAATCTTTATTTAAAATTAAATAAGTATCATAAAGTTCATAATTACTTTTTTGATTTTTAACTTTTAAAGATGAGGGTAACATAGTTTGATAAGCACTAATTAATGAACATAAAGTTTGTTTTTTTAAATATTTACCCATTTCTAATAATTCTTGATTTAATTTTAAATTAGGATTAACTATTTCTTTTACTTCTTTAATATTATCAATATTATCAATATTATCTTTAATATTTAAAACAATACCATTTATATAAGAATTACCAAAAGGTACTTTTACTTTCATACCAATTTGTAAAATATTTATAATACTTTTACTTATTTTATAAGTAAAAGTTTTATCTAAAGTTTTAACATTATATTCTACTAAAACATCAGCATACATAAAAGATACCTTCTTTCTTATCTTCAAACTAACATATTTATTTTTCAAAAGCAAGAAAAAAAGCTAAAGTTAGCTTTTATTCGATAGTAATTGGATTGCTTTCAATACCCGTACCAGAATACGTTAAATTATCAATTTTTAGATTGATAACTGGCACCACGGCACTGCTATCATTAGTACTGCTGAAGTCCAAGCTACCTGAATTGTTAGCAATGAATACATTAGCATTGCAATAAGAGTCGCTAGGCGAGACCGTCCAATATCTATAACTTCTTCTTAAATAATTTTTGTCTGTGGGATTTTTACTAGTACTATCTGTTGGACTATATCCTCCCATTACTAGTTCATCGGCTGTTATTAAGCCTATTTTACTTTTATATAGTCCTCCATATGTTCTTGGTTGTTTATTTTTGTCTACTTGTTCTGGACATACCAGGGTTGGGTTTACATTTGTTGAACTTAATTCTAATCTCTGAACCGCTCCATAATATAAGTTATCCGTTGAATTAATATCATCTTCTCCACTTCCATAACTAATATCATTACAGAACAAGCCATAGGCTATCTGCTCATCATATTCATTTAAATTTGTTTTATACCATTCTTCTAAAGCATCTTTAATATCACTATTTATTCCACCATTTTCATTGGTAAATTTTCTTGATACATTATCATATGTTACTTTGCAAGGACTATCTATTGGACATGGAGCTCCATCAAATGTAAAGCCAACTTTATCATGTTGTGGAATTGTTGGATTATAGTCAAAATGATTATATTCTGCATCATCAGTTAATTTATCTTTTAACATTAATCTGATTGTTCCGTCCCCATTGACTTTGAGAATACGCCAGTCTTGGTTGGCAAAGTGTACATAGTTGTTGTCTACTTGACCTCGGAAGATATAACTTGTTCCTCCATAATCATCTTCTGTTTTATATAATCCACTTCCTTTGGTTATGTCTTCTGATGGGGTGTTTGCATTGGGAAATCCCTCTTTAAAGTTTGGTTCTTCTTCGATTATTGGATAATTTGCTATTATCCATTCATTTAATGGTTTTGGTTTATACCCATTTATTTGAATTAAACCATTAAATTCTTTTCCTTGGTTATAATTTTGTTCCGAATAGGTTTCTTTAAATTCGATTGTTAATTCATATGTATCTGTCTCATCTTTTTCGATACTTACTCCCTCTAGTAAAGTGGTATCACTTCCTGGTAATGGTGTTTCTCCTTTTTCGTCTTTTCCATTTCTTTTGATACTATATACTAATTCATCTTTTATAAATCCATTTGTTACATTGATTAAATCAACATTATATTGCGTGGTTACAGTACCTTTATTTCTTACAGTAAATGTTATTACTTTTTTATCTCCTGGTAAAGCATTTTCCATTCCTACGATACTTGTTCCGTCATATTCTAGTTCCATTTTTCCTGCTGTTATGTCAGTAGCTTTAGCATCTTCATTTCCTTCTAC
>CANQLL010000046.1 GCA_947624705.1 uncultured Bacilli bacterium | reverse complement strand
GTTGCCAGAAAAGACACTAACGTAACTACTGGAGTTGAAAGGGGACAGGCTCCACCAACCGTAACTTTTATATAAATAATTATTACTTGTAGCAGAACCACCATAATATCGTAACCCCGCATAGTTCATTTCATCGGCAGTTAGTAAACCAATCTTTAATTTATATACTCCTCCATAAGTTCTCATTTGCCCATTTGCATCTGTTGGGTCGGGACATGTCAATGTTGGATTTACATATTTTGAACCGTTAGGAGATAATCTTTCAAAAGCTCCATAATATGATGAGTTATCATCCGATTCACTGCCATAACTTGTATCATTACAATAGGTTCCATAAGCGATTTTGCTATCATTTCCACTTAAGTTAGAATTATACCATGTTTCTAATTGTGTTTTTATTGTACTATTACTTCCATTATGAGAATTGGTAAAACTTCCATTACTACTTGTATGTGAACTCCAACATGGACTATTTAGGGTACAAGCATCATTATCATAGGTATAGCCGACATATTTTCGTTCATTAGATGAACTATTAAAATAATAATCTCCTATATTATCATCTAATATCAATCTTATTGTACCATCCCCATTAATTCGCACAATGCGCCAATATTGGTCGGCAAAATGGACGTAATTATTGATTAAAGTTTTATCTCCTCGAAAATAATAACTTGTTCCATCATCATCTTCAGCACTAAATAAACCACTTCCGGTTGTACTCTCTCCTCCAGATGATGGTGGTTCTCCTTTGGTAAAATCAATATTTCCTGTTTTTACCTCTTGTTCTAAAATTGTTCCAGCTAATAATTTTAAATTATTTCCAGCACTACTTTCAACTGTTATTTTATAATTAAAAGTTTTTCCTGAGCCTTGATCTCTGGTAGTATTTTCATCCATCCAAGTTCTAACATTAATTTTTCTAGTACCTTTAGGACCAATAACTCCACTAGAAATAATTTTTGATTCATTAACGGTAATAGGATCAATTGAAGTATTACTTTCAATTGATCTTTTCGTTGTGGCTTTAGCTTCGCTATATTTCATTATAGTGCCATCAACACTTAATTTTAAATAAGAATCATCTAACATATTACTAGTTTCAGCTTTATGCATTAATACTTCATAATTTCCGATTGTATTACAAGTATTAGTTATAGTAATAACAAATGGGTCGTTTTCTACTCCTTCTCCATCAGTTTGCGGAACTCCGCCACTTTGAACTACATCTTGAATATTATCGGAATAATTAATAGTAAAACAATCATATTGATTACGACTTGTTCCTGTTTGTTCAAATGATTTAGTCCATAATGCTAAGGTAAGAGCGGAGATGCAAACAATTAAAGCTATTACAACTATAGTTATGGAAATTATCTTTTTTTTATTTTTCATCTATTCTCGCCTCGTATCTATCCTTAACTTAAGTTTAACATAGATAATTAGTAAAATTCAATTAATTTAAACAAGTTTAAAAGTTTTTATAAGAAAAATAAAAAGAGCAAAAGCTCTTTTTACAAGGGATAAAAATTTTGTAAAGGTTTTTTTTTAACTCATATTAGAAAATAATATAAAACAAAATAAAATAAAATAAAAATAAAATGGATTATTTTTATCCCTTATCATAAATTATTTTATGACATTAACAGCATAACATTTTATCATATATTTTGCAAGATGTAATTTTGGAAAAATTAGAAAATTAAAAGAGTCTGTAAAGACTCTGTTTAATTTTATTATTCAATAATTTCAGAAACTACACCAGCTCCAACAGTACGTCCACCTTCACGGATAGAGAATTTTGTACCGTTTTCAAGAGCAACTGGAGCAATTAAATCAACTGTCATGTCAACGTTATCACCTGGCATAACCATTTCAACGCCTTCAGGAAGTTCAATAACTCCTGTTACGTCAGTTGTTCTAAAATAGAATTGTGGTCTGTAATTTGAGAAGAATGGAGTATGACGTCCGCCTTCTTCTTTAGATAATACATAAACACTTGCTTTGAATTTATGATGAGGTGTAACACTTCCTGGTTTAGCAAGAACTTGTCCACGTTCAACATCTTCACGAGCAATACCACGAAGTAATGCTCCGGCATTATCTCCTGCTTCAGCATAGTCTAAAGATTTTCTAAACATTTCAATTCCTGTAACAACTGTTTTTTGAGTGTCTCTTAAACCAACGATTTCAACTTCATCGTTAAGATTTAATCTACCACGTTCAACACGTCCAGTAACAACTGTACCACGTCCTGAGATTGTAAATACATCTTCAATACTCATTAAGAATGGTTTATCAGTATCTCTTTGTGGAGTATCAATATAATCATCAACTGCTGCAATTAAATCACGAATAGATTGTTCAGCTTCAGGATCTCCTTCAAGAGCTTTTAAAGCAGAACCTCTAATGATAGGACAGTCAGGATCAAATTCATATTCTCCTAATAATTCACGAATTTCCATTTCTACTAAGTCAAGTAGTTCAGGATCATCAACTTGGTCACATTTGTTCATGTAAACAACGATTTTAGGAACACCAACTTGACGAGATAATAAGATATGTTCTCTTGTTTGAGGCATAGGTCCATCTGCTGCAGATACAACAAGGATTGCTCCATCCATTTGCGCAGCTCCAGTAATCATGTTTTTAACATAATCAGCATGGCCTGGGCAGTCAACGTGAGCATAATGACGTTTTTCAGTTTCATACTCAACGTGAGCTGTATTAATTGTAATGCCTCTTTCTCTTTCTTCTGGTGCTTTATCGATATTTTCATATGCTACATATTCTTTACTAAATAATTTAGTAATAGCAGCTGTTAAAGTAGTTTTACCATGGTCTACGTGTCCGATAGTACCAATGTTAACGTGTTCTTTTGAACGATCAAATTTTTCTTTTGCCATTTTTCTTTCCTCCTTTTAAATGTCTAATAATATTTTATCTAATACTTGAATAAAATTCAAGGATTATTTTAGTTAATGCTGTTTTTCTTAATAATTTCTTCAGCAATAGATTTTGGTACTTCTTCATAATGATCATTTGTCATTGTGAAGTTACCACGACCTTGCGTATTAGAACGCAAGCTAGTTGCATAACCAAACATTTCTGATAGTGGAACCATTGCAGAGATTTGTAAAGCATTACCACGTGATTCTTGTCCTAGTGGACGACCACGACGGCTTGTTAAATCTCCCATTACATTACCCATGTATTCTTCTGGAACCACTACGTCTACTTTCATTATTGGTTCAAGTAGAACTGGTTTACATTTATTCTTAGCTTCTTTTAAAGCTAAACTGGCCGCAATTTTGAAAGCCATTTCTGATGAATCGACATCATGATATGAACCATCATATAATGTGGCTTTAATATCAACCATTGGATAACCAGCTAAGATTCCGCCAGCCATTGCTTCTTGTAAACCTTTATCTGTTACTGGGATGTATTCACGCGGAACAACACCACCAACAACTTCATCAACAAATTCGTAACCTTTATCTTTATTAGGTTCAAATTTTATCCAAACGTGACCATATTGTCCACGACCACCTGATTGTTTAATATATTTACCTTCACATTCAGCTGCTTGGGTAATAGTTTCCCGATAAGCAACTTGTGGTTTACCAATATTAGCTTCAACTTTAAATTCATCTTTCATTCGTCTTACTAATACTTCTAAGTGTAATTCACCCATACCAGATATAACAGTTTGACCTGTTTCTTGATCAGTCTTATATCTAAATGTTGGATCTTCTTCGGCTAACTTTTGTAAAGCTAAAGCCATTTTATCTTGATCATTTTTACTTTTTGGTTCAATTGCCTCATCAATAACAGGATCTGGGAATTCCATACCTTTCATGATAGCAAAATGTTTTTCATCACATAAGGTATCAGCTGTTGTTGTATTTTTAAGACCAACAGCTGCGGCAATTTCCCCACAATATACTTCACTAATTTCTTTTCTTTGATTAGCATGCATTTGTAAAATACGACCAATTCTTTCTTTTTCATTCTTAGTTGAATTTAAAACATAAGAACCACTTGAAAGTTTACCTGAATAAACTCTAAAAAATGAAAGTCTTCCCACAAATGGATCGGCTGCAATTTTGAAAGCTAAAGCTGTAAATGGTTCATCATCACTTGGATGACGTAAAATATCATTTCCGTCTTTATCAATACATTCAATTGCTTCAACATCAGTTGGAGCAGGCATGTAATCAACAATAGCATCTAATAATAGTTTAATACCCATATTAGATAAAGCATCCCCGCATAAAACTGGGAAGAATTTAACACTTAGAACGCCGTTACGAATAGCCCTTTTGATTAAATCAACACTAACTTCTTCGCCTTCTAAGTATTTTTCCATTAATTCATCATCATATTCGGCTACTGTTTCGATTAAGTCAATTCTTCGTTCATTAACTAAATCTTTTAAGTCTTCAGGAATTTCGATTTCTTGAAAATCTTCTTCTTCCTTACCATCATAATGATAAGCTTTCATTGCAATAATATCTACGATTCCATTAAAATCATTTTCAGCTCCAATTGGCCATTGAATTGGCTTTGCATTTACTTGTAAACGTTCATCGATTGAATTTAAAGAATATTGAAAATCAGCTCCCATTTTCGTCATCTTATTACACATAATCATACGAGGTACTTTAAATTCATCAGCCTGACGCCATACAGTTTCAGATTGAGGCTCAACACCATTTTGAACATCTAGTAAGCACACAGCTCCATCTAGAACACGAAGACTTCTTGATACTTCAACAGTAAAATCAACATGGCCTGGAGTATCAATGATATTCAAACGATATCCTTTCCAGTGCGCCGTAGTAGCTGCGGAAGTAATTGTTATACCTCTTTCTTTTTCTTGTTCCATCCAGTCCATTTGGGATTCACCATCATGAGTTTCCCCAATCTTATGAATTTTTCCGGTATGGAATAAAATTCTCTCGGTAGTAGTAGTCTTTCCGGCATCAATATGAGCCATAATACCTATATTACGAACTTTATCTATACTAACATCTCTTGCCATTTTTTCCACCTACCATCTATAATGAGCAAATGCTTTATTAGCTTCCGCCATTTTGTGAGTATCTTCTCGTTTTTTAACAGCTCCGCCTGTGCCATTTGCTGCATCTATGATTTCATTTGCTAATTTTTCGGCCATTCCTTTACCATTTCTTAATTTAGCATAATTAATTAGCCAACGTAATGCTAAAGTTTGAGCCCGTTCATCACTAACTTCAATAGGAACTTGATAGTTAGATCCTCCAACCCGACGAGATTTAACTTCTAAGGCTGGTTTAATATTTTCAAGTGCTTCATTAAACACTTCAATTGCATCTTTACCAGTTTTTTCTTGAACAATATCAAAAGCTCCATATAAAATTCTTTGGGCTGTTCCTTTTTTACCTTGTTGCATAATTTGATTTACTAATTTAGTAACAATCTTTGAATTATATATTGGATCTGGTAAGACATCTCTTTTTATTGCACGTCTTTTACGCATTTTTCTTCTCCTCTCCTAAACTATTTTTATTTAGGTCTTTTAGTACCATATTTACTACGACCTTGTTTTCTATTTTGAACACCTTGAGTATCTAATGTACCACGTACAATATGATAACGAACACCGATTAAGTCTTTAACTCTACCACCACGTACAAGTACAACACTATGTTCTTGAAGATTGTGTCCTTCACCTGGAATATAAGTATCGACTTCACGACCATTAGAAAGTCTAACTCTGGCAAACTTTCTTAATGCTGAGTTCGGTTTCTTTGGAGTTCTCGTTCCAACTCTGGTACAAACTCCTCTTTTTTGGGGACTATTAGTTTCAGTCTCACGACGAGTCATACTATTAAATCCCTTGTTTAAAGCCGGTGATTTTCTCTTAGTTGTTTTTTGTTTTCTTCCATTTTTTACAAGTTGATTAATTGTAGGCATATTATCCTCCTCTCATATACACACATCCTGGTGTATCCTAAACTTCATTAAACTAGGTTCCACCTAAGCAGAACCTTCCTAACAAAATCATCAATACTATAACACTACTTCTATTTTATTGTCAAGAATTATTCTTCATAATTTTTAGTTTTATAATCAGGGCATTTAACATAACCTTTATATTTATAAACTAAATCATTCTTTTTGACAATAACATAACCATCACATGGCTCTTTTTCAACTTTTAATTCTTCTATTAATTTACTATCTTTAAGTTCCGTATATGTTACTTTTAATTCTTCTTTATCTTTGGGATAAGAAAAACTTCTTTCCACATATTTTTTAGTAGCTTCTTCTAAATCTTTTTCCATATCCGTATATAATTTATTCTTCTTATTAAAAATTATACCAAAAGTTGTAAGTAAACCAAAAATTAAAACTAAAAGTAATCCCCATATAATACTGACTCTCCGCATATGTTTTAAATCACTATTCATAACCATCACTTTCATAATTATTACATTTTAGATAAGGAATGCTAATTATTTTATTATTTTCAATTCGCAGTTTAGCATAGCCACTACAAACACTACCATCTTGTGGATCGATTATAGCATCCATTAATCCCTTATTTTGCATATCTTCTACGGTAACTTTAGTATATTCATCACTTAAATTTATATAATAAGTATAAATATAAGTAATCGCATTTTGTTTAATCCGATTTTCATATACTCGATAACGACGTAAGATGTTTTCCGTTTCACTACTACTATTAAATTGTGGCGTAATTTCCTTATTTTCTTTTGTAACTCTTTCATTGTTATTATAAAAATTATAAACCATGATTACCGTAATTAATAAAAAAACTAATAAAACTGACATATATACAATCATCATGGCTAAACCCCAACCATTCTTTTTTTTGTTCATTATCTCACCCTAATCTGCTTTTTTATCTTTGATAAAAAATGGTCCAATTTCGGTTGCTGTATGTTCACCATTTTCATAATACTTTTGCACTTTATAACCAAGTCCTGTACATATTTCGGTTTTGCTATTATCAGCATGTTCCACAGTTTTATTACTTAAACAAAATTTTGGTTCTTTATTATCTCTTACGCGCAAAAAATCGGTAACAACTAAAGCTAACCATCCTAATAATATAATTACAAATAATATACTTAATATTCTTTTTACCATCCCAATTTACCTCTGCTTTCTATTATAATAATTATATATTAATATTCTAAAGATAACAAGCAAAATTTAACCAAACAAAAAAGAAGATTTACTCTTCTATTTTTGTTTGACCTTAAGCTAATTCTACAGTAGCTCCGGCTTCTTCTAATTTAGCTTTAATTTCATTTGCTTCATCAGCACTAATATTTTCTTTGATATTACCGCCATTATCAGCAAGACCTTTAGCATCAACTAAACCAAGTCCAGTAATTTCACGAATAACTTTGATAACGCCAATTTTAGCAGCACCAGCATCTTTTAAAACTACAGTCTTAGTTGAGCTTCCTTCATCCTCAGCAGCACCTGCTGGAGCAGCTGCGACAGCAACTGCAGATGGATCAACTCCAAATTCTTCTTTCATCATATCAACTAATTCTTTAACTTCAAGAATAGTCTTTTCTTTTAAAGCTTCAATTATGTCTTTGTTTTCAATTTTTGCCATTTTTTATCTTCCTTTCTAATTTTCTTCTAATTTTTCGGCATATAAATTAAGCCCAATTGCTAAATTGCTAACATGTTCCATCATACCTCTTGCTAGCATAGTAAGCAAGCCTTCCATAGATGGGATAGATGCATATTCATTAATAACATTTATATCAGCAACTTCGCCACTAATAATACCAACTCTAATTTCTAATTTGTCATGATCTTTAGCAAATTGAGAAATTTCTTTAATTGGTTCTAGTAAATCTTTACCAAATACAATAGCATTTGGTCCTTCTAAGAATTCATTTAAGTCAATTTTTAATTCATCTAAAGCTCTTTTAACTAAAGTATTTTTATAAATTCTTAGTTCACTATTAGATTTTCTTAAATTAATTCTTAGTTCACTTAAATCAGAAACTGTTAAACCTTGATAACTAACTAAGATAACGGCTTCACTATTTTTAATAGATTCCGTAATTTTTTTAACAATCTCATTTTTTTCCTTAAGTTTTTCTGTGCTTGCCATCTTTTTCCTCCTTTATAAATTTAAAAACTTTCCCATAACAAGGAAAGCTAATGTTAAACATAAGTTTAAAATAAGTTTTCCTCGGTAGGATAATTAAGCACTAAGCCCCTACTGTCTATGGTAACTCGTTTTTTCTAGATATATTATAGGTGATATCTTATTAATTGTCAAAAGAATTTTTATCAACTTTTACACCAGGACCCATTGTACTAGAAAGAGCAATATTTTCAATGAATGTTCCTTTAACACTTTGTGGTTTGGCTTTAACAATTACATTATAGATATATTCTAAATTTTCAACTAAATCTTTTTGAGCAAAAGATACTTTACCAATGATACTATGAATATTACCAAAAGTATCAGTTTTATATTCAATCATACCTTTTTTAATATCTTCTACGGCTTTAGCAGTATTAGTTGTAACTGTTCCTGTTTTAGGATTTGGCATTAAACCTTTTGGTCCTAAAACACGACCTAATTTACCTAAAATAGGCATCATTTCCGGAGTAGCAACAATTACATCGAAATCAAACCAATTTTCTTTTTCGATTTTTTCAATCATGTCAGTATCCCCAACATAATCAGCTCCGGCTTCTTTAGCAGCAGAAGCAGCATCACCTTTAGCAATAACTAAAACTTTTTGAGATTTACCAGTTCCATTTGGTAAAACTAGCGAACCTCTTAATTGTTGATCAGCTTTTTTCGGATCAACATTTAATTTAAAAGCAACTTCGATTGTACTATCAAATTTAGTTATACTACTTTCTTGCACTAATTTAATCGCTTCTTGATAATCATAAGCTTTATTCTTATCGATTTTTTTAGAAGCTTCCACATATTTTTTACCGTGTTTTTTCATCATTTACCTCCTAACTATATTTTTAAGTTAAAAGCGGATTACTTGTGGTTGTTTTTTTATTCTTCTTCAGTTTGTTCTTCTTTTTCACCGATTACTTCAACTTCTTTTAATTCACTAGCAGCATCTTGTTCCATTGCTTCAAGTTCAGCATCTCTTTTTGCCGTTTCGGCTTCATGAGCTTCAGCTTCAGCTTCTTGGGCTTTAAGTTCGGCATCATTAAGTCCTTCAACAGCAACACCCATATTTCTAGCTGTACCTTCAATGATATTCATTGCAGATTCAACATCATAGGCATTTAAATCAGGTAACTTCGTTTCCGCTATGGCTTTTAAATCGGCTTGAGAAATGGTTGCCACAACATGGTTTGCTCCTTTGGCAGATCCTTTTTGAATCTTCGCTGCTTTCTTAATTAAGAAACCAGCTGGTGGAGTTTTTAGAACAAAATCGAAACTCCGATCTTCATAAATAGAAATCTCAACCGGAACAATGTCGCCCATTTTATCTTTAGTTGCATCATTAAAGCGGGTAACGAATTCTCCTAAATTAATTCCGGCAGGTCCTAATACTGTTCCAACTGGGGGAGCAGGTGTTGCTTTTCCCGCAGGAATTTGTAATTTAATTTTCTTTACGGCTTCTTTGGCCACGAAAAACACCTCCTTGTATAATTTCGCGAAGTGGTCTAGGGCAAATCCGCATAACTTCCCTCCCACTTAGACACTTATATAAAAATATATAACTGCATTTAAGATATTAGCACAATTAATCCTACTTAGCAAGTAGTTTTAAGCGATAAATATTTATTTTTTAATTCTTTTGTTACTACTCAGCCATAAAATGAACAAATTAACAAAATAAAGCTCAAATAAATAAAAAAGTATGATATTATAT
>CANQLL010000045.1 GCA_947624705.1 uncultured Bacilli bacterium | reverse complement strand
TGTAAAGTATATTTTCTAGGTTTACATAATAGCATTATAACCCCCCCCGAACATTTGTCAAGTATAAATTTATTTTTCTTTACACTTGACACTTTTTTGGAAAATTATCAAATAAAACAATAAATTTGAAGTTAAACCAATAATATATTAAATGAGAGTAATTATTTTTAAATCAAAATAGAATTGGAAAATTAATTTTGAACAAACAAAAAAATAGGCATAAGCATAACTTTATTCCTTTAAAATACCAAAAAAACTAACTTATCGTTAGTTTTCCATTTCTTTTATTTTATTTAAAAAGTCTTTACTTTTTAAATATAAACCTGTATATCTTTCATAATAACGATTTAAAAAATTATTAATTTCATTTTTAGTTTCATCTTTAATTTTTAAATCGGTAATACTTTTTATATCAACATAATAATATAACCTTAACATTTTAATAGTATTAGGTTTAACAATAAATTCATTAGTTAAACAATTCTTACAAACATAACCACCAACATCACCATCAATCGTCACAATATTTGTTTTATTTCCGCATAAATTACAAGAATCTAAATTAAGAGAAACTCCTAAATAATCTAACATTTTAATTTCTAAAATATTAGTTAAAATAGCCGGGTCTAGATTTTGATTTAATTTTAAAATTGTATTAATAAATATTTCATAAACTTTTTCATCTCTTTCTTGTTTAACTACTTGTATAATAAGTTCGGTTAAATAAGAAGTATAACTTATTAAAGTTAAATCAGTTTTAATATTACTTAAGTTATCAATTAAATCTACACTTATTAATGGAGATAATTTATCTTCTTTATATATAATATTAAAATAACCATAAGTAAATTTAGTAGTTAAAGCCCTTAAAGGGCTTTTCATACTTTTAGCACCTTTACAAATCATCCCAATAATTCCATATTCTTTGGTGTAGACATTAATTATTTTACTGGTTTCTTTATAAGGTGTTTCTTGAACAATAAATCCTTCGACTATTTTTTGCATTTTACTTCATCTTTTTCTATTTTCTTTTTTTATATTGTAAATAATATTCAATTTTTCCTGTTTTTTTAAATAATTCCCAGGCTTCTTCTTTACTCATAATAAATAACCCATCCTCTCTATTTATATATTGGGTTATTTATTATTTTTTTATTCAAAATCTTTAAAACCTAATTCTTTTATATAACGATCTTTATCTTTCCAATTAGGAATTACTTTGACAAATAATTCTAAATAAACTTGTTTACCAATTAGATTTTCAATATCTTCCCGCGCTTTAATGCCAATTTGTTTAAGCATTGCCCCATTTTTACCAATAACAATCTTTTTTAATGATTCACGATCAACTATTATATCTACAGCAATATTAACAATATTGCTTTTTTCTTCATAATCAGTTGTTAAACAAGTAATACTATGAGGAATTTCATCATCTAAATACATTAAAGTTTTTTCCCGGACGTACTCACTAACCATGAAACGTAAGGAATTACTTGTTAAGTAATCATCTTCAAAATATTTAGTATTATCAGTTAAATATTTTAAAATAACTTTAATTAAACGATCGGTATTATCCTTTTTTAAAGCAGAGATAGGAACTATCTCCGCAAAAGGATATAAATCCTTATATTCATTTATTTTATACATAATTTGGTCATTATTTAATTTATCAATTTTATTTAAAACTAAAATTACCGGAACTTTAGTCGATTTTAAAGTTTGAATAACATATTTATCACCTTTACCTAAATATGTACTAGCATCAACTAAAAATAAAATAGCATCGACATCTTTAGCTAAAGATAAAGCTTGTTTATTTAAAACTTTGCCTAAACGATTGATTGGTTTATGAATTCCCGGCGTATCGACAAAAACAATTTGCACATTTTTAGCATTATATACTCCCTCAATTACATTTCTAGTTGTTTGCGGTTTGGCTGAGGTAATCGCAATTTTGGCATTAATTAAAGAATTAAGTAAAGTGCTTTTACCTACATTAGGACGACCAATTAAACTAACGAATCCACTTTTCATATCCCCACCGCTTTCTTTTTTTATTTTACCATACAATATGTCATTTTAAAATCCATGACCTCCGCCTCCGCCGCCGAAGCTACCTCCGCCGCCAGAGGAAAATCCACCACCAAAACCAGAACCACTTGAACTCATTGATTGGGCATTGGCTGCATTTATGGAAGAAGCAACTGAATCATTTATAGCACTAACAAGACTATAATTTAAATCATAATATAGCCAACTATTTAGATATGGATGATAATAAGGATCATTAATATCAAAT
This sequence comes from uncultured Bacilli bacterium, assembly GCA_947624705.1. GTDB lineage: Bacteria > Bacillota_I > Bacilli_A > RF39 > UBA660 > HGM10766. The sequence goes on along the minus strand of CANQLL010000045.1, from coordinate 7,736 downwards.
TCTTTAATTTTAACATTCATGGCAGCTTGAACTTTTTTGGCTAAACCAAATATAACAGCATAAACCATATATCTTTCCCATAAAGCTATTTCTGGTAATTCTTTAATATCAAAAGTCCCAAAATCATTTAAGAAATTTTTAAAAGCTTGCCATTTTCGATAATGTTCATTACCTTTTTTTGTTCTCTTATTAAAAGCCATAGTATAAATTACAAAAACTAAAGCCGGAATAATTAATAGATAAGCCAACCAAATATTTGCTCCTGTTACTAAATTTATAAATAGAATAATTATGCCTAAGACAAAATACATTATTCCTAAACTTTTAATTTTATTTTTATTTTCATAAAATTCTTGTTCTTCCGCCTCTGCGATAACTTTATTTTTCCAATTAGTATATTTAGTCGTAAATACAGAATAATGACTAGATGAGGCATAACTTTTTAAATCTTTAGTCGTAAATTCATTGTTTTTACCAATAGTATTAAAGAGAAAATCTATTAAATATTCTTCACTTTCATTTAAATTATCTTGATTATTTAAAATAAATTTATAATCTTTTTTCTTCTTATTTTTTATTTCTTCCACTTTAATATTCTTTTTATAAATTAAATTCATAATTGCTGCACTTAAAGCATTAGAAGTAATTGATTTATGTAGTAAATAATCTATTACTTCAACATTATAATCATCAATAAATTCCCGATAATACTTACTTTTAAAATCACTTTTATATTCTTTATCATGTTTTAAATAAATATATAACCATAAAAGAGCTAAACCAATTAAATAAGCAATTGATATTCCATATATAGAATAATAAATTGTTTTAATCGTTTTTCTTTTATTATTAGCATCATCAGCTCTTTTTTGTTCTACTTTTAAAATTTTTGGTAAAGCTTCTTGTTCGGAATGATTTAAAAAAGTAGGAATTTGAATTAATTCTTTATCAAAAGTTAAACGAATATCAAAGCCCGTATTAGCTGGTAGATTCTTAGTCGTCGCAATTAAACCAATTGTATTTTTATCTTCATCTTGATATTTATTAACTGTGCCATTTAAAGGACCATGGGCCCAAATGCGAAAGTTTTTGGAATTATCCGAAAAAGGTAAAAACACTTGAACTTGAACGTTGTCAATTGGATCACTAAATTGATCACCAACATAAGGATAATATAATTCCGCGACATCTTCATGAATAACAATTGCATTAGTTATAACATATTCTAAATAAAAAGCCATTTTTTCATCATTTGATTTTTTATACATGCGAACATTTTGACCATTAGTAGTTTCTTCTACTGTATAAACATCCGTATCTCCATTAACAGCACTATCTACTTTTGTAGCATATTTTGATATATCATTAAACATATCAAAATCAATTTTATCTTTATCTTTAACTTTAAAAGTAGCTACTTGTAATTTATCAATCCCCGCACAATTATAAATTGAACTTTTGGCAAAATTAACTTTTCCAGCTTCCCAATTATCTAAAGATTCATTTTTATAAACAATATCTCTTTCATAACCATTAAAGTTACCATCTAAAACAATTAATTCTTTAACTTTAATTCCTCCGGCTATTTCTATATCGGATCTAATTAAATAATCAGTTATTTTATAATTAACTTCGGCTTTAACTACAATAGGACACAATAAAATTAAAAATAAAATTATTTTTTTCATCTTTACCACCTCGATAAAAAAGTAAATTATCTAAATTTACTTATACTTGCATTAATTCTTGTTCTTTAATCTTAGCTTTTTCTTCGACCACTTTATTATACTTATTAATTAATTCTTGGATATCTTCTAACATAGCTTTTTCTTCATCTTCAGGAAGTTCTTCTCTTTTTACACTATTATTAGCATCTTGACGAATATTACGTAAAGCTACTTTAGCATCTTCAGCCATCGCTTTTACTTGTTTTACATAATCTCGTCTAGTTTCTTCCGTTAAATCAGGAACCGTCAAAATTATTACTTCCCCATTATTTGTAGGGGTTATCCCAATATTAGCTTCGTTAATAGCCCTTTCAATATCCTTTAAAATGCTGCGATCAAAAGGTTTTATAAATAATTGTTTGGCTTCAGGTACATTCACAGAAGCTAAAGTATTTATTGGGGTTGGCGTCCCATAATAATCAACCATAATTCCATTTAACATCGCGGGATTAGCTCTTCCAGCCCGAACATTTAAAAATCTCGTCTCCATATTTTCTATTGCTTTTTGCATTTTTTGTTCAACTTCATTAATCGTCATAAAATAAATCTCTCCTCTTAATAATATATTATCATAATTTTAAAAAAAATGATATTAATAATCTAAATCATCAATATCATCTAACATAGATAATTCATCTTCTAAAGTTTGTTTTAATTTTCTTTTTAAAAGATTGGTACGATGTTTAACTGCTTGACTTTCTGCTTCTATTCTTTCTGATTTTAATAAAGCATTATTAATAACCCGAGAAGCATTAGCTTTTGCTTCATTTAAAATAGCATTAGCTTCATCTTTTGCTATTTTTTTAATCTGAGCAGATGTTTCATTAGCCATCATCATGGCTTTATTGAAAGTATTTTCTAAACCTTTATAACGTTTTAGCTGAGTCATTAAATCTTCGATTTTTTTATCTCTTTCTTTAAGATTATTTAACATACTTTCATATTTATCAGCCACTTCGCTAACAAAACCATTAACATCACTTTTATCATATCCAAAAAAACTTGTACCAAACTTTTTCATGGCTCACCTCAAAACAAAGTAAATTTTACCATTCTACTTCTTCATCATTTTTTTTACTATCTTTGTTATCTTCTGTTATTTTTCCTTGAACACTAACATTTTTAGGCGTACATAAATAGATACCAACCCCTATTTTTTCCATTGACCCACCAATTGCATATATTGTTCCACTTAAAAAATCAATTATTCTTTTAGCTTGATCAGATGTTACTCTTTTTAAATTAACAACCACACTATTGCGATTTTTTAAATGATCAGCAATTTGTTGACTTTCGGAATAAGCTCTTGGTTCTAATAAAATCATTTTATTTCCAGTTTTATCGGCTTCTTTTAAAGCTTCTTCTTCACTCATTGCATAATATTCATCTTCACTATTTTCATTTTCAGCTTCTTCATCCATAAACATTTTTTTTAAACCTTTAAAAGCCATAATCTATATCCTCCTTGGTCTAATTTCTATCCTACCTCTTAATTTTAGCAAATATTTTTTTTGTTTTCAATGATTTTTCTTTATTTTAAAGTAAAAAAAGAAAGGCGTTAACTTTCTTAATTTTGGTCTTTGATACTATTATAGAAATTAGCAATAGTTACACTCATATAAGGCATTAACCATAAATATAATATTCCTAAAGTAAATACACCTAAAATTACCCAACCAATAAAACTTAGATGTAATAAAAACAAATCCATTTTATGACCATACATCATTTTTTTACTTTTATTAATACAATCCATGATACCAATATTTGGATTATCAAGTAAAATATAATCTACCATCGCATAGCGATATGATGCAATAATACCAGGAATAACTATTAATAATGACCATAAACTAATAAAAACACCGGTAACAATTGTAACTCCTAATAATCCTAACCAAAGATTAGTTTTACTAAATAATTCTTTCCAAGTTACTTCTTCGTTTCGAGAAACTTTTAGATAGAAACTAACACTTCCTAAGGTTAGAAAGGCAAAGACACTAAGTCTTAAAATTATAGCTACGTATTCTAAAATCATTACAGTTATTTTTGAAGCATTTGGCCCACCAAGTAAAACTACATAAGTAACCATTGATGTTATAAATGAAAAAATGATTGTCATTAAAATAGCTTGACCATATTTTCCTTGTAAAGATCTTTTGGCATTGGCTTTTAACTCCGCTCTATTCACAAAAATACTCCTCTCTTAAATAAATATATCATTAAATTATATTTTCGTAAATTCAAAAATATTGTTCTTTTCTTATCATTTAATATTTCGTTTTTATTTGACATATTATTTACTAAATATTTTTTTTATAGTACAATAAAGTTAGAAAGGAGTTAGTTATGCAAAGTGTTAATTATGATGCAATATTTTCCCCTGCTTATCTTACTTTTGTAAGTATTTTGCTTTTATATTACATCTTTGTAATGTGGAAAATATTTGTAAAAGCAGGAGAACCTGGATGGGCTGCTATTATTCCATTTTATAATTATTACATTTTATTTAAAATAACTTTTGGTAATGGTTGGCTATTCTTATTACTACTTGTTCCAATTGTTGGTTTTATTTTTGCAATTATTTTATATTTTAAACTTGCTAAAGCCTTTGGCAAAGGAACTGGCTTTGGTTTTGGCTTATTATTCTTATCAATAATATTTATGTCAATCTTAGCTTTTGATTCTAGTGAATATCAAGGAGTGCAAAATTAAAAAGACTTCAATTAGTCTTTTTAATTTGCCTTTTTTTCTTTTAATTTAATAAATCCACTAATAAAAATAAAGAAAATACAAATAAATAATACAGTACGTAATTTAATTTGACTTATCAACATAAATAAAATAATTAAAATTCTTCCTAAATTATAAAGAATCTCCATATAAAGAAAATAACAACTACCCTCCATTTTACCTTGCATTAAATACATTTTATCGGTAACACTTGTTTCATAAAGTTTAATGATTATTCCTTCAAAAAATAAGATAATTAATATTAAAAATTCATTTTTAATTAACATATCTAAAAATAAAATACTAGCAAGTAAAATAGCGGAGGTTTTTAAATAATTATTATTTTCATTATCTAATTTAGGAGCAAAAAAATAAATAAAAATTATACTAGCTAAACCAGTTACAAAATAAACTAAACCAATAAAAGTATAAGTATTATCAACATAAATATAAACAAATAAAGGATATAAAGTAAAATAAATTGTTTTAAATTGTTCTAGTAAAAAAAATAATTTATTAGAGTTAGGAATATTTTGATGTACTTCTTTTAAATTAAGAGGAACTTTCTTTTTTTGATAAGGAATTAAAAAAAGAAAAATAATGCCAATTAAATAAATAATCGTAACAATTATAGCCAGGATGATAAAAGATAAATCTTCAATCATAAAAGAAGAAAATAAAGTTCCCATCATGCTGGCTATAACTGTAGCAATTAAAATACTCCCAACATTACGTCCCATTTGTTTTTTCTCCAAAATAATCCCGGCATAAAAATGCCGACCTAAATAGTAAAAAAGATTAGTTAAACTACTAAGCAAAGCTACAGTTAAAAAGAAAAAAATATTTTTATGGATAAAAGTAATAATTAAATAAAGACCAGTAAATAAAAAAGCACTTAATAAAATTAAATATTTATACCCTATTTTTTGTCCTAAAATAGTAGTAGGAATACTAATTAGTATATTAATAATAAAATTTATTAATAAATAAATTAAAATATCATTAATACTATAATTTAATTTATATAAAATAACCGGAATAAAAAGTTCAACGGAAAATTTAGCAAACATAGTAAAAAAAATAAATAAATTAAATTTTTTAGAATTACTTAATTTAGACATAAAATCACCATTTATAGTTTGGTCAAAATTATTGTATAATATTACATGGTGATTTTATGTTTACAAAAACTTTAGACAATAAAAGATATCATACTTTAAATTATTTTTATCAAAATAAATTTAACCAAAAAGTTTGTAAAATTAGTTTAAATGGTAATTTTTCTTGTCCAAATTATCAAAATAACCAAGGTTGTATTTTTTGTTCTTTATCGGGAAGTGGCGAGTTTGCGGGAGATAAAAATAAATCTTTAGAAGAACAATTTAACGAAATAAAAACAAAAATGAGTAAAAAATGGCCTAATTGTTTATATATTGCTTATTTTCAAGCAAATACTAATACCTATGCTCCTTTAGATGTTTTAAAAGAAAAATATGAAACAGTTTTAAAATTTCCTAAAGTAGTTGGTTTAAGTATTGCCACCCGAAGTGATGCGATTAGTGAGGAATGTTTAGATTATTTAGAAGAATTAAGTCATAAAACTTATTTAACGATTGAATTAGGTTTACAATCTATTCATGAGCAAACTTTAAAATTAATAAATCGCGGGCATGATTTAAATAATTTTACCCAAATGGTAAATAAATTAAAACAAAGAAATATTAATGTGGTTGTGCATATTATTAATGGTTTACCTTATGAAACTAAAGAAGATATGATAGAAACTGTAAAATATTTAAATAATTTAAATATTAATGGAATTAAAATTCATATGTTACATGTTTTAAAAGATACAAAATTAGCTAAAATGTATGAAGAAAAACCTTTTCATCTTTTAACTAAAGAAGAATATATTGATATTGTTTGTGAACAATTAACACATTTAAATGAAGATATAGTAATTCATCGATTAACGGGAGATCCCAAAAAAGAAGATTTAATTGCCCCCTCTTGGTTACTTAAAAAATTTTGTGTTTTAAATGATATAGATAAAGAAATGAAAAAAAGAAACTATTATCAAGGAATAAGAGTTTCTTAATTTATTTCAATCTCGATTGGAGTACCTTCTTCGCCCGTACTTGAATACGTTAGTTTATCAGTTTGTAGATTGATAACTGGAACCACGGCCCTGCTATCATCAGTAACGCTGCCGCTCAAGCTACCCGCATTGTCAGCATAGAAAACACGAGCATTGTAAGTAGAGTAGTTAGGCGAGACCGTCCAATACTCATAACTTCTTCTTAAATAATTTTTGTCTGTAGTATTTTTACTAGTACTATATGTTGGACTATATCCTCCCATTACTAGTTCATCAGCTGTGATTAAACCTATTTTACTTTTATATAGTCCCCCATATGTTCTTGGTTTTTTATTTTGGTCTACTTGTTCCGGACATACCAGGGTTGGGGTTGCATTTGTTAAACTTAATCTCTTGTTCACTCCATAATATAAGTTTGAAGTTGAACTCATATCATCGCTTCCACTTGCATAGCTTATATCATTACAGAATAAACCATAAGCTATCTGCTCATCATATTCATTTAAATTTGTTTTATACCATTCTTCTAAAACATCTTTAATTGTACTATTTATTTGGGACTCACTTGGATTTGTAAATGTTTGCGTTGTACTATCATATGTTATTTGACATGGGGCACTATTAGTACAGGCTATTCCTCCCCTAGTAAAACCTACTTTATCATGTTGGGGAGTATTAAAATTCATTACATAATCATTATATTTTGAATTATTAGTTAATTTATCCTTTAACATTAATCGGATTGTCCCGTCCCCATTTACTCTTAGAATGCGCCAATCTTGGTTGGCAAAGTGAACATAATTGTTATCTACTTGGCCACGGAAAATATAACTTGGTCCATATTCATCAGCAGTTTTATATAGTCCACTTCCTTTGGTTATATCTTCTTCTGATGTATTTACATTTGGAAATCCTTCTCTAAAGTTTGGTTCTTCTTGGATAACGGGATATTCTATTCCTAAAATTGTTTTAGTATATTCTGGTTTATATCCATTTATTTGGATTAATCCATTAAAGGTTTTTCCTTGATTATAATTTTGTTCTGAATAGGTTTCTTTAAATTCTATGGTTAACTCATATGTATCTGTTTCATCTTTTTCTATACTTACTCCCTCTAGTAAGGTTGTATCACTTCCTGGTAATGGTGTTTCTCCTTTTGCTTCTTCTTTATTTCTTTT
>CANQLL010000044.1 GCA_947624705.1 uncultured Bacilli bacterium | reverse complement strand
ATTACCGGAAAAACAATGGTTAGAGGGGATAAAAATACAAAGTTGGAAATAAATGAGCATATTGCCCTTGCTACAATGTTTATGGAAAACAGAGAAGGAAAATTCTTAATTCAAAAGACATCTAAGGAAAAAGGTGGTGTTTTTGCAACAACAGGTGGACATGTTGATAGTGGTGAAACTCCTTTAGAAGCAATAATAAGAGAAGTAAAAGAAGAAATTGGTGTCGATTTATCTCCCACAGAAATAGAAGAGTATGGTTATTTGACGTTTGATATGCCATTAAGATTTATTTTTTATGTTAAAAAAGATGTTGATGTAAATAATTCAAAACTTCAAAAAGAAGAAGTAGATTATATTACCTATATGAGTGTAGAAGAAATACAAAATTTAATTGCATCAGGACAAATGTTAAAATCACATGGTATTTTATTTAATGAATTAATTGCAAAATTAAATAATAAACAACTGAGAAAATAATAGTATAGCTAACATCCTCTTTTAACTAAATTTTTGCCATTTTTATAATTTAGTTTATACCAATTAATAAATTCATCTGTGGCACTCGTTCTATTATCGGGTCTGTTGTTTCTTTCTTCATCTGACATTTCTGCTAAAGTTTTATTGCAATTCAATGGAATAAACACAAACCATAAATTTGATTTAGCTTTTTTGCTTTGTTCTCCTCTTATTTCGTGTGAAAGTGTACCTTTGCTAACTCCAAAGAATTGAAAATAATCTTTACCATCAAAAAATGTTAAACAATCAAGAAAATAACAATTTCTATTTTGAACTTGTTTCATTGTTTCTAATAATTCTGTAATATTTGATGATATACCACTTCTTTTTACGAAAGCACCAGGATATCCAGGATTTTTAGGATAATCTTCTATATAAAAACCAGAATCAGCAACAAATACAGGTGTTCCTAATATTTCAAAAGCTTGTCTAGCTTTTTCTTTTGATATAAATTCTATATTGTTAATATTCGGTTCTTCTAAATCACATTTAAAATAATCAATTGTGATTCCAGCATTTTCAAACTTTTCTTTTACAGAAACATATTTACCATAATTTCCAGTTATGTAAGTTAAATTTTCCATATTACATTTCTCCTTTGTATTTATATAATTTTTTTACTATTTGTGGATTGTAATCAGGCATTGTAAGATCAATTCCTTTATCATCAGCTATCTTTTTAGATAAAAAATACATTTGTAAGGCTAGATAGTATTCTTTCCAAAATATACTTGCATCTTCATCTAAAGTATGGAAAAGAAAAATATTAGATATTCTTGAGTAAGTATTGATAGTAATTCATTATCTAAGCTTTTCATTTGGTGGGCCAAATAAATAATAGGACTTTTTGGATTTTGAAATAATATCTGTTGTTTCCGTGTGTATATGCTTCATACTACCTCTCCTTTTTCTAAATTAATAATAGCAAAAGAATAGGAAATATTTATGTCAGTTATTAAAATTTTCTAAAATTTCTATTGATTTAATTCTATTTATATAGAAATGCCTAATTTCTTCTTTAGATTCACAGTAAGCAGCAACTCCCCATTCATTTCCTAGAAGAATTAAATCATATGGATGAATAGTTCTTTTGGAAATATTTTTTTCGTCTTTAGAATAATATTCAATAAAACATTTTCTTTTTTCTTTGATAGCTCTATTTATTAGATTTAAAAAATCTTTGTTTTTAACATTGATAGAATTTGGTGTAATAAACCTTTTAGGAACATTAATATTTTGATTTAATACATATCCTCCATAAGGACCCTTAATAGTATCAATATAAATACCAGCTTTTTCTATTTCATCTTTATAAACTCGTATCATTCTAGGAGATACTTCTAATTTTTCAGATAACTCTTGGATACTATATTTTTTTCCTGAACTTAAATACTCAAGCATTGTAAGAACGTTACTAATTTTGGACATATTACACCTCCGAGTAAAATCAAATATTATTCTAACATATGTTAAAGAATTTAGTAAATACTAAATTTTAATTAGAATTTTCTACTTGTTTTAAAGCTTTATCTAATAAAAACTTTTTACGAATAGCAATAGTTTTATAATAAAATTCTTTTTGAATTTTACTTAAAGCTGTAATTTCTTCAATAGTTTGTTTTATTAAATTTAAATCAATTTTTGGAACAATTTCTTTAATCTGTTCTTTTAATTCCTGAGGCATATTTTTAAAAATATCTTGATAACTAACTGATTTATCTTTTAACTTATATGGCGTTTTAACATTATAAGCAACATTTTTTAATTCTATTTCATCATTTAATAATGTTGCCATTTCTTTTTCCGTTAATAAAGGATTTAAACAAGAACCACAATCATAAACCGGGGCTAAATAATATTTATTATTTCTTTTTATAAAAGCCCAATTACCTAAATGACGATCATTATTCCCTAATAAAGCATCAATTATTACTCTTCGCCAAAATTCATTAATAACGGCTGTTTTATTTTCTAGATTTGGTAAATTATTTATCATTTCATAAATATCTTCAATTGATGATGTATATTTTTTTTCAGCATTTAATGAATGTGATAAGTTTTTAAATTCAATTAATGTTTCATCCTTAGCTAAGAAATCTTTACAAGCAACAGCAATTTTTTCTTTATTGTTGACAAGACATTTAACTAATAATACATCTTGAGTATCTATTCCCAAAAGTTTAAATATTTTACAACCAACATATTCGGAATATTGATTATTAATATAAGAAATATTTCTATTTTTTATATTTACAATATCAGGAAATTTAACCATATATTTTAAATTATTAATAATATAATCTTGTTTTAATTCGGACCCGCCATAAGTGCTTATTTGTCCTTTAAGATTAGTTATATCTAACATAATTTTTCCCCCTCTAATAAAAAAAGAGTATTTTTACTCTTAATAATTTTCAGCTTTTAATTCCATGAAACTTTCTGGATGTTTACAAACTGGACATACTTTTAAAGCTTCTTTACCATAATAAACATGTCCACAATTTCGACAAATCCAAACTGTTTCTTCACCTTTTTTAAATACTAAATTATTTTCAATATTATCAACTAATTTTAAGAATCTTTCTTCATGATGTTTTTCAATAGCTCCTACACTTTCAAAAAGATAAGCTATATCATCAAATCCTTCTTCTTTAGCCGTTTTAGCAAATTCAGCATACATATCTGTCCATTCATAGTTTTCACCTTCAGCTGCAGCTTTTAAGTTATCTAAAGTAGAAGGAATTGCTCCACCATTTAACTGTTTAAACCATAATTTAGCATGTTCCTTTTCATTATTAGCAGTTTCTTCAAAAATAGCTGCTATTTGTTCATAACCATCTTTTTTTGCTTGAGAAGCAAAATAAGTATACTTATTTCTTGCTTGACTTTCCCCCGCAAAAGCGGCCATTAAATTACTTTCGGTTTTACTTCCTTTTAATTCCATTTTTATCATTCCTCCATAAAAATTATACAAAATTTTAAAGATTTAAGCAATATAAAAAAGGATATTAACCTTCTAATATCCTCATTAATATTTCAATTAATTCTTGATCAACTACTTTTTTAATAAATAGTTCATTATTTTCTAAAATCTCTTCCATAATTACTGTTTCAGTACCATTTTCTTTTTGAGCTAGAGCATATTTTACTCCACCATAGAAAGTTATATTTTTTATAATATATCTTTCTTCATTTTCTAAAGTAATTATTGTATCTTTATTAATTTGCATACCCTTTTTATTCCCCTTTCTAATTAAGCTGCACGAGTATAAGGAATATCTTCTACAAATGGATTAAAGATTATTCCATTATATTCAGGGATTTTATTATTTTGTTGTGTTTGTTCTTTAACTAAAGGTTCAACTTTAACAACCTTAATTCTACGCCCTTCCTCTTTAGCTTCACTAACTTTTTCTTCTTTAATTAAAGGTTCAACTTTTATAACTTTAATCTTCACTTTAGATACAGTAGGAATTTCTTCTTTAGGCTGAACATTCAATTCTAAAGAATTAGTTTTTTTATCTTCTAATGTATCATTAACTGGAAGATTATTTAAATCTAAATCTGGTGAAATTTGACTATTTAATAAATCTGCTTTATTGATAGATGGAACAGTTAATTCTTCATCTTTTTTAATATCATTAACTTCTAAAGACTTATTTTCTGGCAAATTATTTAAATCAAATTCCGAAATTATTTTACTATTTAAAAGTTCATCTTTGCTTATAGTTGGTATTTTTTCTTCTTCCATAGTTTCTTCCTTAACATTTGATGTTTTTATTTCATCTATTTTTATTTCTAATTTATTTAATAAATCACTAATTTCATTTTTTTTAGTTTCTAATTTTTCTGCTTTTTTTGTTTTTTCAATAACTGGTGAAGATTTTTCTTTTTTTTGAACTTCGGCTTTTAAATCTAGTTTATTTAATAAATCCCCTAAATTTTCTAAAGCATTTACATCTTTTTCTAAATCTTCTTTGGTAACTTTCGGTTCAAAAGGTGTTACTTCTATTTTTTTATCTTCTAATTCTTCTTCCGTTACTTTTTTATTTACTTTACGATTGGCTTTTAATTCTTCGGCATATAAACTTTTTAAACCGTCTAATATTTCGTTTTTTAATTGGGTTAGATTAAAATTGCTATATTGTAATCTTTTAAGTAAATAATTAGTATTAGTTTCAATTCTCTTAATTTCTTTTTCATGAGCTGCTCTTTTAATATAATCACCGATTGGTTGACGATGTTTTTTGTTATGAGCAATTTGTTTCATTTCCTCTTTATATTTTTCAATTTCTAAGTTTAAAGCAGTAATATCATTTTCTAAAGCAATATTAGCATCCATTAAACGTTTGACTGTCAAAGGATATTTAGCTATTATTTCTTTTTGTTGATTTAATAATTCTTGATGTTGTTGATAATCCACATACATTGTAGTTTGGCTTTGTTCATCTAAATTTTTACTATCATTTAAATATTCTTCAACTTCATTAGTAGTCTTTTTATAACCAGCTTGTAAATCTTTATGTTGTCTTAGAAGATTTACAATAGCAGCTTGATTATTATTAATCATTTGTTTTAAATTTTCTATTTGCGTAGTGCTTAAATTAACTAGTCTTTCTAAATCAGATACACGATAATCTTCAGCCGGTAAATTTTTTATAACATATTTTGTACTTTTTATTTCTTTTTCTAAAGCTTTTTTTTCATTAATTAAAGAAGAATATTCTTTTTGCAAATTACTTGTATCCCCACCTCTAATTACGATATTCATATAAGGCTTCGAACGAGTAATTTCGACTAATTTTTCAATTTTGCTTTTAATTTCTTCATAATTATCATGATCAAGAATCATATTATTAATTTCATAAGCCAAATAATCAGGCATATTCATTAATTCTTCTTTACGAGCAATTAGTTTTGATTTTTCAATTTGAGCTTGTTGTAAATTAATTTTCTTATTTTTAATAATTGGGGTTTCATCTAATTCTTTTTGCATTTCGTTTTTAAATTGTTTTATTTCAACCTCTTTTTTCGCTATTTCATTTAAAGTATCATTTCTTTGCTCAGATAAAGCATTAATTGAATTTTTAATGTTTTTTTTGCGATTTCGTAAAGTAGTTAACTTTTCAGTGATAGTCTTAGTTTCTTCTTCATTATCCTCAGCATAAGTCTTTAACTCACGACGAGATTTAAATTCATCTAAAATATTAACAAGTTGCATAGCGTCTTTTTGGTCACGAGTCAAAACATCTTCATCATGTATAATATTTTCTAATTCTTGATTATATTCAGCTATTTTAAGATTTAAATTTTCTAATTTAGTTTGTAAACGATTTAACTCGGCTTGCCGAGTTGCTAAAGAAAATTGATAAGGGCTACGCGCTTCGTTATAGTCAGCCTCATTAGGAGTATATTTTTCTATTAATAAATTTTGATTAGCAATTTTTACCTCAATTTCAGCTATTTCCATCCGTTTGGCATCAATTGTATTACTTATTTCTTCATCCGTCGCCATTTGGACTAGATAGTTTAATCTTTGTTCTATAGCTTTGATTGTTGGTCTAGTCTTATTATTCATAGAGCACTCCCTTATCCTATACTACTAAGTATCATATCACAAAAATTTAGCCAGTGCAATAAAAATATAGGCTGGTAAATATAATTAATATGAGGCGAGACTATGCACAAATTTCCTCCTAATATAAACCCCCGAGTTTTGCAGTTAAAATTTTTAAAATTCTGATTTGGCCTAGATTTTATCTAGTTTTTTTATGTCAAGAATTTATCTTTTTTTGTTGTATATCTGTTGTGTATAATATTCACCTTAAATTTACAACTTTTAATAATTACAATATTGTGGTACACTTATTATATAAAGTAAAGTAATTGTGCAAAGCCTTATTATTACTGGCGTGATTCATATTTAGACATCAAAAAATATTAAATTTTTTTAAAATTGATAACAATATACAACAATTAAAAATCGAGCAAATCCTTTATTTATCTAGGTTTGCTCATTTTTGCTGCAAAAGTCAAGATACTACTAAGTATCATATCACAAAAATTTAGCCAGTGCAATAAAAATATAGGCTGGTAAATATAATTAATATGAGGCGAGACTATGCACAAATTTCCTCCTAATATAAACCCGGAACTCTTTAGTGTTATCGGTTGTATTGTTGGCTTAATCGTAGAAGATGATTATAATGCTAACGAACTTAATTCAATTGGTAACTGGCTAATTTTAGTTGGCCAAGTTCTTCTTACAACTGCAGCTCAACAACAATTAATAAACGCCCGCTATTCTAATAATGAGGGAAGTAATATTAAAAGTGATGCTAATAATCACTATCGGAAAAATCAAGAAAAAGCTAATCAAAGTGATTTAAATAATCTTGCCAAAACCATCCAAACTATGGCTCAAGAACTTAATAAACTTACTAAAAATAACAATCCATGATTTATAACCAAAATTGAATCAAATAATAAAAATACATGTAAAAATCTAAATTATTATTTTTAAATTGATCAGCAATACTAACAAATAAATAAAAGAACTGATAAATTAAAGCTAGACATACTAAAATAAATAATATTTTATGAAATAAATCTTTATATTTAAATTCTTTATTTTCAAAAGCTAAGATTATAATAATAGTAGGAAAAGCAAATAACCAAGAAAAATCAGATAAATATCTTCCTAATATTCCTCCCATTTGTGTATCAGCAATTAAAATTACAAAAGCAAAAATTACCATTAAAATTGCGGAATAATATAATAATTTATTATTAATAACTTTTTTAAATTTAGGCAAGAATAAGCTTAAACTGTATATTAAAGTAGTAAATATTAACCCACCATAAATTGATTCATATATTGTTATACCTAAATAATTAGTTGATAAACTATTTTCTACTAAATAAGGGAAAACATTTTGAAAATTAATAGGATTAAATAAATACATCATTATTCCTAAAGGAATTCTAGCTAATTTAAAACCTCTAGAAGTCATATCATCAACAGTTAAATTGTAGTTTGCCCCAAAATCAAAAGGTGAGCCAAAACGAATATAATTATAATACATTAAACCTAAAGCTACGATTAAATAAGGAATAATTATAGAAAGAAGATAGTGGCAATAATCTTTTTTTGTTAACTTATCTTTATGTTCTTGATAAAAAGCAATTAAAATAGGGATTAACAGAAATGAACCCATTAATAATTGCGGACGGCAGCCAGCTACTAAAGCCAAACTTAGTGATCCTAAAAACATTTTAGTTTTCAAAAATCGCTTAGATTTTAAAGTACCGAGCCATAATATTAAGCCTAAAAAAGTAAACATTAAACCGGTAAGAATTGGAACAGAATATTGATTAGGAAAACGTAATAAATATTCAAAACCCGTGGCATAAACAGCCAATAAATCTAATAAAATAAACACCCCCACCGAACATTTATGAAAATATTTTTTAACAAATTGATATAAGAGTAAAGTTATTAAAGAAATAGTTACTAAACTACATATATAAACTAAAAAAGCTGTTGGTAATTGTTGATGCGTCATTAAATTAAAGGGTAAATAAAACATTAAAGCGGGAACAACGCCAAAATATACATAATAATGTCCTTTAAAGTAAGCATAATCCCATAAATAATAATTTTGACTTATTAAAACTTCTTCTCTTTTTACAGCATCATAAGGATTTTTTAATTTACTTAATACTTCTTCAGAATTTTTCGGATCTTTAGCATATGTTCTTCCCTCTTTAAAACTATTAACTAAATTATTATATGAATCTAATTTCGTTTTATAAGGTCTGATTGAACTATTACCTAATAAACTAAAAAATAGAATATTAACTATTAAAATACTTATTATTAAAAATTGAGGATTTTTTAAATCTTTTAATTTAGTTTTATATAAATTAGATTTACTTTTAAAAAAGTAAATAAATAATAAAATTAAAGCAATAATTAAACATCTTAAATTATTAAAAAATAAAGGAACTTTTTTATTAAAAGTTATTTCCTTAATTAGAGAAGGATTTATTTGTAAGGAAAATATTAATTTAATTTTTTGTAATTTACCAAAAGGATAAATCGCTAAATATTTAGATCTAAGAATTTTATTACTAATTTCTCGAGCCGGAACTGCATAATATATCTCATTACCATCATCACTTAACTCTATTTGCAAATCATAATCTTCTTTAGTATTTAAATCAATATAAATATTTTTAACATCTTGATTAATATTTTTAATTTCAATTGCTTGATTACTTATATAATTTATTTCTTGATTTTTTAAAGGTTTATAATTAAAAGACTGAAAAGTTCGAAAATTACAAATAAAAATTTCCACTATTGTACTAATTAATAAAACTATTAATATGACATAAATATATTTAAATTTATTTTTCTTTTTTAATAAACTTTTAATTTCTTTATGATAAAAAATAAAATTTATGATAGTTAATAATCCGGTTATAATTAATATAGTTATTCTATTTTTCAGAATGATAAATAGAATAACTATACTTAATAATTGAATAATATTATAGATAATATTTTGATAATTAAATTTTAATTTTAAAACGTATATATCTAAAAATTTAAATAAGATAAAAATAATAATACTTCCTATTAACATTGTATATCCTCCAAAACTACCTTAATATCTTATTTTTTATTTAATAAATTTAAATAAAGTTCATATAATTGCCGATGTTTTTTGTTAATAACTTCTAAAATTATCCCTGAGACCCACAAAAGAATAGCAATAACTAAAATAATACAGGCACATATTAAAGTAGGGAATCTTAAAACTAAACCAGTTTTAAAATAATCGATAAAGACTGGTGTTCCTAAAATTAAAGCCATAATTATTAAAATAATACTGATAAATGAGAAAAATAAACTAGGTTTATATTCTTTAAATAAAGTGGCAATAGTTTTTAAAACTTTGATACCATCACTATAAGTATTTAATTTTGACTCACTACCTTCTGGTCGATCTCGATAAGTTACAGGTATTTCTACTAATTTAAAATTTTTATCAACAGCATGAATAGTCATTTCTGTTTCTATTTCAAAACCCTTTGATAAAACAGGAAAACTTTTAACAAACTCATAACTAAACGCCCGATAGCCAGTCATTATATCTTTAACATTATTTTTAAATAATTTATTAATTAACCACCTTACTATTTTGTTACCAAAGTTATGAAATAATCTTTTATTTTCCGTAAAGTAAGTTGATGATAATCTATCTCCGATTACCATATCAGCTTGACCATTTAATATTAAATCACACATTTGCTGACCATTTTCAACCGGATAAGTATCATCACCGTCAATCATAATATAACAATCAGCTTCAATATCTCTAAACATCGAGCGAATTACATTACCTTTACCTTGTTTATATTCATATTTAACAATAGCTCCGGCTTTTTTAGCAATTTTATCAGTATTATCCGTGGAATTATTGTCATAAACATAAATATCAGCTTGGGGTAATTCCTTACGCCAATCTTTAACAACTTTTTCAATTGTTTTACTTTCATTATAGCAAGGAATCAAAACTGCTATTTTTGATTTTTCTTTTTTCATAATGCACCTCACAAATCTAACTATA
>CANQLL010000043.1 GCA_947624705.1 uncultured Bacilli bacterium | reverse complement strand
GCCGCATCTGTAATATTAACTTTAATTAAACTTCTTTTTTCGGGATTCATGGTGGTATTTTCTAATTGATCAGCATTCATTTCGCCTAATCCTTTAAACCGACTAATTCGATAACCGGTTTTATCTTTAATAAATTCTTTAACATCATCTTCACTCCAAAAATAATTATATTTTTTATCTTTGGTAATTACATTAAATAAAGGAGGATTAGCTATATAAAGTTTGCCTTTTTCAATTAAACCGCGCATGAAACGGAAAAAGAAAGTTAAAAGTAGAGTTTGAATATGAAAACCATCCACATCAGCATCACACATGATTATAACTTTATCATAGTTAGATTCATCAGCATCAAAGTTATTACCATAACCGGCCCCAATAGTATGTATCATGGTATTAATTTCTTCATTTTTTAAAATATCTTCAATACTAGCTTTTTCGGTATTAATTATTTTTCCCCGTAAAGGTAAAACTGCTTGAAATTTTTTATCTCGCGCTTGTTTGGCGGAACCGCCGGCAGAATCTCCCTCGACTAAGAATAATTCATTTATTTTTGGATTTTTACTTTGGGCGGGGGTTAATTTTCCTGATAAATTTTTTTCTAATTTATTTTTACCTTTGCCATTGCGGGCTTCTTCACGGGCTTTTCTCGCCGCTTCACGCGCAATTTTACTTTTAGTTGCTTTATCAACAATAGCTAAAGCTATTTCTTTATTTTCTTCTAAAAAGAATTTTAAATTATCATAAACAATGGTCTCGACCGCACTTCGGGCCTCAGGTGTTCCTAATTTTCCTTTTGTTTGACCTTCAAATTGTAATTTATTTTCGGGTATTTTTAAGTTAATAACAGCCGTTAGACCTTCCCGAACATCACTACCGTCAAAATTGCCATCTTTAGCTTTAAGTAAATTATTATTTTTAACATAATCATTAAAAGCTTTAGTTATACCCGTTTTAAAACCTACTTCATGGGTTCCCCCATCCCCTGTTTTAACATTATTAACAAACGACATAATACTTTCATTATAAGCATCAGTGTATTGTAAAGCAATTTCTACTTCTATATTCGATTTTGTTCCTTTAAAATTAATAACTTTATGTAAAGGATTTTTAGATTCATTCATATACTCAACAAAACTAATTAAACCATTTTCATAATGATATTTAGCTTGGCGATCATCTTCTTCATCAATAACTTCAATTGTTAATCCACTTAATAAAAAGGCACTTTCTTGCATTCTTTCACAAATAGTTGTGAAAGAAAAATGACAATTTTTAAATATTTCAAAATCCGGGGTAAAAGTAACCATTGTTCCCGTCTTACGTGTTTGGCCAATTTGTTTTAACGGACTATCTACTTTTCCTCCATCTTTAAAACGAATATTAGAAATAACGCCATCTCGATAAATGGTAACATCCATACTTTTGGATAAAGCATTAACAACACTGGCACCTACTCCGTGTAAACCACCACTTACTTTATAACCAGCTTCACTAAACTTTCCACCGGCATGTAAAACGGTATAAATAACCTCTGGCGTACTTTTCCCACTTTCGTGCATCCCAATAGGTACGCCCCGACCACTATCACAAACAGTTATCGTATCATTTTTATGAAGAATTATTTTTATATAATCACCATAACCATTAATAACTTCATCTATGGCATTATCAACAATTTCCCATACTAAATGATGTAGACCTCTTTTATCAGTTGAACCGATATACATACCTGGTCTTTTTCGCACTGCTTCTAATCCTTGTAATATTTTGATTGAACTTTCATCATATTTCGCCATATCTATTTTCACCATAAAAATTGTATCATAAAAAAAAGATTCATGAAAGAATCTTTACACTTACTTTGACTATTTAATGTTAAAAGTTTCATTATTGAAATTTGGTAAACCACTACCATTTTCTTCATTTGATGTAGGATTACTCTCTGGTGTATTGGGAACCAAAGAAGGCATTTCAAATGTATTATTAGGATTAATATTAATATTAACATTTGTCTTTTCTAAATCCTCAACATTTTGATTAAAAGAATTCATTGGTTCAAGAGGTGGTAGCGGGTCAAATTTTGGTAAATCAAAATTAAAATCTTCTTTTGGTTGTTCATTAACCTTATTTTCTTCAGGAAGATTAATATTTGGTAAATTAACCTCTGGTGTCTCTATTGTTTTAGGAACTACATTGTCATTAACTCTTGGAGTTTCAACAGGCTTAGAATTATATAATGTATTAAATAAAGTCGGATCATAAGGTGGTTTATCATTTGCTGTTGTAACCTCAGGCTTAACTTCTTCTTTTGGCTCATCTTTATTAATATAAACTGAACTAAATTGTGTCGGTTGGACAATTCTTTCTTTTTGATAATCTCCTAATTCTGGAGTTGGAATATTATTATTTGGAATAGCTACTTCAACAGCTGGTTCTTCAACGACCTTATCCTGGATTGGAATATCTGGTTCAACGACTGGTTTTACTTCTTCATCATTAACTACTGGTACATCTACTTTACTTAAATCTGGTACAGGTTCAAATATGTTATTAGTAAATGTATTTTGTAAATCAACGGGTTGACTTGGTTCAGTTGATACACTTGGAGTTGCTGCTGAAACTGTAGCCGTTGCATTATTAATATTACCTAACTCTTCAGGCATACCATGAAAAATACTCGTGTTAAATAAATCATTATTATTATTTTCTACTTCCGTCTTGGCTGGCGTATCAATTGGACTACTAGCTATATCCACAGGATTACTAGTTATATCAATGGGATTATTATTTTCTATAACTGGACTAGCCTCAACTACTGGCGTTTCATTAATTGGACTAGCAGGAATATCAACAGGAGTATTGTTTACATTATCACCAATAGGTTTATTTTCCCTAGGCTGCAACGCATCAATACTTGGAGCTGTTGGAGCTACACCATTATTAACCGAATCAGTTGGTACGGTTGTTTCATTAGCAGTTGCATTATTTATAGTTTGTAAGTTTTCTTCCAATTTATTATCCTTTCCATTTTTATTTTTTTTCTTTTTCCCTGAAAATACTAACAATATAAAAACTATTGCTAAAATTAATATAAGTATGAACAATCCTATAACAAAATATGGGCTATTATATATTTTGTTTAGAAACTCATTCATATTTTCACCACCTTTTATTCTTTTCTAATCTAAGTCTAGAATACCATATTCAAAAATACAAATCAAGTTTTAATTTGCTATTAAAAACTAATTTTGTCTAATAATAGCAAAAAAAATTCTAAAAAATTAGAACTTTTACATATAACGATTCATTTGATTCATCATTTGTCTTACTTGCTTTTGAGAAGGTTTTCTACCCATTCCACTCATTAAAGCTTCAATCATTTTTTCATTTATAGGGGGATTTTTCTTTAAATATTTTTGCGTAACTTTTTTGGAGATTAAAAAACCAATTACTGCCCCTATTACTAGACCTAATAAAATTAATAAAATATCATGTAACACTTATATCACTCCTCGTTATACATTTTACTAAATTTACTTTTGATTTACAACTAAATCAAAACACTTTCTAACCAAAAATAGTCTTTATTTTCAAAATCACATACAAAAATATTTTCTATTTCTTGTAATAATTTTAAAAAACTAGGAGAACCTTTTGTACTGCGTAATAACATATAAGATCTATTTACAATTAATTTTGATTGTTCATCACTATAAAAATTATTTATCATGTGAATATTATTAAATTTCGTATAATAATCACTTTCCTTACATTTTTCAAAAATATTTAAATTTATTTTGACTTTATCTAAAGGCAAAATTATTTGTTCATAGATATTATAAGCTAAAGATAAATCATTCTTGTCGCTATAATAAATTTGTTCAATACTTTTAAATAAATTATAAGGACAATTTTTAGTCAAAATTGCAAATTCTTTATTTATTTTAAATATATAAAAAGTTCGCACAAGTATCACCCATTTATATTTTAAAATAATTTAACTAAAAATTTTGTCGAAACAAGTTTATTTATTAATAGCTACTTGTTTAATATAAATTCCTTTTGGTTTTTCATTTAAGTTATTATTATGATTACTTATTAAAAAGATACATAAAACAATAAGAATGTAAAAACCAATAACTCCCCCAATTTCTTTTAATTTTTTCATATCTATTA
Source organism: uncultured Bacilli bacterium (assembly GCA_947624705.1). Classification (GTDB taxonomy): domain Bacteria; phylum Bacillota_I; class Bacilli_A; order RF39; family UBA660; genus HGM10766. The sequence continues at coordinate 6,296 of CANQLL010000043.1, read as the reverse complement.
CCTTCTTTCAAATCTAGAATAGCACGAACAATTGTATTTGTCTAGATAAATTTGAACAATTGTTTGACTTTTGACATTTTATGTGTTAAGATGAAAGCGGAGGTAAGATATGAATAAAAATATTACTAAAAAACAACAAGAAGTTTTACAGTATATTAAAAAATACACTGTAGAACATGGCTATCCCCCTGCGATTAGAGAAATTTGTGCAGGCTTAAATTTATCTTCACCCGCCACTGTTCATGTTCATCTTAAACACTTAGAGGAAGCGGGATGTATTCGAAAAACAAATTCGAAATTTCGAACAATTGAAGTGTTAGTCGAAAATGAATTTGAAAAACGTAATGAAGATATAGTTAAAGTTCCACTCCTTGGTAAAATTACGGCGGGAAATCCAATTGAAGCGATTGAAATGCCTGATAATTTCTTTTCTCTTCCCGCTTCGCTTGTTCCTAAAAAGAAAAATGTCTTTACTTTAAAAGTAAGCGGAGAAAGTATGATCAACGCCGGAATACTAGATGGAGATATTGTTATTGTAGAACGCGGAGAAGTAGCTCATAATGGCCAAATTGTCGTAGCTATGACAGAAGAAAATGAGGTAACTTTAAAAACTTTTTACAAAGAAAAAGATCATATTCGTTTACAACCGGAAAATGATACTATGGCCCCTATTATCTTAGATAATGTAACAATTCTTGGAATAGCCATTGGCTTATATCGAAAAATATAAAGGATTTACTCCTTTATATTTTTTTATAAAAATTAATTTTCCAATCATTACTAATATGATAATACGAAGAAAAATCTTTTTTAACTTCTCCATTGGAATGTGGCAAACCATAATGCACAGCATAATCAAATAGTAAATCACGAGAAGCATTTATTTCTTTTTCGCCGGAGTTAACAGCTTCAATTATTCTATTAACTTCATTTTTAATTAAACTAAAATCTTTTTGATATTTTATAAAGATAAAACTATAAAAACCAATTAAAATAAATAACCATACTAATAAATATTTAGAATTTGTTAACTTCGCAAATAAAGTTAAATAAATTATACCCTCTAAAACATAAATACTTAAGAAATTACGAGCTCCAACCGGACTTACAAAGAAAAGCGGAAGGAGAATTAAACCTAACATAATTATTAAAGTTAATAAATTTTTATCTAATAAATTACGATTTAAGTAGAAAAACCATAGCATTGTTAAAACATAAAAAGCTAAAATGGGATAATAAATTATTTGATCAACAAAAATTCGATTATTCATCATAGCAATAATAGCTAAATTAAATAAAAATCCCGCTAAATAATTTATTTTCCCTTTATTATTCTTAAAACAAATTAATAAGACAATAAACATTTTGAAAAAATTAAAAAGATAATTTTCAAATAAGTTTGGAAATATTGATATTTTATAGTGACTTCTTCTTAAATGTCGATAATTATCGGTATGATTAAATAATTTTAAATAACTCGGATTAAGAAACATTAAAATTGAACCCGTTATACTTCCTAATAATAAGGCTAAATACCGATAATTTAATTTTTTATTTTTGAAATAATAATAAATATTAATTAAAACAGAAAAACAAAATAAACCGACGGTAATATTTTCTACTAAAAAACTACTAACAAAACTTAACAAAAAATAAATAATTATAGAATATTTAAATTTTAATGGATTTTTTAGAAAATAAAGAATTAAAATTATCATTAAAGTAGAAGTAGCATAATTAGCAAAACCACTACTCCATACTATTCCCTCAGCAAATATTTGAATTTTAATTCCTAATAGTAAAATATAGAAAATAATCATTAATTTAAGATTATCTTTTTTAATTAATTTAGTCCCAAAATATAATATGAAGAAAAGAACACTACTCATATAAAAAGTTTTAATTATATTATTTCGGGAAATAATCGTCACTATTATATTACCTAAATAACGACCATTTAAATCTTGATAAAAGTTACTTAATTGTTTTAAACCATAATTTGTAGCAAAACCCCAATCATCACAACTATAAGGGAAAAAGTAGCTAAACAAAAGTAAACTAATAAAAATTCCTAATAATATACTTAATTTTACTGACTTTTTCATAAAAACTACCTAAACAATAAGAAACTTAAAAAAACAATTAATAAAATATAAACTATAATACCATTGATTTTTTCTGATTTTGGGGTTTTATTTTTAATACCAACAGCCATAGTTGCGAGTATTCCACCTACAAGTCCACCAATATGAGCAACATTATCAATTCCACTAAAGACAAAGCCCATTAATAGATTAATTAATATTAAAGGAATAATTTGATTTTTTAAAACATTCCCTAAATAAACGCGATAGTAGTAACCAAAGTAAGCTAAACTACCCATTAAACCAAAGATAGCTCCACTAGCTCCCACGGAATTACCATGCATAATAACACAAGATAATAAACTACCCATTAAAGCAGAAGCAAAATATATAATTAGCATTTTAGCTTTACCTAAAAAATTTTCAATTTGGGAACCAATAATATATAAAGCATACATATTAAAAAGTAAATGAATTGGTAAATATAAAGGACCAGCATGTAAAAATGTTCCCGTAATTAAACGATATATTTCCCCACTTTGCACATAAGCTGCATTAACGGAAAATAAATTATCTAAATTAATACTTCCTTTGGAAACAATCAATAATAAATAAGTTAAAATAAACATCGCAATATTAATACCCATTAAAATATAAGTTACGACTATTTTCTTTGGTTTAAAAGTTGTTTCAATATCCACATTTCTTTTAGCTGTTTTAATATTTAAATCACGAGTTACATTGATAAGTAAATCTAATCCTTTATCTTCATTTAAAGGATTAGATTTAATTTCTGGAAAAATAGCTCCTAATCCTTTTGAAGATTTTATATCTTTAACATTTTTGATTAATAAAGTTTTTATATTATTATCTTGTTCTTTGATTTCAATATCTTCATTTACATCAATTAAAATATTTAAAGTTCGAACTTTAAAAGATAAAGTTTTTCTTTTAATTTGTTTAATTATTTTTTTTGTTTTATAAACATCAAAATTATATTGTTCTATATTATGTAAGTAATTGGCATTAATTCTAATTATTTTATAATAAGCATCAGTATTTTCTAACCAAACTTCATCTTTAACTCCCCCAACTATTACAGGAGTATAATTTTCTTCGGTTACAAAATAATGCATTAATTTCATTACTATTTCATCTTTCTTGCTAACAACTAGTTGATCCATTATTAAACCTCTTTTCCTCATAATATTTTAATATATTTCATAAGATTAGTAAAGGAGTGAAATTCAATGAATTTTATTATTTATTTAGTCATTTTAATCCCTTGGTTTATCTCAAGTTTATTATTTCCCTTTAATGCTATCTTTTATCAAACTTTAAAATTACCTTTTTTTAATCCTCCCGGAATTGTCTTTGCCATAGTTTGGCCTATTTTATATATTTTAATTGCTTTATCATTTTATCTTTTATTAAAAAAAGAATTAATCAATCGCAATTATTTATTTGCTTATTTATTAAATTTTATTTTAAATCAATCTTTTTCTTTATTTTTCTTTTATTTAAATAATTTAACTTTAACTTTATATGATACAATTTTATTATTTTTTAGTACAATTTATTTATTATGGGAAACTAAAAAACTTTCTAAAACTAGTTTTTATTTATTAATACCTTATATGTTATGGATAACTTTTGCTACTATTTTATATACTACTATTTATTTTATTAATTAATATTTTATTTTTTCCTTTATTTATGATTAAATTAAGATAGGTGAAAGTCATGAATGAAGATACAAAATTAAAAATATTTGCTTCAATATTTGTAATTATTGGTTTAATTATGTTAACTATTTATGGTTGTCTTACTTTTAAAGAAATGAATTTAAGTAAAACTTATGAAAAAACAATGGGTATTTATGTAGATAAAGAATTATATGAAGATAGTAATACCTATGCTTTAATTTATGAATATAAAGTTAATAATGAAACTTATACAATTAAAACTAATTATGGAACAATAAGTATTCCTGAGCAAAATAGTCCAAAAGAAATTTATTATAATCCTAAAAATCCTGCTCAAGCTATTTTAAAAGGTAATACGGCTCCAGTCCTTTTACTTCTTTTAGGAATTATGTTTACTGTAATTCCTTTAATATTTATATTAAAGAAAACTAACATTATAATAGGTATCGCTTTTTTAACTATTGGTTTAGGGTTATATTATTTTATCGCTAAAGATATTAATAGTTATTCTCTATTTAAAGTATTTAAAGCTAATTTTTTAGTAACAATTATGAGTTTAGTATTTATTATTTTAGGGATTATTGCTTTAATTGAAAAATATCTTCCTCAACCAAAAGTTGATGAAAAAAATATAACCATCCGTTTTATAAATAGGATTGAAAAAATATTAGATTTTTTAAATAGTAATTTTGGCAAAAATATTAAATATATCATAATGCTTGTTGTTTGTACCATTATGGTTGCTTTATTTATAAAATTTTCTTTAAAAGCTGATACAGTTTCAAGAATAATCTTAATTACTTGTACAATTTCACTTGCTTATATTGCTATTTATGGATTGATTAATTTAATTTATAATATTAAACAAAAAATTGTTCCAAATATTTTTCATAATTTATATGTATTTACTTATTTCTTACCTTTTTATGGTCTTATAGCTTTATTTATTTATGAAATAATTGTTAGTGAAGCTTATCCTATGTTAATTATAATTATTCCAATTGGAATAATTATTACTTCAGCAATTTTCCGCAAAATAAAAGAAAAATAATTATATTTTTGAAAGTATAATTATTTTTTAATTTATTTCAATTTCAATTGGGTCATCAGCTATGCCTGAACCGGAATAAGAGATATTATCTGTTTTCAGATTGATAACTGGAACCACGCCCCCGATACTATAAGTATTGAAGACATAATTCAATATACCTTCTCTGCCAGCAGCACCGAATACAAAAGGCATTTCACTAGAGTTGCTAGGTGAGGCCGTCCAATACTCATAACTTCTTCTTAAATAATTTTGCTCGGATGCATAGGGAGGTTCATCTGAATATCCTCCCATTGCTAGTTCATCAGCCGTGATTAAGCCAATTTTCGTTTTATATAAACCTCCATAAGTTCGTGGTTCTCCTTCACTATCTACTTGGGCAGGACAAATTAAGGTTGGTTTACCATATTCTTTACCATCATAATATATTCTTTCATATGCTCCATAATATAGAGTACTTGTTGAACTCATATCATCGGTTCCACTTCCATAGCTTATATCATTACAGAATAAACCATAAGCTATCTGTTCATCAAATTCGTTTAAATTTGTTTTATACCATTCTTCTAAAACATCTTTAATTTCACTATTATCTCCGCCATTTCGATTAGTAAATTCTTTTAATACATTATCATATGTTACTTCACAAGGACTATCTATTGGACAGGGGTCGCCTCCACTGGTATATCCTACTTTTTCATGTTGAGGGGTATAATCGTCATATTCATAATCATTGAACATAATTTCTGTTGATCCTTGATAAGTTATTATATCATCTAACATTAATCGAATTGTTCCGTCCCCATTGACTCTGAGAATACGCCAATCTTGGTTGGCAAAATGAACATAGTTATTGTCTACTTGACCTCTAAATATATAACTTGGTCCTCCATAGTCATCAGCTGTTTTATATAAGCCACTTCCTTTGGATATTTCGTCTTCTGTTTTACTTGAATCATCTGGTGGAAAAGCCTCTTTAAAGTTTGGTTCTTCTTCAATTACTGGATAATTTGCTATTATCCATTCATTTAATGGTTTTGGTTTATATCCATTTATTTGAATTAATCCATTAAATTCTTTTCCCTGATTATAATTTTGCTCTGAATAGGTTTCTTTAAATTCTATGGTTAACTCATATGTATCTGTTTGATCTTTTTTAATACTTACTCCCTCTAGTAAAGTGGTATCACTTTTTGGTAATGGTGTTTCTCCTTTTTCGTCTTTTCTATTTCTTTTGATACTATATACTAATTCATCTTTTATAAATTCATTTGTTACATTTATTAAATCAACATTATATTGCGTGGTTACAGTACCTTTATTTCTTACGGTAAAAGTTATTACTTTTTTATCTCCTGGTAAAGCATTTTCCATTCCCACTATACTTGTTCCGTCATATTCTAGTTCCATTTTTCCTGCTGTTATGTCAGTAGCTTTAGCATCTTCATTTCCTTCTAC
>CANQLL010000042.1 GCA_947624705.1 uncultured Bacilli bacterium | reverse complement strand
TTTACATAATAGCATTATAACCCCCCCCGAACATTTGTCAAGTATAAATTTATTTTTCTTTACACTTTACACTTTTGGATGAAAAAAACAGAGCTTTTTTCTCTGCTATTTAACTTTTTCTTCTTTCAATATTACTTTACAAATATAATATTTACCATTTTTATTTTTTACAGCAAAATAATTACCATTTAAATATATTATATCTTTACCTTCAATACTCATTACTAAGCGATCATTACTATCTTTAATTATAATATTATTATCTTTACCAGTATAATAATAACCATTGGTTAATGTTGTTTTTTTAATATAATTTTGACATTCTTCATTTTCCGCTAAAACTTTACCACTCGTAGTTTCAATTATAGCTTTATATAAAGATTTATATTCACTATCAAATATTTCAACAAAAATATATCTTTCATCAATTAAATTATAAGTTATAGAATTAATTTTATCATTCACAATTGTTTCATAAGTAGCCAGTCCTTGCCCACTTGTATCAAAAATATTTAAAGTTAAAGTATTATCATCAATTTTTTCTTCTAATAAATAATTTGTTTTAATTACTTCATCATCAGCTAAATATTTTAAAGTTTGACCTTTTAATTCTTTTATTTCATTTTTCTTATTAACAATGATCGTATTTTTAAAAGTTTGACCATCATTTTCTTCATCACTTTTTGGATAAATACTTATTACTAATTCATCAGTTGGTTTAAAAACTTCAAAAGCATTTGTATTACCGCAACAAACCCGAGAATTATATTCTATATTACTAACTGATGATTTATAATTATAGATTAATTCTAGTTCATTATTCATAATGCCTAATTTTTTATTATTAACTAAAATTATATTATTATCATAAACTTCTATAGCATCTGAATTAAAAGCTAATAATTCTTCATTTAAAGCATTTATTAAACCATATTTACCCTCTTTTTTGGCGGCTATAAAACGATTATTATCTACTTTAAAATTAATATCTTCATAAGATATAGGAATAATAATATTTCCATCATAATCAATTAAACCATATTTCAAAGAACCATCAGCACTATTTAAACTACTAATAACAATATATTTACTACTATTAGTAATTATATCTTCTTCTACATCTTTACGATTATTATCACCAACAATATTAACATCTGTTTCTTTAAATATTGTTTTAAAATCACTAATTCGGACTAATTCTTTATCACCAACTACAAAATATTCATATTCTTTCTGATTAGGAGTTTTTAGTAAAGAAATATAATTATCTGTTTCATATAATTTTTTACCTGTTTTACTATTATAAATATAAGTTTTAATACTATCATCACTTGAAATAGTAGAATAATAAACATCTTTGGCTAATTTTTTAGCATTTATAGTGATATAAGAAGCTGTTTCATCATTTTCATCTTTATATAAATTATATTCTTCTGGTAATAAGGTAGCAAAAGTTTTAATATTTTTACCATTGCGATTTAAATAAACTTGTTCAGCTAATGTATATTCATAATAACCATTATATAGAATTTTAATATCTGTAGCATCTTTATCAATTTTTTCAATAATTTTATCATTAACATCGATAATCAAATAATTATCATCTTTTTTAGCAAGCATAATCCCATCAGTATAATTATCAATATTATCATAGGCAATTTTTCCTTGCACAAAACCTGTATCTATACTAGCTTTTTCTTGATTAGAAAAATATAAATATAAACTTCCTGAAATAACTAAAACCAAAACTGCAATAACAACTAACCAATTTTTTTTAATTATATTCATTTTTTATAGCTCCTTTTTACTTTTTAATCATATCAAGTTAAGAGAAGATAATCAATTATTTTTTTCTTTGAGATCGAGGGTGCGCATGTAAATAGACACTTTTTAGTCTTTCATTAGACACATGAGTGTAAATTTGGGTTGTACTTAAAGAGGCATGACCTAATAATTCTTGCACACTTTTTAAATCTGCACCTTCATTTAAAAGGTGTGTAGCAAAAGTATGTCTTAAAGTATGAGGGGAAATTTTATGCTTTAATGAAGCTTTTTTGATCGTATTATCTATTATTAATCTTACGCCCCGATCCGTTAATTTATTTCCTAAATGATTTAAAAATAAATAATTATTTTGCTTATTTTTTAAAAGAAAAGGACGAGATTCTTTTAAATATTTATTTAAAGAATCTATTTCATATTCCCCAAAATAAACTATTCTTTCTTTACGTCCTTTTCCTAAAATCCGAATTTCTCGTTTAGAAAAATCAAAATCATTTAGTTTTATATTAACAAGTTCACTAACCCTTAAACCAGTATCATATAAAGTTTCAATTATTAATCTATTTCTAATTTCTAGTGGGTTTTCTTCGTTCCAAACATTTAGCATACTTTCTAACTCACTATATTGTAAAAAAGAAGGTAATTTCTTCTCCTTTTTAGGAGAAGAAATAGTTTTAAAAATATTATTTTTAATAATATTTTGATTAACTAAATAAGCATAAAAAGAACGTAAAGCACTTAAATGTCTAGAAATGGAAGAATTTTTATATTTTAAATCATCTAAATATTTTAAATAAGAACGAATATTATCTTTAGTTAATTTTAAATAATTTAAATTGTTAGTTTCTAAAAAATTATGAAACTGATTTAAATCAATTTCATAATTTTTAATAGTTGTTTCTTCTTGATATTGTCGATTACTTTTTAAATAAATTAAAAAATTATTTATTTGTTCTTTCATCTAGACCTTCTTTGCATTTCTTCATTCATTTTTTCAATTATATCATCTTTATATTGATCTTGAATTAGTTTGCCATTATCAAAATTTGTTACTATAAATTCTCCATTTTGATAATCTTGCCAAACTTTATCCCAATATTGTTCTTCATACATTTCTTTTAATTCAGGATCGTTTTCCCATTCTTCTAAAGTCATTTGATTACTCGGTTCTTTCTTCTCTTTTTTTTCGACTTCTTGATAATATATAGCTGTAATTACATTATCAGCTAATTTAATCATACTTTCAAAATCAGATTTAATATTTTTCCGATGCCTTGCTTCTATTATTTTTTCAATCATGTATTCTTTTTCTTCTTTGGATAGATAACTCATTTTTTTCACCTTCTGTCATTATTATATCATTAAATCTTTGATTAATAAATATTCCTAAGTTTCTTCTTTCTACATAGGGTAAAAACTTAACAGCTTTAATATTTTCTAATTTATTGTTTTTAATAGCAATTTTAACATTTTTCAAAACATCTAATAAAATTGCCAAATACATACTTTTATATTTATTATTATTAAATTTATTATAAATAATATTTAATACTTGGGGATTATTTATATTTTCTTTAAGAAAATTAATTATAGTATCAACCTCAATAATATTTTTATCATCTTGAAAAAGTAAGCCAAATTTTTCTTCTCGCCAATTTTCATTTTCATAATAAACAATTAATAAATCTTTTTCTAAATCATAAACATTTATAAAATTTGCAGCCAATAAATCTTCTTTTAATTCATTTTCATTTTTATATTTAGTCGTAAAATTATCTATACCTTCTAAAGTAGTTAATTCTTCGCCATCATATTTATTTAATAGTTGTAAATCAAAAGGTTGATAGTTTTTATTACCCTTTTTCATAATTAATTGATAAAACATTATATTACTTCCTTTCCAATAAATAGTAGTATACTATAACATAAATAACAATAGTGCGCAAGGGGTTTAAACAAAAAAACTGAATAAATTCAGTTAACGATTTTTAAATATTTCTTTATTTTCTAAAAAATATTGACAAGCACTCATAACGGAAAGAATGGTAGCAGTTAAAATTAAGATATCAGCAATACGAATATTCCATATTTCAAAAGGTAAATTATAAACTAAAACTAAACTTAAACCAACCATCATAAAAATAGTCTTAAGTTTGCCTAGCATACTTGCCCCAACGGCTCCTTTTTTTTCTCCCGCTATCATTTTAATTGAATCAACAAAAATATCTCTTGTTATAATGACAACCGGTACAATAATCGAAATAAATCCATTATAAGCTAATATAACTAATAAACCATTAACTAAAACTTTATCAGCTATAGCATCCATAACTTTTCCAAAATCGGTTACTAAATTATTTTTGCGAGCTATATGCCCATCGAGAAAATCGGTTACAGAGGCAATGATAAATAATATAGCAGCAATAATATATTTTAAATCTACAATAATATCTTGAGCTATTAGATATTTAGGAAATTCAACTCCTACTTGATACCAAGGAAATATTAATAAAATTAAAATCATAATAGCCAATATTATTCTACTAACTGTAATTTTATTTGGTAAATTCATAAACTTCAACTCCTATAAATAACTAACGTAATTAATAATTTCATTATTAATGGTTATTTGTTTAATTGACCATATAACAGCTAAAACTACCATAATGAATATTAATATATATATAGTTGCATAATATAGTTTTCGGCTTTTCATAACCGGATTGGTATAAGGAGAAACAACTTTTGGTTTTTCTTCTTGTTTATTTTTTTCTAAAATTGCTTTTTCAATATCTTTTAAAGGTATTTTAGAAGTATATTCAAATAAATATTCATTAAATTCATCAGTTATTTTAACATCATCTAAGCCTAAATATTTTGCATAACTTTGAATATAATCTTTTAAAACATAAATATCTTTAAAACAACCAATATTACCATCTTCAATATTCTGTAAAATAACAACTTCGATGTTCAAATCTTTACTAGCCTCATCCAAATTTACCCCAGCTTTTTCTCTAGCGTCCTTTAGACTCTGCCCTATCTCATTCAAGATTTTCACTCCTATTCATAAAAATTAAATAAAATCTTATAAGCCATGTTCTGTACTCCTTACGGAGTGGCAAATATTTATCTACTTATAAAATAAGTCCTTTTGTTAGTTCAATTCCTTTCAAAAGGTTCCCCTACCATAATTTGGGTTTCTCACTCGCGGGGTTTACCACGTTCCACTTCCCTTGTTTCCAAGTTCTTCGTCACTTTGGCACTTTTATACCTAATCTTTCCTTTTAAGGAAATTTCAGAGCCGTTAGAGAAATCTCTACCTAAGGTTATTTTTTCCCTTAGCACGAACCCTACAATCATCTCAGATTGTGTGAGCATGGACTTTCCTCTACATAAATCTTATGCAGCATTTGCCCAGATTTTATTCATTTTTGCCAAAAACAACTTTTTCAAGCTGACTTAATCTTCTTAATAGATCAACATTATTAACATATTTATTACTTCCGGAAGAACTACCCTCCGCCGCTTCAATATTACTTCTTAAACGTCTAATCTCATTTTTAAGATTTACATTATCATCTGTCAACGCTTGAATTTCTTTCTCTTGTTTTTTAATTGTGGTAATAAACTCTGTATAATCATGAATAATCATATCTAAAAATTTATCAACTTCTTGAGGTCGATAACCTCTAGCATCTATTTTAAATTCTTTATCAAGTATTTCTTGTGGTGTCAAATAAATTTTTTCATTATACATTTTTTATCACCCTTCTTACAAAATAATTATAAGAATTATGACAATATTTGTCAACTCCTCTTATTTTAAGGATTTAAAATTAATATTATTTAGTTTAAGCATATAATTTAATATGGATAGTATAGCAAAAAAATTAAGAGAAACAGCAATAGAAGATATAATTTGGTTAGTTTATCTTTTTATTATTGGAGCTAATTTATATTCAAATTATTTGGAACGAGATTATATTAAAAATAATAATATTCAAAGTCGAGACCTGTTTCGAAAAATTAATAAATATGTTTTAATTATTGCTTTTATTATCTATTTATACTTTGTTTATCAAAGCTATGATTCTATTCGTAACTTAAAGCAAAATGCTTCAGACAAAAAAGTTTTTTTAACTAATCTTACGCTAATAAGTGCAATTCTCTTTTTAATAGCCGGAGCTTTAAACATTTTTATTCAAAATAATAGTGTTTTTGATGATGAAATTGGTTTAGTTTAGACAATATATTGGCATTTTAAACATATTTTGCCAATAGTACACCCGTTATGATATAATTTAAAAGTTAGATGTAAAGGAAGTAGTTTAATGATTAAATTTATAATAGTAGACGATAATGAAAACGATATAAAAAATATTAAAAGTATTATTCGGAAAACCGCTTTTGATGGCGAAAATGTTATTGAAATAAAATGTTTTAAAAAATATAACTTAGAATTACAACAAATTATTGATGATACATCAGAACGCAAAATATTTTTACTAGATATTGATTTAAATTCTAAAATAAATGGAATGAATATAGCTTTAAAAATAAGAGAAAATGATTGGGATAGTGAAATAATTTTTTTAACTGCTTATAATCGTTACTTTGTCCAAGTTTATAAAAGTATTCATAAAATATTTAGTTTTATTGAAAAAAATAAAGATATGGAAAAAAATTTAATCAATGATATAAAAGCAATTTTAAAGAAAAAATATGATACTAAAATGTATAAATATTGTAATAATCAAATAAATTTACAAGTTTATTTGAAAGATATCCTTTACATATATCGTGATACTACGGAAAGAAAACTAGTTATTGTAACTACAAATAATCGCTTTTTAATTAATAAAAATATATGTGATATCTTAGAAGATTTAGATAATCGTTTTGTCCAAACTAATCGTTCATGTATTGCTAATAAAAAACATGTTAATTTATATAAATGGACTAAAGGTAGTTTTATTTTAGATAATAGTGAAGAAGTTTTTTTACTTTCCAAAAAATATAAAGATGAAATATTAAAAGATGAAGAAGAAAGAGAAAAAGTAAGCGAGTGAACTTACTTTTTTAGCTTTAAAGTATTTTCTTGTTTTAATTTAATATCGGGAATAAATAAAGAATAAGCTTCATTATTAAAAATTTTATCTTCTAATAAAGTAGAAATTATTTCTTTTTGACAAGGTATAATTTTATTAATTAAATAACGAAAATGTTTAAAAGCAGAAATACCTAATTCTTGTTTTTCAATAAGATTGGCAATCGATAAATCTTTAATAATATCTTCTGATAAAATACTATATTTATTATTTTCACATTTAGCGACCGTGACATCATATTCATTTGTATATGGCATTTGTCGCACACTAAATTCTACCATTGGATCATCATCCGTAATTTTTTTGCTTTTTGGGCAATAAATTAAAGTATAACTATAATTTTCGTTATCTAGTCGACCATTTACTAGTATTATTGTTTCTTCTAAATTAAAATTTTCGGTTTGACTTCTAAAATTTAAATAGAAATTATTATTATCAATACTAAAGTTCATAAAACCATAGTTTTTACTCCATAACGTTATACTAGAAGTATCATTAAAAGTCAGTTCTACGGTATCACTATATTCATCATTATTTTTTATTTCTATCACGTAAGTTGGATTAGTTTTATCCGTACTTTTTCTTATATTATTAACCTTAATTTTACCATTATCAATATGTAATACATATCCATAAATAGCCGGTAAATTTTTCTTTATATTTTTATTATGTAATTTTTTATATTGAATATAACCAATATTTTCTTCTTGTTCATATACTTCCCAACGATTAGAATTATTAGGACCAATTAAATTAAAGCCAAAAAGATTAATTAATTTTTCTTCCATTTTAATATCCATACTATCCACTTCTTTCTTAAATTGCTCATATAATAGCAATTAATTACTAAATAGTCAATAATTTTAATGGTGATGATGATGTACTTCTAAATCTAATTTACAATCTTTATTCAAACAATTTTCTTTTTCATCTTCTAACTCAATAGTCGAATGATTAATATTAAAATTTTTTAATATATCTTTAATTTGTGTTTTATAAATAGAATCATATTTTTTAACAACAGCATGTAAAGTTGCAAAATTATTATTTCCGTCTAAAGACCATATATGAATATGATGAATATCTTTTATACCTCTTATTTTTAATAATTCTTCTTTTAATTTATTTAAATCTAAATCTTGAGGTATTTTTTCTAAAAAGATATTCCCTATTTCTTTTATATTGCGATAACAATGATATAAAATAAATAAAGCTACTCCTAATGATAAAATTGGATCTATTATATTAATATTGGTAAATTTCATCAAAAAAGAACCTATTAAAACTACTAACCAACCTAAAACATCTTCTAGCATATGTAAATTAACAGCTTTTTGATTTAAAGAATGACCATCTTTGGTAAAATAAGAAGCAATTAAATTAATAGTAAAACCAAAAATAGCAATTATAATCATGCCATTATAATTTACGACAATGGGATAAATTAATCTTTTAAGAGAATTAAATATGACAAATAATGACCCGCCTACTAAAATACTAGTAGTTAGGATACTTCCTAAAACGGAATAACGTAAATAACCATAGGTATAAGTAGAATTAGGTTTTTTTAAACTTTTCTTTTCTAAAAAATAAGAAACCCCAATAGTTATAGCATCACCAAAATCATGAATAGAATCTGATAAGATCGCAATGCTATTGGTAAAAAATCCCCCGATTAATTCAAATATGGAAAATCCTAAATTTAATATAAAAGCAATTAAAATATTTTTATGAGTTTGTTCTTTCATTATTAATTCTTCTTTCTATCTCATAAATAATTATATAACTACTTCTAAAATATTTAAATATTTTTATGAGCTTTTTTTATCATCGATATAGACATAATTGTATTTACTAAACAGACAATAAAACCCATTATACTTGTCATTATAATTTTAAAATCCTTAGAATTAGTACCAAATTGAGATACCATAGCTACTTCTAGTGATATCATGGAAATCATAGCAACTGTTAAGTTAAGACACTTACTGGCTTCTAAAAGAGGACTATGATTTTTTCGATATTTAATAACATTTATAATAGCTTTTATAATTATATAAAAATCATATATTGCTACTATATAAATAATAAAATCAGCATAGATTATTTCTCTATTTTGTTTAATAATTAACACTATCATACCAGACAATATTAAATTTAAAAATAAAAGAATAATACCTGTTAATTTTAATTTTTTATATTCTTCTTTTAAATTTTGAACTGCTTTTGTTTTAATATGTTTAATAAAAGTTAATTTTATTAAACATAAAATTAAATAATAAACTGCCAAAGTAATAAACCACCAAGACATATAATATATACCCGTAATTAATTTAAAAATACCATAAACAAAATGAAAAAAAGTAGCAAAAGCTAAATTAATTTTTGTTATTAAAAGTTGATGTTTTTTATATCCTTGATAAATTTTCGTTTTTTTAAAAGCTTTATTACTAAATTTACTTATTTTATAAAACCATATACAAAATATAATTAAAGCATAAGTTGATAAAAGATAACTTATATAAGCAAGAAATGTATTTTCTAAATGAAAACTAAAAACATAAATAAGTAAAGCAAAAGCCAGATTAAATAAGATAAAGCCACTTATTTTATTAGGAAATAATAATTTATTTAATATTTTTTTCATAACCTACCTCAAAAAAGGATTTTAGTAATCCTGAAATTATTTTTTATTGCTTTTTAAATAAGAATATATTGGATAGTTAAGAACACAAATAAGTAGACCAATAATACCAGTGATAATACCAATTAAAAAATCAGTTTTAGAAGGGCTTTCAACCATAACTTTACTCATCCCAAATCCCATTACTAAAGCGCCCGCAATTCCTATAATCCAAGTAAAGACAATTCCCCAATTTATAGAGGCATGTTCTTTTTTAGGATGATTATTTCTATAAATGGGAATAATCCAAAGTAAAATAATAAATCCTAAAATTGCTACAACAACCCCTGATGCAAATAAATCCCACTCAGGTATTAAACACATACATAAACCTATAGCAAATACTAAACCTCCAATAGTTCCCAAAATAATTTCTAATAAAGTTTCTTTTTTCATTAGTTAACTCCAATCTTTACTTATTTAATTCTTCTTGCTCTCTTTTTACTCTTATCTTTGCTTCTTCAATTGTTTCCCCTTCTTTTTTTAAAAAAGTATCAACAAATTTATCTTCTATCTTTTTGTACCCATCCACAACAGTGTTTTCCACTTTTTTATAACCTCCTACGACAGCTTTTTCAATTTTCTTATTAGCATCTTTAATTTTAGACATAATCTCTCTCCTTTCAATAAATAGACACTTGTCTTTTTATTACAATTTAAGTATAATTAGTCTGAAAAAGAAATACAATCAACAATTTATCAATATTTGTCCAATTAAAAGGAGGAAATATATTGAATATAAGCGATAATAAAAGAAGAAAAGAAACAAAAGATAAAATAAGTAAAGTATTTATGTCTTTATTACAAACTAAAGAAATAAATTGGTAATGCTAATATAAAAATGTAGGAAAAGACGAAAATAAAAATGTCATAAAACCTACATTTTTATATTAGCAG
>CANQLL010000041.1 GCA_947624705.1 uncultured Bacilli bacterium | reverse complement strand
CCCATTGGACCCATTTCCCCTTGCGGTCCAGTGGGACCTTGGGGACCGATAGGACCAGGAGGACCCATTGGCCCAGTCGGACCAGTTGGACCTATAGAACCCGCTGGTCCAGTGGGACCAACACAATTATTTTTAGAATTACAATCACAATTTAAAGTGGAATTTGTTAAACTATCAACAGCATAATTTATTAATTCTTTTCCATCATCTAACATAATTTTCCCCACTTTCGTATTCTTTCTATTAATAATATATGTTAAAAAACCTATTGCGTTAACAATAGGTTTTTACATAAGAGGGGCAAATAATCTTAAAATAGCATACCATAATTTTTTTAAGAAACGACATTTAACTTTTTCTTTGGTAACTTCTTCACATTTTTCTAAAGTTTCTTTTAAATCTTTAACAATATCTTTAATAGCTTCAACTTCTTTTAGATAAACCCCACATTCAAAATGTAAATATAAACTACGATAATCTAAATTAATCGTACCTACGGTTGCTACTTCATCATCACTGACAAAAACTTTACTATGCACAAAGCCCGGGGTATATTTATAAATTTTTACTCCACCCGCAATTAATGGTTCAAAGTAAGAAGAAGTTAAAGTATAAACCGTTTTTTTATCGGGGATTCCAGGGACAATTAACCGAACATCTACTCCTTTTTTACTGGCGCGACTTAAAGCATTAATCATATCCGTATCAATAATTAAATAAGGCGTATAGATATAAACATATTTTTTAGCATTATCAATTATATTTAAATAAATATCTTCTCCTACTATTTCATCATCTAAAGGGCTTTCTCCATAAGGAGCAACATAACCTTTTGTATTAGAAAGTTTTTTAAATTCATGTTTATATTTAAAATAGTCTTGATCTTCTTTTTGGAAAGAATTCCACATTGTTAAAAACATAACGGTAAAATTCCAAACAGCTTCGCCTTTAACCATTATGCCATTATCTTTCCAATGCCCATAAGCAGAATTAATATTAATATATTCATCAGCAATATTAATGCCGCCCGAAAAAACAGTCTGACCATCAATAATCATCATTTTACGATGGTCACGATTGTTCATAATTACCCCGGCAAAAGGTTTTAATTTATTAAATGGTAAACATTTAATATTAAATTTTTTTAAATATTCAGGATAATCACTTGGTAATAGCATTAAAGAACCTAAATCATCATAAATTACTCTTACTTCCACATTATCCTGAGCTTTTTGTTTTAAAATATCTAAGATTTGATTCCACATAGTTCCTTTATTAATTATAAAATATTCAATAAAAATAAATTTTTTAGCTTTTTTTAATTCTTCTAACATTACGGGAAAAACATCATCTCCTAAAGGATAATATTTAACGATATTATTTTTAGTGACCGGAAATTTAGCAAAATTAGCTATATATTTTAAATCAGTATAATTTTTAGTATTTATTTCTTCTAATATTTTTTTATCTTGAATTAAATATTTTTCACTATTACTAATATTTTCATTAATGCTTTTAAGTAATTTACTTCGATGTATATTCCGTCCTATAATAACATAAAGTAAAGAACCAATTATCGGAAATAACATTATAATTATTATCCAAGGTAAATCACTACTTAATCTTTTACTATTTTTTACAATACTTAAAACAATAATAACACTTAAGATGCTATAAAGAATACCTATTATTTTAATATATTTTCCTAAAAATAAATAAACAAATAAAGTTAAACATATTTGTAAAATTAAACCAATAGCTACCACTACCGCTCTTTTTAAAAACATCTTATTACTTCCCTTCTTAAAAATTATAACAATTATTTAATAATTGAACAATAAAGAAATAACATGGGAATTTACCAAACGATTTTTGTTTAAGCAAGAATTAAGTAAGAATTAAGTAAGATATATTGATTATATTTATGAATATTAGTATAATAAATATATAAGAATTTGAGGTGAAATTAAATGAAAAATTATATTCCTCCATTTACAATAACAAGTAAAATGGTTGATTATATTTCTAGTATTATGGAAAAAATAGGAAAATTAGATAACTATACCAACTTTAAGAAAATGCCCACATTAAGAAGAGATAATAAAATTCGTTCAATTCAATCATCATTAGCAATAGAAGCAAATTCCCTATCGATTGACCAAGTTAAAGCTGTAATTTCTGGCAAAACTGTTATTGGACCCCAAAAAGAAATTCAAGAAGTTAAAAATGCTTATAAAGCTTATGAAATGATAAATGATATAGATCCATATTCTATTAAAGACTTAAAAAAAATACATAAGACTATGACATATTTAATTGTAAATGAACCGGGAGAATTTAGAAAAGAAAATGAAGGAGTATTTGACGAAAATGGTAATTGCATTCATGTGTGTCCTCCACCCGAACAAGTAGATATTTTAATGAATCAATTATTTGCCTGGATGAAAAAAAGAAAAAATGACATACATCCCTTAATTTTATCGTCTATTTTTCATTACGAATTTGTTTTTATTCATCCTTTTGAAGACGGAAATGGCAGAACAGCTAGGTTATGGCAAAATATTATTCTTTCAGGTTGGAAGGAAATTTTTGAATATTTACCTATCGAATCAGAATTAAAGAAATATCAAGCTGGATATTACAAAGCAATTGATGATTGTAACCAAAACGGTGATTCAACAATTTTTATTGAATTTATGCTAAAAATGATTGATGAAGTTTTAGAAGAATCTGTTAATGCTAGTACTATACCTATAACTGAAAAAACAATTAATATTAATAAATTATTACAAGTTATGGAATATAATGTTCCTATGACTGCTAATGACATTATGAATAAATTAGGAATTAAATCGAAAGAAACTTTAAGATCTACTTATTTAGACCCTGCTATAAATGCGGGATTAGTGGCTCTTACTATTCCTGATAAACCAACTAGTAAAAATCAAATGTATTATAAATTTTAATACAATAAAGTTATTCTTCGCGTTGAAACTTTTATAAAGCCTTCTTCTTTTAAATATTTTAATTCTCTTGACATAGCACATCTATCAACGGCTAAATAATCAGCAAGTTCAGTTAAAGAAAATGGTAAATATAAAATTCTAGTCCCTCTTTTTTTAGCTAATATTTCAAAATATTCTAAAAGTTTATTCCGAATAGTTTTTTTAGTTAAAATTTCAATTCTTTCATTTTTATCTTGGATTTTATCAGTTATTATTTTTAAAAGATTTTTTAAAAATTGATTATAATATTCATATTTTTGATATTCTAAATCTAATATGCGATCATAATCGATTAAAATAATAGTTGTTTCTTCTTTAGTGATAATTTCATGTTCTTTATTACTTATGCCCGTAATCATAGAACCAAATATATTTTCATCATATAAATCTTCTATTATTGTTTTATTACCATTATAATCATTTTTAATTATTTGAATATTACCTTTTTCAATTAAACCAATAAAATTTTCATTTAAGATAAATGTAAATAGGTTGACATTTTTAGGCAATGTCAACCTATTTGCCTCTAATAATTTCAAAATTTTCCCTTGATTACTTGGTTTAATATTAGCAAACAATTGATCCATATTTACACCTCACTAAAAAAAGTTTAACACATTTTTATAAATGTTGCAATTGCAACACTTTATTTAAAAAATAAAATGCTATACTGGAAGTGTAAAAAGTAGAAAAGAGGTAGTTTATGAAAATTATAAAAAGAGATGGACACATGGTAGATTATAGTCCCGAAAAGATTGAAAATGCTATTATGAAAGCTAATCAAGAAGTAGATGAAGAAGATCAAGCTTCAGCTACCCAAATAAAAAATATTATTAAATATATTGAAAAACTAGGAAAAAAAAGAATTTTAGTTGAAGATATTCAAGATATTATTGAAAGAAAATTAATGGCAATTGGTAAATATGATTTAGCTAAAAAATATATTACTTATCGTTATAAAAGAGAATTAGTTAGAAAAGCTAATACAACTGATTTAGCAATTAAAGAATTAATTGATGGCGAAAGTGAATATTGGAATACAGAAAATTCTAATAAGAATGCGAAAGTTGTAACAACGCAAAGAGATTATCTTGCCGGAATTACTTCAACAGATATCACCAGAAGATTCTTACTTCCGGAAGATGTTGTTAGAGCTCACGATGATGGAATAATTCATTTCCATGATGCTGATTACTTTGCTCAAAATGCTTTACATAATTGTGATTTAATTGATTTGGAAGATATGTTACAAAACGGAACAAATATTAATGGAGTTATGATTGAACGCCCGCATCGTTTTTGGACAGCAGTTACGATTGCGACCCAACTTATTACCTCAGTTAACTCCTCACAATATGGCGGATGTACTATAACTCTTACCCACCTTGCTCCTTTTGTTCGTGATAGTTACAATCGTTATTTAAAAAAATATCAAGATCGAAAATTTTCTAAAGCTGATTGCGAAAAATATGCCAAAGAAGATTTAGCTAAAGAAATTACCGACGGAGTTCAAACTTTCCAATATCAAATTAATTCTATGACAACGACTAATGGTCAAGCTCCTTTCTTAAGTGTTTGTATGTATTTAGGGGAAACAGAAGAATATAAAGAAGAACTAGCAATGATTATTGAAGAAGTTTTAAAACAAAGAATTCAAGGAATGAAAAATGAAAAAGGTGTTTATGTTACCCCAGCTTTCCCTAAACTTTTATACATTCTAGAAGAAGATAATATTCATAAAGATAGTAAATATTATTATTTAACAGAATTAGCAGCAAAATGTACAGCTAAAAGAATGGTTCCTGATTATATTTCTGAAAAAATAATGAAACAACTTAAAATTGATAAAAATGGTAATGGTCAATGTTATCCATGTATGGGATGTCGTTCTTTCCTAACTCCTTATGTTGATGAAAATGGTAACCCAAAATATTATGGTCGTTTTAATCAAGGAGTTGTCACAATTAACTTAGTTGATGTGGCTTTATCAAGTGATAAAGATATGGATTTATTCTGGGATATCTTTGAAGAAAGACTAGAATTATGTCATCGGGCTTTACAAATTAGACATAAAAGATTAAGTGCGGTTACCTCTGATGTTGCGCCGATATTATGGCAACATGGCGCTCTTGCTAGACTTAAAAAAGGTGAAAGCATTCATGAACTATTACATCATGGCTACTCTACTATTTCTTTAGGTTATGCTGGTTTATATGAATGTGTTAAATATATGACTGGCAATAGTCATACTGATAATGGTGTGGGTAAAGAATTTGGTTTAGCTGTTATGCAAAAATTAAATGATAAATGTAAAGAATGGAAAGAAGCCGAAGATATTGATTATAGTGTTTATGGTACCCCTATTGAATCAACGACTTATAAATTTGCTAAATGTTTGAAAGATCGTTTTGGCGTTATTAAAGGAATTACGGATCGAGATTATATTACTAATTCTTATCATGTTCCGGTATTTGAAGAAATTGATGCTTTCTCTAAATTAAAATTAGAAAGTGAATTTCAAAAACTATCTCCAGGCGGAGCAATATCTTATGTCGAAACTCCTAATCTTGAAAATAATCTTGATGCGGTTTTAGAAGTAATTGAATTTATTTATGATAACATCATGTATGCCGAATTAAATACTAAGAGTGATTATTGTCATGAATGTGGTTATACGGGCGAAATTTTAATCGATGATAATCTTGAATGGTATTGTCCAAATTGTGGCAATAGGGATCATGATAAAATGAACGTGGCTCGTCGTACTTGTGGTTATATTGGGGCTAATTTCTGGAATAAAGGAAGAACCCAAGAAATTAAAGAACGCGTAATTCATATCGATAATAAAGATGATGATGAGGAATAGTTTATGCGTTATAATAAAATAAGAAAAATGGATATCTCTAACGGCCCAGGTGTTAGAGTTTCCATTTTTATGCAAGGTTGTGAATTTAAATGTCCTAATTGTTTTAATCCGGAAACTCATGATTTTAAAGGTGGCAAAGAATTTACGGACGAAAAAATAGAAAGAGTTTTAGAATTAAGCGCTAAAGATTATATTGAAGGATTATCAATTTTAGGAGGTGAACCACTCCACCCTAATAATATTGAAGGGACGACAAAATTAGCTAAAGCTTTTAAAGAAAAATATCCCAATAAAACTATTTGGATATGGAGTGGTTTTCTTTTTGATAAAGATTTAAAAGATAAAGAAGTTTTAAAATATATTGATGTTTTAGTCGATGGTCAATATGTTGATAAATTACATAACCCTACTTTAAAATATTGTGGTTCGGAAAATCAACGCGTTATTGATGTTCAAAAATCATTAAAACAAAAGAAAATAGTTCTTTATGAACAAGAAAAAGTAACAGTTTAAAGGAGTAGAAATGAAAACAAGAGGTTTTGAAATAGCAAAAGGATGGGAAGATAAAAATATTAATCTTCCTAAAAGAAGTACATTACATGCGGCAGGATATGATATTGAAGCAGCGGAGGATATTATTATTCCCATGTATAAACCCGGAATTAAACCTACTTTAATTCCAACTGGTTTAAAAGCATACTGCCAAGAAGATGAATGGTTTATGTTAGCCAATCGCAGTAGCGGGCCTAAAAAAGGTTTTGTAATGGCTAATAGTATTGGCATTGTTGATGCTGATTATTACGGAAACGAAAGCAATGACGGTCACTTTTATTTCCAATATTTTAACTTTTCAGATCATGATTTAGAAGTTAAAAAAGGCGATGTTATTGGTCAAGTTATTTTTCAAAAATATTTAATTGCCGATAATGATCAAGCCACTGGCAAAAGAACAGGTGGCTTTGGTTCAACCGATAAATAAAAATTGTAATTTAAAATTACAGTTTTTATTTTTTATTATAATCTTCATTTATTTAAAAAAGTTTAAAATGTTTATTTGCCTGATTTTTATTTTTTCAAAAAAAGAAAAAATTTTAAAAATCTTCATCTAAAAGAAAATCAAAAACATTTAAATGAATAATTCCGTCTTGTGATTTATTTTCTTTATCCAAACTAATTACATATTTTTCATACTTATCATCAATTGCTCGATAAGCACCAAACTCTCGAGCAATCGTTTTTTCATTTTCTAAATATAAGGCGACTTGAATATATTTTGTTTGATTTTCTTTAGTTACAACAAAATCAATCTCTCCTTTTTTTGTTTTACCAACATAAACATTATAACCCTTAGCTATTAAATCATTATAGATTAAATTTTCTAAAGCAATTGAATAATTAACTTCATTACTAGTGTTTTTAATTTTCTTAATACCTAAATCAGAAACATAATATTTATTCAAAGTTTTTAAAATAGATTTTCCTTGAACATCATATCGATAAACTCTATTTATTATAAAAGTAGAACATAAGGCTTCTATGTATGCATATAAAGTTTGACTAGATAAACTTACCTTTTCTTGTTTTAAATAATTTAAAATATTATTAGCTGAAAATTCTTTACTTTCCGTTAAAATTAAATATTCAACTATTTTATTAAAAGTAGTAACATCTTTTATTTTTAATCTTTCGACAATATCTTTTAAAATTATAGAATTATAAACATCATTAAAATAAATATATAATTCTTCTTCATTATTAAAGACAAAACGTTGTGGCAAAGAACCCCATTTAAAAATATCAAATAAAACTTTTTCATAGTCATCTTTTTTAACTTTTTTTAACTCTACTATTTCTTTAAAAGTTAAAGGATTAATTTTAAAACTAACATATCTTCCCGTTAATTCAGTAGCTAATTCTTTAAAAGTCGTTTTACTATTAGAACCAGTAATAAATATACTATATTTATCCATTATTCTTAAAGAATTAATACCTTTTTCAAAATCTTCTACAGCTTGTATTTCATCTAAAAATATATAATATTTTTTAGATTTTTGACTTTTTTCTTTAATATAATTATAAAGATCTAAAGCATTTTTGATAAAACTATATTCTAAGGATTCAAAGTTAATATAAATAATTTGCTCTTCTTTAATTTTATTTTCTTTTAACTCGGCCATAATTTGTGTAAGTAAAATAGATTTACCACTTCTTCTTAAACCATATAATATTTTTATTAAAGAAGTCTCATGATAAAATGGTCTTATTTTTTTTAAATATATTTCTCTTTTAAGCATCGATTTATCACCTTTTTAAATATATCATAAAAGCATAGTTATGTAAAGTTATTTTGATGTATCAAAATAACTTTTTATTTTTTATAATTATTTTGTTCTATCAAAATAATTAATTATCGTTAAAATGTTTTACTAAGAATGGTTTTAAAAGCAAAAATGGGAAGAACCAATATTCCTTCCCAAAGAATACCCTAAATGTAGGATAGGTAAAAAGTTATTATCTTAAATATAACCTTTCAAAAGCCCCTACTATTCTATCGCTATCCATTTTTTCACCATCAGTTATAAAGTAATCATACTCTTTAGAATTAAAACTGATCTCCGCTGCGTTATAACAATGTTTTTTATTATCACGTCTTGTAATATAATTAATATAAACATCATTTTTACTATTTTCCTCACTTGTAGCTTGATAGTAAATACTTTCGATTTTTATTTTAGTTTTATTTAAACCATTGTCTACATAAAGATCACTAACCGCATCAAATACAACTTTTTCTTTTTCAGTTAATGCAGAATAACTTACTTGTTTATTATAATTATAAGCATGTTTTATTAAATTATAGGCGGGGAATACTACTAAAAATAAACTACTTATACTTAAAATAATTATAGATAAAGCTTTACTTGTTTTGTCTTTTTTAGCTTTAACAATTCCCATTATTGCCAATATACTAGATATAATTAATATCAATAAAACAAAAATTAGATTACCACCAACAATGAAACCTAAAAGAAACACTAATAAAGAAAAAATTGCATATAGATTAGTCTTTTCTTTCATTGCCTTTTTCTTTTTTTTCATAAATAAACTCCTATCCGTATTCTTAAATAAATTGTACCAAATTCATAACTTAATAAATTAAATATATATAAAAGATTTAAAAAATTGACGTTATAAGTGTCAATTTTATTTAAAATAAATTACTATCTATCATTAAAATGTTTTACTAAGAATGGTTTTAAAACTTCAATTATAAAGAAACCACTTAAATTTAAGATTAAAACAAAGATAAATTGGCTAAAACTTATTGGTACTAAGCTAAATATTTTACCAATTGGGGTAAAGAACACAATTAATTGGACAAGCATTAAAATTCCAATAAATAAATTCATTTGTTTATTAGAAAATATTCCTTTTTCTTTAATTTGCGTTTTTAAAGAACGACAATTATAAGCATAAATAAATTCTTGTAAAACTATACTTAATAAAGTTAAAGTTTGAGCAATTTTTATACCAAATAAACCTTTAGCAAAGAAGAATATTAATAAAGATAAATAAACTTCTACGATAACTGATAAAACTAAAGATGCTATATTAAAAGGAGTAAATACTTTTCTTTCTAAACCATTAGGTTTTTTCTTCATACTATTTTTATCACTACTTTCAAATGCTAAGGCAATTGAAGGTAAAGTATCAGCAACTAAATCAATATATAAAATATGTAAAGGTAATATTAAGCTTTTAGATAAAAACATACCAATTATAATAATGATTATTTCAGTAAAATTCGAAGATAAGTTATAAATAATATTATTTATAACATTATTATAAATTCTTCTTCCCTCTTTAACTGCTGTAACTATAGTGGAAAAACTATCATCGAGTAATAAAACATCAGCTACATTTTTAGTAACATCGGTTCCAGCATTGCCCATGCCAATACCAACATGAGCTAGTTTAATTGCCGGCGCGTCATTTACGCCATCCCCTGTCATAGCTACAACTTTTAAAGAAGCTTGTAAAGCTCTAACAATTCGGACTTTATGATCTGGTGTAACTCGCGCGTAGACACTATACTTCTTGACCGCTGTAATCATTTCACTATCTGTTAATTCTTCGAGTTCTTTACCCTCAATAGCTTCTTTGGCATCCTTAATAATTCCAATCGATTTAGCTACCGCTGTAGCGGTGTTGATATTATCACCAGTAATCATAATCGGTCTAATATGGGCACTTTTACAAAGTTTAATGGCATCTTTGACATCATCTCGAGGTGGATCCATTAAACCAACTAAACCCACAAAAATCAAATTCTTTTCATCATCAATATAATCTTCTTCATTTTTTTTCTTAGTTTTTTTATAAGCTAAAGCTATTACTTTTAAAGCTTTATTAGACATTCTCGTTTCTTCTTTAATTATTTTTTCTTTTATTTCTTTAGTTAACCTTTTTACTTCATTATTGTCTAAATAATATAAAGAATTATGTAAAATAGAGGCTAAACTTCCTTTAGTACATATATAAATTTCTTTATCTATTTGATTAATAGTACTCATCATTTTTCTTTCCGAATCAAAAGGAATTTCAAATAAACGGGGATTATTATCTTCAATAATATCTTTATCTTCCCCTTGTAATTTTAAATA
>CANQLL010000040.1 GCA_947624705.1 uncultured Bacilli bacterium | reverse complement strand
ACAACATTGGCACTTTGTGCATTTTCAACATTTCCTCCTGTTGTTATTGTACTAACTGTACCAAATTCTCCATCTGCTTTAACGCATGGAACAAATACCATTAAAGCAAATGCTAACGTAATAATAAATTTTTTCATTACATCTTTCCTCTCTTTCTGCCTTAATTGTATAGGTTATATAAAAAAATATCAACAAGATTAAAAATTTAACTTAATCTTTACAATAAATTTTACACTATTTAGCATAAATATCTTTTTTTAAAATAAATTAGAAATAGGGTGTAATTTATGCAAAATATAATTTTATTTTTAAAAGGAATTATTATTGGCTTAGGTAAAATAATTCCGGGAGTTAGTGGAAGTATGTTAGCTTTTTCATTAGGAGTCTATGAAAAAGCTATATATTCATTAACTTCTTTTTTTAAAGATTTAAAAAATAATATTTTATTTTTAGGAACACTTGGTTTAGGAGTAATTGTTTCTATTTTACTTTTTAGTAATATAATAAGTTATTTATTAAATAAATATTATTTATATACTTTAATCTTTTTTATTGGTTTAATTATGGGTACAATTCCTTATATTATTAAAAAAGTAAAAATAACGAAAAAAAGAAATATTTCTTTTATACTTATTGCTATTTTAATTGTTTATTTAATTAGTATTTTTAAAAATACTAATTCTTATTTTCCTCAAGATAATATTTTAAATTATTTATATATTATTTTTCTTGGTTTTTTAGATGCTTTAACAATGATTATTCCTGGTATTAGTGGCACAGCAACTTTTATGATGTTAGGTGTTTATAAATTTATTTTAAGTATATTTAGTAATCCTTTTGCTCATTTAAAATATACAATTTTATTTTTTCTAGGTATTTTAATAGGAATAATCATTGTTAGTAAATTAATTAGTTTTTTTCTTAGAAGTTATCAAGAACAATTATATTTATTAATTATTGGTTTTTCTTTAAGTTCAATTATTTATTTAATAATTAATATTTTAAATTTAATTAATTTAATTAATATTATACCTTGTTTAATTTTATTAATTATAGGTTTTATAATTAGTTATAAATTAGAGATGTAATATTGCTTTTCCTTCTAAAAAAATTTATAATAATAAAGTAAATTGGTCCTCGTAGCTCAGTAGGATAGAGCAATTGCCTCCTAAGCAATAGGTCAACAGTTCGATTCTGTTCGGGGACACCATTTATTTTATTAGTGTCCTCGTAGCTCAGCTGGATAGAGTGATTGCCTCCGAAGCAATAGGTCGACAGTTCGAATCTGTTCGAGGACACCACTTAAGTATTTAATCCCTTATTTTAAGGGATTTTTTATACTTTTTAGTTGATTTATTTAGAAAAGTATAATATACTTTAAATGAAGTTTTTACTTGGTTCAAAAAGTCTCCGATTTTTTACTAAGTTTAAACTAAAAATTAAAAAAGGAGGAATAAAAATGGCTGTAACAAAAGAAAAAAAAGCTCAGCTAATTAAAAAGTTTGGTAAGAATGAAAAAGATAGTGGAGCAACTGAAGTACAAATTGCTATCTTAACTGAAGAAATTAATGAATTAACTGAACATTTAAAAGTTCATATTCATGATTACCATTCTAAAAGAGGTTTACTTAAAAAAGTTGGTAAACGTCGTAGTTTATTAGATTACTTAAAAGCAAAAGATGTAGTAAGTTATCGTAAACTTATTGAAGAATTAAATATTAGAAAATAGGCACTTTGATTTTTAGTGTCTATTTTTTTAAAAAAGAAAAGAGGTAAATGATGAAAAAAGTATTTGAATTAGATTTTTTAGGAAGAAAATTAATTGTAGAAACAGGGCAACTTGCAAAACAAGCTAATGGTAGTGTTTTAGTAAGATATAATGATACTGTTATTCTAACTGCAGCTGTTATGGGCAAAAATGCTATTACGCAAGATTTCTTTCCCTTAACTGTTACTTATAACGAAAAATTATATAGTGTTGGAAAAATTCCGGGTGGATTTATTAAAAGGGAAGGAAGACCGAGTGAAAATGCGACTTTAGCTGCTCGTTTAATTGATCGTCCTATTAGACCAATGTTTGATGAAAATTTCCGTAATGAAGTGCAAGTTATAAATACGGTTTTATCAGTTGATCAAGATTGCTCTCCAGAAATGACGGCTTTATTTGGTTCATCTTTAGCTTTAGGAATTTCTAATATTCCTTTTGATGGACCAGTTGCCGGCGTAGTTGTTGGCAAAATTGGCAAGAACTTTATTATAAATCCAAGTGCTGAAGAAGCTGAAGAAAGTGAATTGTCTTTGACAGTGGCCGGAACTAAAGATGCTATTTGTATGGTAGAAGCTGGGGCTAAGGAAGTAAGTGAAAAAGTGATGCTTGATGCTTTAATGTTAGCTCATGATCATATTAAAACTTTATGTGAATTTCAAGAAAAAATAATTGCTGAGGTAGGAGCTGAAAAAGTTGAAGTAGAATTAGCGAAAATTGATGAAGAATTAAGAGAATCAGTAGTTAAATATGCGGCGGATGATATAATTGCTGCTATTAAGATTAAAGACAAACAAGAAAGAGAAAATAAAATAGAAGAAATAAAAGAAGATATTATTGGTAATTTTACGGAAATTTATGGAACTAGAGATGATGCCGAAGAATACTTAAAACAAGTAAGTAAAATATTAAATCAAATTGAAGCTGATGAAGTAAGACGGTTAATAACTGATAAAAAGATTAGACCAGATGGTCGAAAGATTGATGAAATAAGACCTTTGGATGCGGAGATTGATTTATTACCAAGAACGCATGGTTCCGCTTTATTTACCAGAGGTCAAACGCAATCTTTAGCAACTACAACTTTAGGAGCTTTAGGTGAACATCAAATATTGGACGGTTTAGGTTTAGAGGATTCCAAAAGATTTATGTTACATTATAACTTTCCGGCTTTTAGTGTCGGGGAAGTAGGAAGATATGGCGCCCCAGGTCGAAGAGAAATAGGGCATGGAGCTTTAGGGGAAAGAGCTTTATTACAAGTTATTCCGTCGGAAGAAGAATTTCCTTATACCATTCGGGTTGTTAGTGAAATATTAGAAAGTAATGGTTCATCTTCTCAAGCTACTATCTGTGCGGGTTGTCTATCTTTAATGGCAGCCGGAGTGCCAATTAAAGCTCCAGTTGCTGGTATCGCCATGGGTTTAATTACCAATGGTAGCAAATATACAATTTTAACTGATATTCAAGGTTTAGAAGATCACATGGGAGATATGGATTTTAAAGTAGCGGGAACTAGAAAAGGTATTTGTGCCATGCAAATGGATATTAAAATTAAAGGAGTTACGAAAAATATTTTAAAAGAAGCTTTAGCCCAAGCTAAAAAAGCGAGAATGGAAATATTAGATGTCATGGAAAATTGTATTGATCAACCACGAAAAGAATTGAGTCCTTACGCTCCTAAAATTGCCACCTTTAATATTGATCCGGAAAAGATTAAAGATGTTATTGGTCGCGGGGGCGAAATGATAACCAAAATTATTTTAGAAGCTAGTAATGTTAAATCAGTTAATGATAAAGATGCTGTTAAAGTTGATTTAGAAGATGATGGACGCGTAGTAATTTATCATACTGATGAAGAAATAATTAATAAAACCAAAGAAATGATTGAAGCTGTTGTTCGGGAAGTAGAAGAGGGAGCTATCTATACTGGTAAAGTAACAAAAGTCGAAGATTTTGGTTGTTTTGTTGAATTATGGCCAGGCTGCGAAGGTTTAGTTCATGTTTCGCAACTTGATAATAAAAGAGTTGAACATCCTAAAGATATCGTTGTAGTTGGCGATGAAATAAGAGTTAAATCTTTAGGTTATGACAATCGAGGTCGTTTAAATTTATCGCGAAAAGAAACTTTACCAATTCCGGCTAAAAAAGAAAAATCAAAGGACAAAAAGAAATCAACTCGTAAATAGTTGATTTCTTTTTTGTCAAAAATATGTCAAGCTATCTAAATAATTTAAGCCATAATTGCATATATTTTAGCATAAAACGGTATTTTTTAAGTAAACACATAGTTTATTCATATTGCAAGCTTTAAGACTATTTGCTATAATATTTTTAGAATAGCGAGGGATTTTTATGCCAAAACTTATGGTAACTAAATCTACAGGAGAAAAAGTTGAAGCAGAAATTAATGCTGCTTTTGAAATTAATGATTTTGGTCGTAAATATGTAATATATTCATTTGGGGAAACTGATCCTAATGGACTTGCCAAATTAAATGTATCGCAAGTTTTAGAAGATGGGGGTAAATACACATTTGCTAACATTGAATCTGATGATGAATGGAATCGGATTAAAGGTATTATGCGAGATATGATAACGGGAACTAATCCAATTGATACGGTAATTAATTTAGATAATTTAGAAACGACTATTACGGGTAATAAAAATATTGCTGTACCAAATGATGGTCCAACTAAAATTGCAAATTCTTATAGTACAGCCTTATCTAAATTAGCTCCAGCTCCAGAACCAGAAGTTCAAGCTCCGGCTAATACGGCACCTGCTGTTGACATCACTGTTAATAATGATACTCCAACTGATACTTTATTTGAACAAGCCCCAGCAGAGTTAAATCCAAAAACGCCATTAGATAGTATGGTGGAACCATTTAATATAGAAACGCCAACAGCTGCTCCAGTAGAGCCAATTGTTGAGCAACCGGCGGCATCTGTTATTGATGTGCAACCAACTCCAACTGTTAATACTCAACCAGCTCCGGCAACCGAACCAGTTGTAACTGAACCTATAGCGGCAGCTAACACTTTATCAGATGCAGAGTTTATTAAACAATTTGAAGAATTAGTTAATAAAACGGGAATTAGACAACAAACTATTAAAGAACAAATGCGCAGGAGAATTGAAGACTTATTGATGCTAGCTAAAAATATGGATTATATTGAAGATAAAGTTAATGAAATGGCTGATGTAGTAAAAGCTACTAATGAAATGGTAAAAGCTTCTAATACCTTAAATCAAGCTCCAGTTCAAGCAACCCCAACGCAAACTGCAAATGTTGCTCCAACAATTCCTATAACTCCAGCTCCACAAACTACTACTAATCAAGCCTCTGGTGGTACAACCCCAGTTCAGGCTGCACCTGGAGGACCAACTTTAACATATCAACAAGCGGCTTAAGCATAATTGCTTAAGCTTTTTCATATATTAAAATATGAAAAGTGATATAGAATATTTTTATAATTTTAAAATAAATGAATTAAATCAAAATAATAATTATTATTCTTTTATTTATAATTATGATAATTATTATTTTGTACCTTTAAATCGTCCTTTAGAAGATTTAAAGGATTTGCTTTTAGTTTCCCAAGAATTAAATAATAAAAAAATTAATACGCATCAATTTATTTTTAATAAAGATCAAAAATTAGTAACTGTAATTGATGAAGTAAATTATATTATGTTAAAACTTAATGAAAATCCTCAAAAAGAAATTGATTTAATTGATATAGTTAATTTTCAAAATAGTTTAATTTTAAATCCCGAAAAAAGTAAATTATATCGTAATGATTGGGCTAATTTATGGGCTTCTAAAATAGATTATTTTGAATATCAAATAAGTCAAATAGGTAAAGAAAAAGAAATTATTTTAAATTCATTTAGTTATTATGTTGGTTTAGCTGAAAATGCAATTAGTTATGTTAATTACGCTAATGAAACTTTAAAGAAAGATTTTATTTTAAATTTATCTCATAAAAGAATATTCTATCCTAATTATGCTTTAAACTTTTATAATCCTTTATCTTTTATTTTTGATTTAAGAATTAGAGATATTGCTTCTTATCTTAAAAATGGTTTCTTTCAAAAAGAAGATGTTTACTTAGAATTAGAAAATTATTTAAAAACTAATAAACTTTCTAATTATGAATATCACATGTTATATGCTCGTTTATTATATCCATCTTATTATTTTGATTTATATGAAAAAATTATGAATAATGAAGAAAAAGAAGAAGTTTTATTACCAATTATTTCTTTAGTAGATGAATATGAATTATTTTTAAATGATGTTTATTATCTTATATCTTCTTATACTCATTTAGAAAAAATTGATTGGTTAATAAAAAATAAAGGAAATTAAGAAAAAAAGTATAATATATATAATAGAGGGAGGTAAAATTTTTAAAAAACACCTAAAATTGGATTTTGGAAGCAAATTGGCAATTTTGCCTAAGCCAAAAAAGCTTTTTGGAACCATTTTTGCCGATTTTAGAACCATTTTTCCATTTTTTAGGTTTTTGACGTTAGTTGGCATTTATGTTATTTTTCTTCTCGGAAAGGAGAAAAATAATATGACAAAAACTAAAAATTTTATTTACGTTTCCCATGATTTAGCATTTCGATATATTTTTAAACATAAAGATATCTTAACTAATTTTTTAGAAGATTTATTAGAAATAAAAATATCTTCTTTAGAAATATTAGATAGTGTTATCGAAAAAGAAAATAAAAAACAAAAAGAAATAGTTACAGATATATTAACTTTAGTTAATCATGAAATTTATGTAAATATTGAAATGCAAAATACAGATAATGGCGATATTGAAAAAAGAATAACTTATTATTTAGGGAAAATCATTAATAATAGTTTAAAAGGTAAGGAAAGGTATGAAATGGTCAAAAAATTTATTATGGTATGTATAATAAATTATAATCAAACTAAATTTAAAGAATATGTTCAAAATAGTTATTTAAGTTATCGAGAAGAAGATTTAAAAAAAGAAAAATCTGAAAAACAAAAACTAGAAAATATTAAATATTATGTAATAAATTTAAAATCCAAAAATCCAGAAATCAGACCAAATTTAAAAGAGTGGATTGAAATATTAAAAGAGAAAGGAAGAATAGATATGGAAAAATATACAAATAAAAGAGTCCAAAAAGTAGCAAAATTAATAGAAAAATTAAATGCCGATCCAGATGCCTTACAACTATATGAATTTTATGAGAAAAAACGAAGAGATATCGCCTCAGGTTTAGCCCATAGCAAAGAAATGGGAATTGAAGAAGGTACTCAAAATACCATTAGAGCTAATGCTGAAAATTTGTTCAAAAATGGTGCGTCGAAAAAACTAATTTGTGATTCTTTAAATATAAGTTTAAGTAATTTAAATCAAATCTTAGCCGAAAATAATATTTCTCACTAAAGTAAAAGAAAGCTTTATTCGCTTTCTTTTACTTCTTTTATTTCTGGTATTTCTTCTTGCAATAAATTTAAAATAACATTAGTAATGGTTTCATTGCGATGGACACAACCACTACAAGCTCCAGTTAATTTAACATATACAATTCCATCTTCATATTTAATAAATTCAATATCGCCCCCATCACTATTTAAATAAGGACGCATTTCTTCTATTACTTCTATAATTTTTTCTTCCATTCTAATCACCTATAATATTTTAGCATATTCTTGTAAAATAATGCTATCTAAAATGTTTTCTTTTTATAAGTTCTGCTATATTGAGGTCTATCACTTATTTTAATAACTTGATAATTATTTTCAAAAGCATTTACTAATAGATTGTTATATTTATCTTGAGCTATCATTGCTTCATCTAAATTATTAAATTTTTGTTTTTTAACATAATATCTTTTTCGAATATCATCTATGATATAAAGAACATAAACTGTCATATTCACCCACCCAAAAATTATTATAGTCACTTTTTTGTGTTTTGTCCATATTTTTGTTGTATAATGGTAGAGGTGATTAGGGATGTATAAAGTAGATGATATAGTTTCCGGTAAAGTTACGGGTACCCAAAAATATGGAATTTTTGTTAAAGTAGATCAAGAATATAGTGGTTTAATTCATATATCCGAAATTTCTAATTCTTATGTAAAAAACATTAATGATTATATTAACTCCGAAGATATAAAGGCTAGGGTAATTGAAGTAAATGACCAAACTAAACATTTAAAATTATCGATTAAAAATTTAGATAATGAATTTCGAGAAACAAAAAATGGTTTTAAGACCTTAAAAGCAAACTTAAAACCATGGATAGAAGAAAAATTGAAAGAAATAAATAACCATTAAATTAATTTAGCATGAATAACAATTCTTTTCGCCCCATTTTCAGCACAAGTCGATAAAGTTAATATTTTATCTTCATTTGTAACTTCAACCCCAAAATCATAGATACTTCTTGATTTAACCTCCGCTAAAAACTTGGTGTAGTTTTGCGGGTAAACATAATTATTTATTATATAATCAAAATCAGGAGTTGTTATATAAATAGCAAATATTTGAAAACGTAACTGCGCGTATAGAGTGTTAAATGATATTATTTGATTATTTTTATTTGTATACCACTTTTCTTTTAAAGTGTTTTTTAATGAACCAAACATTGTGCCATTATGACCATATATAATTGTATTATCATTTAATTCTTCAATACTATTTCGATAATCCATAAATACCCAACCATTAAAGTTTTTTCTCTTATAAAAATTATAATTTAAATAATAATCATTATTATCTGTATGAACAACCGGGTAGTTTACATTAGTATTATTAACTTTTAACCAACCAACTGTATCGGGATTAATAGCTAACAATTTATCAAAATCTTCTGTTAAAGCTTCAATAACTTGTTTTTGTTCACCCTCATCTTGTTTTTGTTCTTCATTTGCATCCGTATCTACTTCATTAATTAGATTAACCATATCATAAACATCTTCAACATCTTCCTGCGCTTTAAAATCATAATAGATTTTAAAGCCTATACCACAAGCTAAAGTAATAATCATTATTAAAGCACACATTTTTAAATTAGTAAAAGATAATTGTTTGACAAAATTATTATGAATATATTCTTTTGAATATATTATTTTAAAAGAATAACTTAATTTTTTTATTTTATTTTTATTTATATAATTAGCTAATTCTTCTAAAGCATTATTATCTTTATCTTGTTGATATATTTTAAATTTAATTTTTTTAACATTTAAACTATCTAAAATAGTTAATAATTTTTGAACTAATTCTTTTTTATAATAATATAAATAAATTACTTTTAAATATTTATTTATTCTTAAAAAAGTTTTAAAATCATTTAAATCAGTTTCATTCATTTCTTTATTAATAACTATTGTTTTAGCATAATACATATCAGCATAATTATTAAATTTATTATCTAACATAAAATTACTAACATAAAATTCTTCACTAAATAAAGATACTTCTAAATTAGTTTTATCTAATTGTTCTAACATAAATAGGGGAATACTAAAACATTTAAATTCTTTTAATTGTTTTAGTTTCATAACTTTTAAACAATCTTCATAATCTAATACAGTTTTATCTCTTATTTCTAAAGAAGTAATTTGATTTAATTTAGGAATTAAATCAAATACTAAATCAAATAATTCATAGTCAGCTAAAACTATTTTTGTTATATTTTTACTAATTATTGTATCTTTTAAAAATTTTAAAATTAATTTTTTATTTTTAACTATATATTTAAAAGAAAAATATACTTCTTCTAAATTAATTTTAGTTGTAATCATAGTTAGGTTAGTATCAAGTTTTTCTTGCTCTTTAAAAGAAAATATTAAAGAATTTTTATAAGTTTGAATTTTAATTACTTTCACTTTAACCAACCTTTCTACTTTAAATATAATATCATAAAATATATTAAAATTAAATATCTTTACAAAATTAGACGTTTTTTTTAAGAATAATGTATTTTGCTGTTGCATATTTGGGAAAAATTGGTTTATAATACTACTAGAATATAGGAGAGGATATAAGTATGAAGAAATTTTTGAAAAAACAAGGAAAAAAAGTAAGTGTAATTTTATTAGCAACAGCTTTAATGATAAGCCCAATGTTACCAATCGTTAAAGCAGCGAGTGGATGTGAAACTAAGAAAAGCGTTTATTTATTTAGTTTTGCCGACACAATGGTAACTGAAGAAGTGCCGTATAATGATTTTTATGCTCATCAAAATGAATCTATGGATGATTACACATATAATTCAAAAGTAATTATTAGTTTTACTGATGATTATTTAAATACATATGGTTGGGACGCTACTCAATCAAAAGCGTTAATTGGAAAAACAATATATGATAAATTAGCTAAAGATAGTCCTGATTCATATGAAATGAAAAGTGATAAAGGTGGAAAAGGGTATGATCCGAAAAATATTATATTAGAAGGTGGCTATGGAGAAGCAGATAAATTAGTTAAAAATATTACTGATAATGATAGTGATGGAAAAATAACTTTATATGATGCTTTAACGACACATAAAACTGAAGAATTTAAATTTACCCCTTCTTCTACTAATCCAGTAGTAAGTGTTAAAAATATTGCTGATTTTAAGCTTGAAATTCCTAATGAAGCTGAAAATATTAAGGAAAATGTATCTAATTCGTGGAGTGACAATGATATTAAAGCAATGATTGAACTAGAAAAACAAAATATAGGAAAAGATACTGATGACCAATTAGAATCTTATACAAGCGGAGATACAACTTATTATATGCATGGAAGTTGGCAATTTGTAGAAGATGGTATCGTAAAATATGATGGAGATAGATATTCAGTAATTTATAATAAAATTAAATATTTAAAAGATCGTGACTCATCAGGAAAATCAGGAGAATGGTCAGCTTTTGAAAATATGTATAAAAAAGCTCAAGTTCCAAATGTAGAAACAGCAATAAATGTTACTGATAATGGAATTAATTCTATGGGTGATACAATAAAAGGTGAAATAACCAGAAATATAACTGCTGCAGATTTATTAAATAAAAAAGGTGATGTATTTGAATGGTATCCTTTAAATTGGTTCTACGATGATAATGGAACTACTACCGGAAAAGATCCTGGTGAAGATGATAAATATGTCTATGTTAATGACAAATATGAAATAGATAACGCAGTAGATAATGACACTAATAAACTAGTTAATGTAAGTAGCAATGACAATGTTAAAATGAAAAACATGTATTGGTATTTTGTACCAGCTACTTATGAAATGGAATATACATTAGGTACATGTGTTGATGATACTGGTGATGGTAATGGTTCTGAACCTGGTGCTGGTGAGGATAATAGTGATACTGGCATCGTATCATATGCAATAATTGGTACTTTACTTGTTGGTGCTGCTAGTGCATATATCTATGCGAGAAAAAGCAATAAATTTAATAAACTATAAAAAATAGCTTGATTTGATTCAAGCTTTTTATTATGTAGCAAACGCAAGTTAGCTACATATAAAACCACGTGCTATGCACGTGCGAGCCAAAGAGCAGGAG